>LFSZ01000093.1 GCA_001512885.1 Rikenellaceae bacterium DTU001
GTTCATCCATCTCTACTACTCCGAAAAAATTTATATTATCTTCGAAACTTTGTAGAGCTGCCAATATCTTGTGTCGCCAAGCGAAGCTTGTTGGTAGGCTGATGCCCACTTCTTTAGCACAAGCTCTGAGACTTTTGCCTGCTACCATACATCTGATGTAGTCGAGCATTTTCTCTTTCTTTTGTAACCTGTAAACAAAAGTACCTGTGGTAACTCTAAACTGTCTGCCACAATCTTTGCAGCGATAGTTTTGCATCCCATTTTGTAAACCATTTTTAATAATGTGATTGCTACGACAGTCTGGGCACAGTGGCGGGGCGCTGAGTATTTTCAGACCTTGATAATCGACTACATCGGCTTCTAATTTTTTCATTAGAGAATAAAGGTTGTCTAAGAATTCTTTATTCTCTTCCTTACTCATAGCAAGGTATTTACTGGTGTTTTCCACTATTTTTTTCATGAATAAAAATTTTTGTAAAAATATAAAAATTATTTAACATATAAACTTGAAAAACTTAAACATTTATTAATTCCGATTACTTAATTATCTTTGTTTATTTTATTATCCTCCACTCACATCTATTTTATCATACTTAAAATTATTTCATATGATTTATTAAACATTTATAAATATAAATTGCCTCTAATATCGTATAAGGTCATAACTTTTTATAATTTTTTCATTTGTATCTCATTTTGTTTTGTAATTAAGCATAAACTTTAACTTTTAATTATTTTATTTCATTTTTTATTTATATTTTTGACAAAAAATATAAAATTATGAAAACAATTTTAGATTTAGAACCCAAAAGAGTGTGGCATTTTTTTCATGATCTCACGCAAATACCTCGTCCATCAGGAAAAGAGGAAAAAATCATAGAATATTTAGTAAATGTAGCTAAAGAAAACAACTTAGAAGTTATAGTAGACGATATCGGCAATGTAATAATGAGACGAGCAGCTTCTCCAGGCTTAGAAAATCGTAAGGGTATTATTCTACAAGCTCATATGGATATGGTACCACAAAAAAACTTAGATAAACAATTTGATTTTGAAAAAGATCCAATAGAAACTATAATAGATGGTGAATGGGTCAGAGCTAATGGTACTACGTTAGGTGCTGATAATGGGATTGGTTTAGCTGCTGCTTTAGCCGTACTTACAGATAAAAATATAAAAACCGGTATGATAGAAGGACTTTTCACTGTCGATGAGGAAAGAGGAATGACTGGAGCTTTTGGCTTAAAACCAGATATTTTAAAAGGTGATGTTTTACTCAACCTTGATAGTGAACATGATGGTGAAATATTTATTGGTTGTGCAGGCGGTATGGACGCTAATATAACTTTTCATTTATCTTATGAGCCTGTTCCTGATACTTATAAAGCTTTTGAAGTTGAAATCAAAGGACTCAAAGGTGGACACAGCGGATTGGATATTCATCTCGGAAGATTGAATGCAAACAAAGCTCTCAATAGATTTATAAAATTTATTATTGATCACTTAGATGCTCTTTTAGTATCTTTTGATGGTGGCTCATTGCGTAATGCCATACCTAGAGAGGCTAAAGCTATTATCCTAGTACCTGATAATAAAATAAATGAATTATATGAGATTAAATCAGTTTTTGATAAAAATTTTCAAATTGAATTTGGCAAAGTAGAACCAAATCTTGAATTCAATTTGAAAGAAACACAGTTGCCAGCTAGATATATAAAAAAAGATATTGCTGATAAAATTGTAAAGGCTATATATGGTTGCCCTAATGGCGTTTTGAGAATGAGTGCAGAAGTAGAGGGCTTAGTAGAGACTTCTAATAATCTTGCTGTTATCAAAACTAGTGATGATACTTTATCTATACAATGCCTTATTAGATCTAGCATTGATAGTGCTAAAGAAGCTGTAGGTGAAAAAATTAAAAGTGTTTTTGAATTAGCTGATGCAGATGTTTCACTTACAGGTGCTTATCCTGGTTGGAAACCAAATCCTGATAGCGAAATCCTTAGATTAGCTAAAAAAATATATGAAGAAAAATTTGGCAAAACTCCAGTGATAAAAGCTGTACACGCAGGACTGGAATGTGGACTTCTTGGTAGCAAATATCCTAATCTCGATATGATATCTTTTGGTCCCACTATCGTAGCCCCTCATAGTCCTGATGAACGTGTTAATATACCTAGTGTACAGAAATTTTATGATTTTTTATTGGAGATTATTAAAAATATACCTGATAAAAATTAATAAAAATATAAATTTTGAGTGTATATAGTAAAAACCATAAACATCATCAAATTTGGCAAAATAGCGTAGATTTAGCTAAAGATATCTATGAGCTCACTCGTGAGTTACCTATAGATATTGAATATGATTTTGTCAGTCAAATGAGATATTGTGTAGATACTATACACTCAAAGATAGTAGAAGGTGTGATGAGATATTATACTAATGATTATCCTAAATTGCTTTCTGATTGTCTCAAATATTGCTCAAGATTAGAAAAATTAATTATAATACTAAAAGATTTGCAATATATTTCTGAAATAACAGCAAAAAATAGAATAGAAAAAATTAATAATATCTCACAAATGTTGAATAATCTGATTAGAGATGTAAATATGTTTTATTCCGCTAATTAATTTTTTTTTAACTGGTAAAAAAACAAAAATAGTTTCAACTTGCTCACATCTATTTATAAATAGCTAGGATGCGTTTTTGGTTGAATTTTTATACTAAATTAAATTTTTATTGATGTTCAAAATTTTACATTATAGCATCCTGTGCTTTGGTGCCTCTTGCATTCTTATTGACCTCATTCGTAAACCTTGTCATCTATGTAATTACAATTTTTTATTACTATAATTTGTAATTTTTTTTTGTAATTTTGTTTATGTTAAGTATAATTTTGCCCACTAAAAAACGTGTAGAAATATTCTATGAAACTATAGAATATTTAGATAAAACCCTTAATTTATTTGATCATGACTATGAAGTATTAGTAATCAATAATGATCCAGATCCAATATCTTTTAATTTACCTGATTATGTTAAAATAATCAATTGCGATGGTAGGGGTGTAGCATCTGCTAGAAATATGGGCGCTCATAATGCCAAAGGTGATATATTGCTTTTTTTAGATAATGATATTCTAATCTCTTATGAGGCATTTATAAAAGGCTATAAATTATTTTTAAAATTAATTAAACAAAATGAAAATATTGCTATCAATTTTAATTGGATATATCCCCGCGATGTTTATGATTTATTAGAAAAAAACTCTTTTGGTCGATATTTATTATATTATGAATTTGATAAATACGAAGGCAAAGCATGGACTAATCGTAACTTTGATAAAAAAGTTGAATATCAAAAAACTGATGTGTTTATAAGTAGTACCTTTTTTATTTCTAAATCTACATTTAATAAAATCGGTGGCTATACAGAAGATTTTAGTTTTGCTGGCTACGAAGATCATAATTTTAGAGAAAAACTTTTAAAAAATAATATTGATATTTATATTTTAACAAATACTTATGTTTTTCATAATGAAAGAGATTATATTGATTTGAATAAATTTCTTGAGAGAAAATATAGATCTGCTTTTACTCGCAAACAAGCAGTTTCATTAGGTGATAATGAATTGATATTGGAGTATTCTTATTTAAAAAAAATACTTTTAACTATTATTTGGCCTCTTAGAAATATTTTAATTTATTTTGTAAATAATTTTTCACAGTCTAAAAAATTTGATCCTTTAATGTTTAAAATCATTGATACATTATTAGCTGTTTATATTTATAAAGGTTATAATAATTAATTTTTTTTAATGAGAAAAAAAGTAGTATATATTATTTCGGACATTGATAAGGCATTTGAATTTGAATGGGCTGCTACTTATCTTTCGCCATACTTCGATTTACATTTTATCTTATTAAATCCATCAGATTCTTTTTTAGAGAAATTTTTGATCGACTATGGTATACCTGTTTACAGAATAAAATATATAAATAAAAGGGATTATATATCAGCTTTTAAGAGTGTTTATAAATTATTAAAAAGAATAAAACCTGATATTGTACATTGTCATTTGATAGTAGCCAATCTAATTGGTTTACCAGCAGCTAAGCTAGCTGGTGTCAAAAATCGTATATATACACGTCATCATTCTTCATATCACCATATTTATCATAAACATGCTATTATTTACGACAAAATTAGCAATTCATTAGCTACAGATATAGTTGCTATTAGTCCAATAGTAAAAGAGATCTTAACTAAATGGGAAAAAGTTTCTGATTCTAAAGTGAAAATTATTCCTCACGGTTTGCCAAATGATCTATTCGATAATGTTACATATGAAAAGATAGAAAATTTGAAATCTAAATATAATTTAGAAGGCTATAGCCCTATAATTGGTGTTATTTCTAGATTTACAGAATGGAAAGGGGTGCAATACATTATTCCTGCATTTCAAAGATTGTTAAAAGATTTTCCAAAAGCTAAATTAGTATTAGCAAATGCTATAGGAGACTACGAAAATGAAATAAACAAATTATTAGCTGAGTTGCCATTAGGTTCTTATGAAAAAATCTTTTTTGAGCCAGATATGGCTACTCTTTTTAAAACTTTTGATGTTTTTGTACACGTTCCTATAGACAATCATTCCGAAGCCTTTGGACAAGTATACATAGAAGCCTTAGCAGGTGGTATACCAATGGTATGTACTCGTAGTGGAATAGCAAATGAGTGTGTGATTCATTTAGAAAATGCTTATGTAGTGGATTATAAAGATTGTGATTCTATTTATTTAGGTTTGATAACTTTATTAGAAAATAATGATTTAAAGGAGAAATTAATGGATAATGCTCCTAAATCAGTAACAAATTACACAGTAGATAATAAGTTTAATTTATTAAGAGATCTATATAATGAATAAAAATATTTCTAATCCTTTAGTGAGCATAATAATACCAGTATATAATGGTGAAAAGTATATAGCTGAAACTATACAAAGTGTGATAGATCAAACTTATGAAAATTGGGAATTGATCATCGTAGATGATGGATCTACAGATAATACCAGTAATATCGTAAAAAAATTTAATGATACCCGCATAATTTACATAAAAAAGAATAATACAGGCGTATCTGATACTAGAAATATCGGTGCTAAAATGTCTAAGGGAAATTTTTTATGTTTTTTAGATGCTGATGATGTGTGGTTATCAAAAAATTTAGAAATAAAAGTAAAAAAATTACTTGATGAGCCAGATTGTGTTTTGGTATCATCAGCTTTCTATTTATGGGATGAGAGAGATGATTACATTAATTGTAAAATTAACGATTATGTACCAAATGATGATTGGGAAGATCTTAGAAAATTACGTTCTATTTCTTTGCCATCATCTGCATTGATATCTAGTAAATTTTTTTTTGAAGCTAATATGTTTGATACTAATCTGAGTACATCAGCAGATTTTGATCTTTGGATACGAATGAGAGCTTTGGGGCATTTTAATTTTATATCTGAACCTTTAGTAAAATATCGCTCTCACTCCAACCAAATGCATAGGAATATAAAGCTTTATGAACATGATATGATTTACATTTTAAAAAAATATAAGGATTGCAAAAAAATATTTCCTACTAGAAACTCATGGAAAAAATCTATGAGTCTATTACATTATTACCTAGCAGTAGAATATGTACGTCAAAAGCAAATTAATAATTTTTTTGTTCATTCGACAAAAAGTATATTTTTTAACCCTTCATTAATTTTTTATAAAATGATAAAAAAAATATAAAATTTCAAAAAATAAGGTTTTTTTTTAAAGGTATTCAGTGTTATCTATTTATATTATAATAAAGCTATTTCACCTTTTGGAAAGTTATGATGTATTTCTAAAAAAAGAAAAGTTTTTATTTCATTATTACAACTGTTGCTACAAGTAACATCATGTGTAGTAATCTGAGCATAATTATTAAAATCAAACAAGAGTAAAATAAAGTAATGATTATTTCTTATATTTAATTAATTTTTAAAAAAATTGAAAATATATTTTGTTAATTAAATAATTGTATGTAATTTTGCAAACTAATTTTTTGAAAAATATAACAATAAATATGCCAACAATACAACAGTTGATAAGAAAAGGTAGGAAAGCTAAGAGAAAGGCTAGTAAAAGTCCAGCTCTTGAAAATTGTCCTCAGCGTAGAGGTGTTTGTACTCGTGTATACACTACTACACCTAAAAAACCTAATTCAGCTTTGAGAAAAGTTGCTAAGGTTAGATTGACCAATGGATATGAAGTGATAGCTTATATCCCGGGCGAAGGACATAATTTGCAAGAACATAGCATTGTTTTGATAAGGGGTGGCCGAGTAAAAGATTTACCTGGTGTCCGTTATCATATTGTACGAGGTGCTCTAGATACTGCAGGTGTAGAAAATAGAAAACAAAGCCGAAGTAAATACGGTACAAAACGTCCAAAACAAAAACAAAATTAATAAGCAATGAGAAAAACAAAAGCAAAACAAAGAATTATATTACCTGATCCTAAATATCAGGATGAGATAGTAGCTAAATTTGTTAATAATTTAATGCTTAGAGGTAAAAAAGAAATAGCATATAAAATATTTTATGAAGCTATTGATATTGTAACCAAACGTACTAATGAAGATGGTTTAGAAGTTTTCAAAAAAGCTTTAGAAAATGTTACACCACAATTAGAAGTTAGAAGTAGACGTATTGGTGGAGCTACTTTTCAAATACCTACTGAGATCAGACCTGAAAGAAAACTGAGTATCGGTATGAAAAATCTCATTTCTCATGCTCGTAAACGTAATGATAAAGGTATGCCGACTAAATTAGCTAATGAAATTATTGCTGCTAGTAAACAAGAAGGTGGCGCCTTTAAACGTAAAGAAGAAATTCATAGAATGGCAGAAGCTAACAAAGCTTTTGCTCATTTTAGATTTTAACAATTATAAACATTTTAATAATATGAAAGATTTAACCCCTCTTAGAAATTTAGGAATAATAGCTCACATAGATGCTGGTAAAACTACCACTACTGAGCGTATATTATACTATACGGGGGTTAATTATTCTATTGGAGAAGTAGACGATGGTACAGCTACTACTGATTGGATGCCACAAGAACAAGAACGTGGTATTACTATTACATCAGCCGCTACTACAGTTCATTGGAAACTTAATGATAACGATTATCAGATAAATATTATAGACACTCCTGGTCATGTTGATTTTACTGTAGAAGTAGAGCGTTCTTTAAGAGTTTTGGATGGTTGCATAGTTATTTTTTGTGGTGTAGCAGGAGTCCAACCTCAATCTGAAACCGTATGGCGTCAAGCTGATAAATATAATGTTCCTAGAATTTGTTACATCAATAAACTTGATAGAGTAGGAGCTGATTTTTTCAAAGTAGTTAATCAAATAAAAAATAAACTAGGAGCTAATCCTATTCCAATACAAATACCTATTTATAATGATGATAAATTTGACGGTATCATCGATCTTATCTATCAAAAAGCTATTTATTGGGATTTATTAAATGCTCCTGATGGGTCTTTATTAATTTATAAAGATATTCCAGACAATTTTAAAGTTATCGTTGATAAATATCGAGCTATTCTTTTAGAAGCTGTAGCAGAATTAGATGATGTGATAATGGATAAATATTTTAATGCCCCTGATTCTATTACTGAAAAAGAGATAATCTCAACTCTTAGAAAAGGTACTTTATCATCTAAGTTTACTCCTATTTTGTGTGGGGCTTCTTTGCAAAATATTGGAGTGCAACCTTTAATCGATGCTGCAGTTAATTTTTTGCCTTCACCAGCAGATATCGGCTATGTGAAAGGTATTAATCCAAAAACTGGTGAAGAAATTACTAGAAAAATTTCAGACGATGAACCTTTGAGTGCATTGATTTTTAAAGTAGTTAATGACCCATATGTGGGTCGTATTGCTTTTACTAGAATATATAGTGGTTCTATTTCTCAAGGGGAAATGCTTTATAATTCTAGGTTAAATAAAAAAGAACGTGCTGCTAGATTATTTCGTATTCATTCTAATAAGCAGATAAAAATTGATTCTTTCTCTGCAGGCGATATAGCTGCTATTATCGGATTGAGAGAATCTATTACAGGAGATACTCTATGTGATCCTTCTCATCCTATCACATTCGAATCTTTTTATTTTCCAGATCCAGTTATTTCTATAGCTATAGAAGCTAAATATCAAAAAGATTTTACTAAAATGTTAGAATCTCTTCAAAAATTAGCTGATGAGGATCCCTCTTTACTGATTAAAACTGATGAAGAAAGCGGACAAATTATTCTAAATGGAATGGGCGAATTGCATTTAGAAATTATTGCAGATAGACTTAGAAGAGAGTATGAGATAGAATGTAATTTAGGAAAACCACAGGTAAATTATCGAGAAGGTATAATTGGTAAAACTATACATAGAGAAATTTATAAAAAACAATTTGGTGGCAAGGGTAAGTATGCTGAATTAGAATTTGAACTTAGTGGTGAACCTTTTGATAAGATAGGTCTAACATTTGAAAACATTGTCGGTAACTCACTAACAAAAGATTATTTAAGAAGCATTGAAAAAGGTTTTAAATCTGCTATGTTAAATGGTATACTTGCAGGTTATACTGTTTTGAATGCTAATATTCGTTTATTAGATATAGTAACACATCCAGTGGATAGCGATCCATTAGCTTTTGAAATAGCTGCTAATATTGCTTTTAAAGAAGCTTGTAAAAAATTAAAAATTGTTTTATTAGAACCTATAATGAAGCTTGAAATTATATCTCCTAGTGAATATATAGGTGATATAAGTAGTGATATTACGAGAAGGCGAGGTGAAATCTTGCAAATAGATAGTCAAGAATCATATCAAATTATTAGAGCCGAAGCGCCTTTATCAGAGCTATTTGGATATGTAACTGCATTGAGAAGTTTGAGTAGTGGTAGAGCTTCTGTAAATATGGAGTTTGCTCGTTATGATGTTTGCCCTGATGTCATTGCTGAAGAAGTGATTTTTAAAACAAAAGGTATTAAAGTGAATTTATAAAAATTAAAATATTGTGAATAGAATAAGAATTAAATTAAAATCTTACGATCATTATCTGATAGATAAATCAGCTGAAAAGATCATAAAAGCTGTAAAAGCAACAAAAGCTGTGATCAATGGACCGATACCATTGCCAACAGAAAAAAAGATTTTTACAGTTAATCGTTCTACTTTTGTACACAAGGAATCTAGAGAGCAATTTCAATTAGCTACTCATAAAAGATTGATAGATATTTATTTCACTGATCAATCAACTATTGATGAATTGATGAAATTAGAACTACCACGCGGTGTAGAAATAGAAATTAAAGTCTAAAAAGCTAGGAGGTAATATTATGTCGGGTTTATTAGGTAAAAAAATAGGAATGACCAGTATTTATGATCAAAATGGCAAACGTGTAGCTGTTACTGTGATAGAAGCTGGTCCATGCATAGTTACTCAAATTAAAACTAAAGCAAATGATGGATATGATGCTATACAATTAGCCTTTGATGATATTGATGAAAGAAAAGTTACTAAACCACTATTAGGACATTTCAAAAAAACCAATACTCAACCTAAAAGAATATTGAAAGAATTTACTCGCTTCGAAGAAGGTTTTCAAAAACAACTAGGAGAAGTTTTAACTCCAGATAAAATTTTTGTAGAAGGTGAGTATATAGATGTCTCAGGCATTACTAAAGGCAAAGGATTTCAAGGTGTTGTGAAACGTCATGGTTTTAGTGGTGTAGGTATGGGAACGCATGGACAAAAAGATAGACAGAGACATGCTGGTTCTATAGGTGCTAGTTCATATCCTTCTAGAGTGATGAAAGGTACTAAAATGCCTGGTCGTGATGGAGGTAAAAAAGTTAAAATGATTAACCTCCAAATTATGAAAATCATTCCCGAAAAAAATTTGGTATTAGTTAAAGGTGCCGTTCCTGGCCATGTAGGATCATATTTAAAACTTGAAAGATGGAAGTAAAAATATTAAAACAAGACGGTAGTGAAACATCTCGTACTGCAATTTTAAATGACGAGATTTTTAATATTCAACCCAATGACCATGCTATATGGTTAGATGTTAAACGTATACAAGCTAATAAACGCAGAGGCCTAGCTAGCACTAAAGAACGTAATCAAGTGAAGGGGAGTAGGCGTAAATTATATAGGCAAAAAGGTACTGGACGCGCACGTAAAGGCGATATCAAAAGCCCAATATTACGCGGCGGTGGGGTGGTTTTTGGACCTCATCCTCGTGATTATTCTATTAAAGTTAATAAAAAAGTAAAAGTCTTAGCTAGAAAAAGTGCCTTGTCTTATAAAGCTCAAAATAATCAAATAATAGTGATAGATGATATGCAATTCGATGAGGTGAAAACTAAAAAATTTAAAGAAATTTTAGCTAATTTGAATATTGAAAATCAAAAAATATTATTTGTATTGGATAAACCAAATTATTTTGTATTTTTGTCAGCTAAAAATTTACAAAAAGTTAAAGTTACATTAGCTTCGCAATTAAATACTTACGATATTTTAAATGCAAATTTAATTGTATTTAATGAAGCAAGTTTGCCAATTGTTGAGGAGATATTATTAAGATTTCAAAAAGTTTAATCATTATGGAACCCAAAGATATTATAATAAAACCACAAATAACAGAAAAAGCTACTTTGCAAACTGAAAAATTTGCTAATAGATATACTTTTATAGTACATCAGAAAGCTAATAAATATCAAATTAAAAAAGCAGTAGAATGGTTGTACAAAGTAGAAGTAGATAGAGTAAATACGATGAATTTTCAAGGTAAGAAAAAAACAAGAGGTACACGAACAGGTTGGATAGAAGGACGTAAACCTTCTTATAAAAAAGCTGTTGTTTTTTTGAAAGAAGGTTATTCAATAGATTTTTATAGTAATATTTAAAAAAAGATTGTAAGAAATGGGAATAAAAAAATTTAAACCAGTAACTCCAGGATTACGTTTTAAAATAATAAATGATTTTTCTGAAATTACTACTGATAAACCAGAAAAAAGTTTATTAGTACCTATTAAAAAAACTGGTGGTCGTAATAATGAAGGTCACCGTACTATAAGATATCGTGGTGGTGGTCATAAAAGAATGTATCGAGTTATTGATTTTAAAAGAAATAAAGATGGCATTCCTGCTAAAGTAAGATCTATAGAGTATGATCCAAATCGTAGTGCTAGAATAGCTTTATTAGTATATGCTGATGGCGAAAAACGATATATCATTGCCCCACAAGGTCTCAAAGTAGGACAAACAGTAATGTCTGGTAGAGGCATTGCTCCTGAAATTGGTAATTGCATGTATCTAAGTGAAATACCTTTGGGTTCATTGATTTATAATATTGAGATGCGTCCCAATGAAGGTGGTAAAATTGCTAGAAGTGCTGGTTCTTATGCTCAACTACTTTCTCGTGATAATAAATATGCGGTGATTAAATTGCCAAGTGGTGAGACTAGATTGATACCAGTAAATTGTAAAGCTACTATTGGTATGTGTTCAAATCCAGAGCATAGCTTGATAAGACATGGTAAAGCTGGTCGTAGACGTTGGTTGGGACGCAGACCTAGAACTCGTGGTGTAGCTATGAATCCTGTAGATCATCCCATGGGTGGTGGTGAAGGTAAAGCTTCTGGTGGGCATCCACGTAGTCGTAATGGTATATATGCTAAAGGACAAAAAACTCGCAAAAAAAACAAACCATCAAATCAATTTATAATAGAACGTAGAAAAAAATAATAATGTAATATGAGTCGCTCATTAAAAAAAGGACCTTATGTCCACTATAAATTGGAAAAAAAAGTATTAGAAATGCAAAGAGCTCCTAGAAAGCAGGTTATAAAAACTTATTCTAGAGCTTCTATGATTACACCTGATTTTGTAGGACTTACTATCGCTGTGCATAATGGTAAAACTTTTATTCCAGTTTATATTACTGAAAATATGGTGGGACATAAATTAGGTGAATTTGCTCCTACTAGAGTTTTTCGTGGTCATGCAGGTCATAGAAAAGAAGATAAAAGAAAATAATTATTTTAAATTATTGCTATGGGAAAAAGAAAAAGATTAATGGCAGAGGAAATAAAAAATAAAAAGAGCCAAACATATTTTGCTAAGCTCAATAAATGTCCTATGTCTGCTAGGAAAATGCGACCTATCGCAAATCTCGTAAGAGGTAAATCTATTGAAGATGCCTTAGTTATTTTAAAAACTACTCCTAAAAAAGGCGCTAGGTTTTTATATAAGCTTTTGCTACATAATATTGATAATTATAAGCAAAAATCTAAATCAGGTCTTAGAATAGAAGAAGCTCAATTATATATTAAAACTTTAATGGTTAATCAAGGACCTGCATTGAAGAGATACAGACCTGCAGCTCGTGGAAGTGCTCATCCTATAAGAAAAGAATCTTGCCATATATATATGGAATTAGCAAGCAGGGTAGAGGAAATGAGTGCTAATATTAATAATAGTGAAGTCGAATCATTCAATAATACGGAGGTATAATGGGACAAAAAACAAATCCAATTTCTAATAGATTAGGTATTACTAGAACTTGGGATTCTATTTGGTATGGAGGTAAAAATTTTTCTGAAAAACTAATCGAAGATCTTAAAATTCGTCAATATTTGAATTCAAGACTCGAAAAAGCTCAATTATCTCGTGTGATAATAGAAAGAACTATTAAGTTTTTGAATATTACTATTTATGCTGCCCGTCCCGGAATGATTATTGGTGCAAAAGGTAGTGAAGCTGATAAACTAAAAGAAGAACTTAAAAGATTGACTAATAAAGATGTACAAATATACATACATGAAGTTAAAAAACCCGAACTTGATGCTAACATAGTAGCTAATAATATAGCAAAACAAATAGAAGGCAGAATAGCTTATCGTAGAGCTATCAAAACTGCTATTGCTAATTCTATTCGTGCTGGTGCCGACGGTATCAAAGTATCAATATCTGGACGTGTCGGTGGTGCTGAAATGGCTAGAAAAGAAGAGTATAAAGAAGGACAAATACCTTTACATACATTTAGAGCTGACATAGATTATGCATTAGCTGAAGCTCATACCACTTATGGTTGCATAGGGATAAAGGTATGGATTTGTAGAGGTATCATATATCATAAACCTGATTTTTATGGGTTAGAATCTGTTAATACTAAAACCAGATCATATAAGCGTCCTAGACGTTCAACTCATAGAAAAAAATAATTATTCACAAATTTAAAAATAATTAGAAATGTTACAACCAAAGAAAACTAAATATAGGAAAGTACAAAAAGGTAGAATGAAAGGTAATGCTAATAGAGGTACTCAATTAGCATTTGGCTCTTTTGGTTTAAAAACTCTCGAACCTGCTTGGATTACCGCTCGTCAAATTGAAGCAGCACGTCAAACAGCTACTCGTTATATGAAACGTCAAGGCCAACTCTGGATACGAATTTTTCCAGATAAACCTGTTACTAAAAAGCCTAATGAAGTACGAATGGGAAAAGGAAAAGGTAATCCTGAATATTTTGTCGCTCCAGTTTTACCAGGTAGAATTTTATTCGAAGTAGATGGCGTTCCACTAGATATAGCTAAAGAAGCTTTAAGATTAGCCGCTCAGAAGCTACCTGTCAAAACTAAATTTATTATTAGTAATGATTATATAGAATAACTTAAAAAAAAAGGAGAAATAAATTATGGAAATATCTGTAATAAGGGAATTATCAACTAATGAATTAAAAGAAAGATTAGATGATTTGAAGCATGAGTATGCTATTCTAAAAATGAATCATGCAGTTTCTCCTGTAGATAATACTGCTAAATTTAGAGAAATTCGTAAAGATATTGCTCGTATTTTGACCGAATTAACTGAACGTGAAAAAAAAGAAAAAAGTGAAAATATTGTTAAATCCGAATAGTAATGGAAAAAATTAATAAAAAAAATAGAAAAGAGCGAACAGGAATAGTCGTGAGTAATAAAATGGACAAATCTGTCGTTGTACGTATAAACTATCACAAAATGCATCCACTTTATAAAAAATATGTTAAAAAGTATAAGAAGTTTATGGCTCATGACGAAAATAACGAATGTAATATTGGCGACAAAGTACGAATAGTAGAAACTCGCCCTCTGAGTAAACATAAACATTGGAGAGTTGTCGAAATAATTGAAAGGGGTAAATAATTATGATACAGCAAGAAACACGCTTAAAAGTAGCAGATAATAGCGGAGCCAAAGAGGTTTTGTGTATCCGCGTGCTAGGTGGCACAGGTAAAAGGTATGCTACCGTCGGAGATAAAATAATTGTAACAGTTAAAAGTGCTCTCCCGTCTGGTAATATTAAAAAAGGAACTGTAACTAAAGCCGTTGTTGTGAGAACTAAAAAAGAAATTAGAAGAGACGATGGCTCATATATTAGATTTGATGACAATGCTTGTGTTTTATTGTCTCCTACAGATGAGCTACGTGCTACTCGTATTTTTGGTCCTGTACCTCGCGAACTTAGAGAAAAACAATATATGAAAATCGTTTCTCTAGCTCCAGAGGTAATTTAAGATTATATGTGTAAATTTAATAAATGATTAATTATGGCTAAAACAAGAAAAAATAAATCTGAAAAACCAGTTAAGCTTAAAATTAAAAAAGGTGATTATGTGCGTGTAATTGCTGGTGATGATAGAGGTGCTGAAGGTAGAGTATTAAAAGTTTTGCCTAAAGAGCAGCGTGTGATCGTAGAAGGTGTTAACATTATTATTAAACATACAAAGCCTTCTGCTGCCCATCCACAAGGTGGTAGAATTGAAGTAGAAGCTCCAATTCACATATCTAATGTGATGCTTCTTGTAGGTGATACTCCTACTAGAATTGGTAAAAAAATCAATGAAAATGGTAAATTAGTTAGATATGCTAAAAAAACAGGGGAGGTGATTAAATGACAACAACTACTTATATTCCTAGGTTAAAGAAAAAATATTATGATGATGTAGTGCCTGCAATGATGAAAGAGTTTGAATATAAAAACATTATGCAGGTACCTAAAATTGAAAAAATAGTCATCAATCAAGGTATAGGGGAAGCTACTCAAGATCGTAAACTTATAGATGCTGCTATCCAAGAGCTTAGCTTGATTACGGGCCAAAAAGCTGTACCTACGTTCGCTAAAAGAGATATTAATAATTTTAAACTGAGAAGGGGCAACCCAATAGGTGCAAAAGTAACTCTAAGAGGGGATATGATGTATGAATTTTTAGATAGATTGATATCTATCGCTATACCTCGTATTAGAGATTTTCATGGTATTAGTGATAATGGTTTTGACGGTAGGGGTAACTTCTCTTTTGGTATTTCAGAACAAATTATTTTTCCTGAAATTGTTATTGATAAAATTAATAAAATAATTGGAATGAATATTACTATCGTTACTACTGCTCGTAACGATAAAGAGGCATACTCTTTATTAAAAAATATAGGCATACCTTTTAAAAAACATTAATATAAATTACTTTAAAACATTAAATATGGCAAAAGAATCAATAAAAGCACGTGAAAGAAAAAGAAGGCAAATGGTAGAAAAATATGCCGATAAGCGCGCAGAATTAAAAGCAAAAGGTGATTATGTGGCTTTACAAAAATTACCACGAAATGCATCACCAGTTAGATTGAGAAATAGATGTGCTATTTCTGGCAGACCTAGAGGCTATATTAGATATTTTGGCATTTCGCGTATCGAATTTCGTCAATTAGCCTCTAAAGGTTTAATACCAGGTGTCAAAAAAGCTAGTTGGTAATAAAAAAAATAGTATGTTAGTAATAAGTAAAGCAAGTTTTTTCAATAATAGTATATATAAAGTATTTAAATTATATTATAAATTACTAACAAAAAATTTGAATTTAATATATAATTTGTAATTTTGCATTTAATTTTAAAAAAAAATTAATAAATAAAGATAAATATGATAACAGATCCAATTGCTGATTACCTGACACGCATTAGAAATGCGATTAGAGCAAAGCATCGTATTGTAGAAATACCTGCTAGCAATATGCTTATATCTATCACTCATATACTAAAAGATGAAGGATATATCTTAAATTATAAAGTAGATGAAGAATCTCTTCCTCGCAAACTCATTATAGCATTAAAATATCACCCAACTATGAAGATTAGTCCTATTCAAAATTTGGTAAGAGTGTCAAAACCTGGAAGGCGTATTTATAAAAAAGCTGATGAGCTTCCTAAAGTTATGAATGGCTTAGGTATTGCTATTATTAGTACATCAGAAGGAATAATGACAGATAAAGAAGCTCGTAAGCGACATATTGGTGGCGAGGTTGTTTGCTATGTTTCATAATCAAAATTAAGGAGTTAGTAATGTCTAGAATAGGAAAAATGCCAATAAAAATACCCCAAGGAGTTTCTGTAGAAGTCTCCAAAGATAATATTGTAAGGGTTAAGGGAAAATTAGGTCAATTAGAACAATATGTTCAACCTTCTATTAAAATAAATATCGATGGAGATATTATGACTCTTACTCGAATAAATGATGAGAAGCAGACTCGTGCATACCATGGCTTATATAGATCGTTAATAAACAATATGATAATAGGAGTTTCTGAAGGTTTTACTAAAACATTGGAATTAGTTGGCGTAGGGTATAGGGCGCAGGCCCAAGGACAACTTTTAGAATTATCTTTAGGTTTTTCTCATAATATAATATTCGAATTGCCACCAGAAATCTCAGTTACTACTATAACTGAGAGAGGCTCCAATCCTAAAATTATCTTAAAATCTTTCGATAAACAACTACTCGGTCAAGTAGCCGCTAAAATTCGTTCTTTACGCAAACCAGAACCTTATAAAGGAAAAGGTATTAGATATGAAGGTGAATACGTACGTCGTAAAGCTGGTAAAGCAGCAGCTTCTATTAAATAATTAATTAATAATATTATGGAACCTAAAATAAAGAATAAAAAAGAAGCAAGAAGAAAACGGATAAAAATGCGCATCCGAAAAAAAATAAGAGGTACTACAGATAAACCTCGTTTATGTGTATTTAGAAGTGATAAAGAAATATATGCACAAATAATCGACGATTCCCAAAATATTACTATTATGGCTGTATCATCACTTTGTAAAGAACTAAAAGATCTAAAAATGACTAAAACTGATAAAGCTAGAGAAGTAGGCAAGTTGATAGCTCAAAAAGCTTTAGATGCAGATATCAAGACGGTAATTTTTGATCGCAATGGTTATTTATATCATGGTAGAGTAAAAGCACTCGCCGAAGGTGCTAGAGAAAAAGGGCTTAAATTTTAAATTTTATGGCAAATATAGTTAGAAAAGTTAAAGCTGCTGATGCAGAATTAAAAGATAGATTAGTATCTATAAAAAGAGTAACCAAAGTAACTAAAGGCGGTAGGACATTTAGCTTCACCGCGTTAGTAGTAGTAGGTAATGAAGATGGAATAGTGGGGTGTGGTTTAGGCAAAGCTAGAGAGGTTCCTTTAGCTATACAAAAAGCCATAGATGATGCTAAAAAAAATTTAGTAAAAGTTAGCATTCGTAATGGCACTATACCTCATGAACAAACAACTAAGTATGGTGCTGCTAAAGTTATAATCAAGCCAGCAGCTCCAGGTACTGGTGTCATTGCTGGTGGAGCTATGCGTGCTGTTTTAGAAAGTGCCGGCGTTAAAAACGTGCTCGCTAAATGTATAGGATCATCTAATCCACATAATGTAGTTAAAGCTACTATAAAAGCTCTTACAGAGCTTAGAGATCCATATATGATAGCAGACCTTAGAAATATTCCACTTGAAAAAGTAATAGGTAAATAAAACTTATTTATGTTATGAAACAGATAAAAGTAACCTTAGTTCGTAGCTTGATAGGTCGTCCTAAAGATCAAAAAAGAACAGCAGAAGCTTTGGGACTAAGAAAGTTAAATCATAGTAGAATTTTTGATGACACCCCAAGTATACGTGGTATGATAAAAAAAATCGAACATTTAGTTAAAGTAGAAGATATTTAAAATTTAAAAATTATGGATTTAAGTAGTTTAAAACCAGCAAAAGGCTCAGTAAAATCTAAAACTCGAGTAGGTAGAGGTGAAGGCTCCAAAAAAGGTGGTACTGCAGGGCGTGGTACTAAAGGGCAAAAATCTCGTAGTGGATATAGTCGTAAAATAGGATTCGAAGGTGGCCAAATGCCTTTGCAACGTCGAGTCCCTAAGTTTGGTTTTAAAAATATTTTTAAAGAAACCTATAAACCTATTAATCTTGATATTTTACAAGATTTTGCTGAAAAACAAAATATTACTATCATTAACCCAGATGTATTATACGAGTATGGATTGATTAGTAAAAAAGATAAAGTAAAAATACTTGCTCGTGGCGAGCTAAAATTGACTTTAGAAGTATCAGCTCATGCTTTTTCTAAAAAAGCAAAGGAAGAAATAGAAAAATTAGGTGGTAATGTAAAAATTATAAATTGATGAGTAACTTTATTCAAACTTTTAAAAATATTTTTAAAATTGAGGATCTTAAAAAACGTATCCTTTATACATTATTATTAGTATTTATATATAGATTTGGCACACATGTAGTTTTACCAGGTGTAAATGCTAGTTTGATCAAAGGCAGTACCATTGCGCAACAAGGTCAAGGTGGTTTATTAGGCATGATCAATATGTTTGCTGGTGGTGCGTTTTCTAATGCTTCTATTTTAGCATTAGGAATCATGCCATATATTAGTGCATCTATTATAATACAATTGTTAACTGTCGTTATACCATCATTTCAACGTATGCAAAAAGAAGGTGAAAGTGGTAGACGTAGACTTAATCAGATAACTCGATATTTAACTATTGTTGTTACAGTAGCTCAAGCTCAGGGATATATTACTTATTTAGCTACGCAATTACCTCGTCAAGCTATTTATCCTTTTACATCTGCTGGATCCATACCCTTTATTTTTCGATTTTCTACTACTATTTTACTAACAGCTGGAACTTTATTTGTTATGTGGTTGGGTGAAAAAATAACAGATAAGGGTATAGGCAATGGTATTTCTTTAATAATTATGGTTGGTATTGTAGCTAGATTACCTGTCGCTTTATTATCAGAATTTGGTTCTCGTATGTCTGTAGCAGGTGGAGGTATATTTGCTCTTATTATTGAAATTATACTTTTGATAGGTGTGATTTTATTTACTATTTTACTCATACAAGGTACTAGAAAAATACCTGTGCAATATGCTAAAAGAGTAGTAGGTAATAGACAATATGGAGGAGTTAGACAATATTTGCCTCTAAAAGTAAACGCTGCAGGTGTAATGCCTATAATATTTGCTCAAGCTATCATGTTTCTACCTATCACTATAGCTGGTTTTGCTAATTATGAAAGTGGTGGTTGGTTTGTTACTGCTTTTTCTAATTTTAATGGTTTTTGGTACAATCTTACATTTGCTTTACTTATTATAGTTTTTACTTATTTTTATACTGCTATTACTTTTAATCCGCAGCAGATAGCTGATGAATTGAAAAAAAATAATGGTTTTATTCCAGGTATTAAACCAGGTAAAAAAACAGCTGAATATATAGATACCATAATGTCTCGTATTACTTTACCGGGTTCTATTTTTTTAGCTATTATTGCGATTTTGCCAGCTATTGTGAGTAATTTTGGTATTACATCCCAATTTGCTCAATTTTATGGTGGTACTTCATTACTGATATTGGTCGGTGTGGTTATGGATACTCTACAACAAATTGAAAGTCATTTGCTCATGAGGCATTATGATGGATTTATGAAAAAAGGAAAACTAAAAGGTAGATCTGTATACGGAGGTATTTGAGAATGATTATCAGAGATGTGGAAGAGCTAGAACTAATAAAAAAAAGTGCTGATTTGGTTGGTAAGACATTAGGTGAAATTTCTAAAATCCTAAAACCAGGCATCATAGCTAGTGAAATTGATAAAATTGCAGAAGAATTTATTAGAGATAATGGTGGTATTCCTGCTTTTAAAAATTATAATGGCTATCCATCTACTTTATGTATTTCTATTAATGATGTAGTAGTGCATGGAATACCAAAAAATCAAGTTATCAAAGAAGGAGATATTGTTTCTATAGATTGTGGTGCATTTCTAAATGGTTATTGTGGAGATTATGCTTATACTTTTATGATAGAACCAGTAGATGAAAAGATTAGAAAACTTGTAATTACTACTTATGAAGCACTTTATAAAGGAATAGAACAAGCTGTAGTTGGTAATAGAATTGGTGATATAGGATTTGCTATTCAGTTATATGTAGAGCGTAACGGCTTTTCAGTTGTAAGAGAATTAGTAGGACATGGTATTGGCAAAACTATGCACGAATATCCACAAATACCTAATTATGGTAAAAAAGGTAAAGGTTATTTATTAGAAGATGGAATGGTAATATGCATAGAACCTATGATAAATATGGGTAAAAAAGAAGTTATTTTTGGTAATGATGGTTGGACAGTGCTGACTAAAGATCACAAACCTTCTGCGCATTTCGAACATATGATTTGGATAAATCAAAAAAAACCTGTAATTTTGTCAACTTATAATTATATTGATGAAAAATGGAAGGTTAAATAGTTATGCCAAAACAAAATGTTATTGAAAAAGATGGAATAGTAAGGGAAAGCTTAGGAAATGCTATGTTTAGAGTAGAACTAGATAATGGCCATGTGATATTAGCACATATTAGTGGCAAAATGCGTATGCATTATATTCGTATTTTGCCAGGAGACAAAGTACGTGTGGAGATGTCACCATATGACCTTACAAGAGGAAGAATTGTTTATAGATATTAAAAAAAAATTGAAAATTATGAAAGTAAGAGCTTCTGTAAAAAAACGAACACCTGATGATAAAATAGTAAGAAGAAAAGGTAGGGTATATATTATCAATAAAAAAAATCCTAAATATAAACAGAGACAAGGGTAGTAAATATTAAAAATTAAAAAAAATATGGCAAGAATAGTTGGAGTAGACTTACCTAAAAATAAACATGGCGAAATAGCACTTACCTATATTTATGGTATTGGTAGGAGTACTGCTCGCTATATTTTAAGCAAGGCTGACGTAGACTTTGATAAAAAAGTAAAAGACTGGACAGATGATGAAATAAGTAAGATTCGTCAGATTATAAATGATGAAATTAAGACAGAAGGAGCTTTACGATCAGAAGTCCAAATGAACATTAAACGATTAGTGGATATCAATTGCTATCGAGGGATGCGTCACCGCTTAGGATTACCTGTACGTGGACAGCGTACACGTACAAATGCACGTACCCGCAAAGGTAGAAGAAAGACCGTAGCAGGTAAGAAAAAAGCACCCAGAACATAATAATTAAAAAAAAATGAATTAATTATGGCTAAAACACGCTCAAGAACAGCTAGTAAGAAAAGAGTTGTAAAAGTTGAACCTTTTGGATGTGCTTATATCCGAGCAACTTTTAACAACGTTATAGTTACCTTAACAAACGAAAAAGGAGATGTAATATCATGGTCATCTGCCGGTAAAATGGGTTTTAGAGGTAGCAAAAAAAATACCCCCTATGCAGCCCAAGTAGCTGCAGAAGATGCTGCTAAAACAGCATTAGATGCGGGATTAAAAAAGGTCAAGGTGTATGTTAAAGGACCAGGTGCGGGGCGAGAAAGTGCTATTCGTACCATCCATAATGCAGGTATAGAAGTTACTACTATTATTGATATTACTCCTGTACCTCATAATGGTTGTAGACCTCCTAAACGACGTAAAGTATAAATTTTAAAAAAAAATTAAAAAATATGGCAAGATATATAGGTCCAAAAACTAAAGTTGCACGTTCATTGGGTTCACCAGTGTATGGATATGATAAGTATTATGAAAGAAAAAATTATCCTCCAGGAATGCATGGTCTATCAAGAAGAAGAAGAAAACCTAGTGAATATAGAATGCAGCTATTAGAAAAACAAAAAGCAAAATATACTTATGGGCTTAAAGAAGCACAATTTAGAAGATTTTATTCTATAGCTTTATCTAAAGGCGGAATTACAGGTGAAAATTTAATGCAATTATTAGAATCTCGCTTAGATAATGTCGTTTATAGATTAGGTATAGCAAAAACACGACCTGCTGCTAGACAATTAGTTTCACATAAACATATCATAGTGAATGACAGAGTAGTAAATATTCCATCTTATCTAGTAAAACCAGGTGACATTATAGGTGTGAGAGAGAGATCTAAGTCATTAGAAATCATTCAAGAAGCTATAACTGGCAGAGTAGATAAATATTCCTGGTTGCAATGGGACCAATCTAATATGGCAGGTACTTTTTTGCAATATCCAGTTAGGACAGAAATACCTGAAAATATTAATGAACAATTGATAGTCGAATTATATAGTAAGTAAAATATTATGGCAATATTGGATTTCCAAAAACCGGATCAAGTTATTATCTCAGAAAATACTGAGACTTATGGTGTTTATGAACTTCAACCATTAGAACCTGGATACGGCATTACTATCGGTAATGCTCTTCGTAGAGTGCTTTTATCTTCACTAGAAGGTTATGCAATTACTCAATTTAGCATTAATAATATGCCGCATGAATATACTTCTATTGATGGAGTAGTAGAAGACATCATATATATTGGTCTAAATTTAAAGCAAGTGAGATTAAAACCAAATTTTGATAATGTAGAAAATGAAAGTTTTAGTATAATTATTAGCGGGCAAGATGAATTTAAAGCTGGTGATTTGAATAAGATTTTAACTAGTTTTACTGTTATTAATCCAGATTTACATATATGTACTATGGATCCATCAGTAGAGCTTAATATAGAATTTAAAATTCAAAAAGGACGTGGCTATGTCTTAGCTGAAGAACTCAAAGATCCCGAGGCCCCTATAGGTACTATTACCCTTGATGCAGTTTTTACACCTATTAAAAATGTAGCTTATTATATTGAAAATTTTAGAGTAGGACAAAAAACTGATTATGAAAAATTAATTTTAGAGATTAATACTGATGGTACTGTAAGTCCATATATGGCTTTAAATGAAGCTGCTAATATACTTTTACAGCATATAGAAATTTTCTGTGAAAAAAAATATTCATTGCAAAATGATTTAGACCAACTAGATGATGCAAAAGATGATGATGTAGATGAAAATTATGAACAAATGAGAAAACTTTTGCAAACTAAACTTTCTGATTTAGATCTAAGTGTTAGGGCAATTAATTGTTTAAAAGCTGCAGATATTGAAACATTAGGACAGTTAGTCAGTTATAGTAAAAATGATTTACTTAAATTTAGAAATTTTGGTAAAAAATCCTTATCAGAAGTAGAAGAAGTTGTAAAATCTAAAAACTTATATTTTAATATGGATATTTCTAAATATAATTTAGATAAAGAATAAAATTATGAGACATAGAAATAAAATTAATCATTTAGGGCGGACTCATACGCATCATAAAGCATTAATGAGAAATTTATCAATTGCTTTGATAAAACATAAAAGAATAAATACTACTGTGCCAAAGGCAAAAGAATTACGACAATTTATAGAACCTATTATCACTCTTACTAAAAATGATACTACTGCTAATAGAAGATTAGCTTTTTCTAAATTGCAAAATAAAGAAGCTGTAAAAATTTTATTTGACGAAATTGCTGAAATGGTTGCTGATAGACCAGGCGGGTACACTAGGATCTTAAAAACCGGATATCGTGTTGGAGACGGTGCTCATATGTGTATAATAGAACTTGTAGACTTCAATCCTGAATATTCTCAAGCTAGGAGCACTAAAGCAGCTACTAAACCTAAGACAAGACGGGGTGGTGGTAGAGGTAAAAAAGTTTCTCAACAGCCAGATATAAAAGAAGATACTAAAGCTGAGACCAAACCAATCACTGAATCAGAAATAGAATTTGATAAAGAAGATGCAAAAGCTGAAGCAGATGTAAAAGAAGATACTAAAGCTAAAACCAAACCAGTCAAAGAATCAGAAATAGAATCTGATAAAGAAGATGCAAAAGCTGAACCAGATATAAAAGAAGATACTAAAGCTGATGATAATAAATCTGATAATTAAAATAATCAAGATTAATAAGCTTATATAAATCTCATCATTCTATCTTAATGACAATTTAATTGTTATTAATTTTGCAAGGTACTTAATATAATATATTTGTACTAATTTAAAAAATTGTTTTATTGATGTTTTTTTACTATATATGTGGTTTGTAAATACACTTAATAAATCTTTTTATTTTTATTAATTTCTAATAAAAATGCTATTATCTGTTGTCGGTTATCCTATAGCACATAGTCTAAGCCCCATATTGTTTGAGTATTTATCTTATAAATATCATATATCTATTCATTATTCTAGATTAGCAATTGATAATCTAGATGATTTTAATAAAATTTTTAATGAAAATCTAGATGTTTTTGATGGGTTTAATATTACTTATCCTTTAAAAAAAGATGTATATCATATGTGTCAGCATTATTCTAATATACCTACAGGAATTCATTGTTGTAATACTATAGTTTGTAAACCCAGCATATCAATTTATAATACAGATTATCATGCAATCAAATATATTCTTAGTAGAGAAGTTAAAAATCTGTGGGAACAAGTTATCATACTAGGCTCTGGTATGACTGCTTCTATCTGTGCTTGGGCATTAATCAATTATTATAAACCAATTATTATTTTTTATCATAAAAACATTAATTATGAATATTTTCCTAAAAATAAAAATGTTCATTGGAAACAACTAAACAAAATTAATGAGAGTATAAATGATAAAACGTTGTTAATCAATACTTTATCTCCAATGGCTAATTATGAATTTTTACCAAAAAAATTAAATGCAGTTACTACTATCATTGATACTGATTATAGAAATCTTCCATTAAAAAATGTTGCTATTAGTAACAATATCAACTATATCGATGGTTATCACTGGCTTTATTATCAAGGTATAGAAGCTTTCAAAATTTTTACTAATAAAACAAATTTGTCTGTAGAATATAATGAAGAATGGATAAAAATAAATAAATATGATAAAATAGCATTAATAGGTATGAGTGGAGCAGGTAAAACTACTATTGGACAGAAATTAGCAAAGAAATTAAACTATCAATTTGTAGATATTGACGAGATAATAGAAAAGCAAGAGCATAAAACTATTTCAGAAATATTCGCTGATGATGGAGAAGATTTTTTTCGTCAATTAGAAACTCAAATGCTTGCTAAAATAATCAAAAATGAGAAAATAATAATAGCTACGGGTGGAGGCATCATCGAGTCTGAAAAAAATAGAAAATTATTGAAAAGCAATTTTTTTAATATTTTATTATATGTAAATGTAGATGAAGCTATTAATAGACTAAATAATAGTAAAACTAGACCACTGCTAACTGGCAATATCAAAGGTAATTGGGAAAAATTATGGAATGACAGGCGCTTATTATATTATGAAACAGCAGACTATATCATTAATTTGGCTAAAAATAATGAAGATTTAATATATGAAGATATCAAGGAAATTATTAAAAAATAACTTATCAATATCTCTGCTAGGATCTAAAAGCATTGTCATACGCCATCTTTTGATTTCACTATTTCATAATAGTAAAATAATATTAAGAAATGTACAATTTTGTGATGACGTAGTAGTAGCCATTAATTTAATAAAAACTTATGGTAAAATAGTAGATATAGTCGATAAAAATACAATTAAAATTTCTGGACAAATAACAAAAATACCAGAAAAAATATACTGTGGAGAGTCAGCTAGTTTGCTAAGAATGATAGTGCCGATACATCATAGCTTTCACAATAAATGTAGATATGATGGCGACAAAACATTGCTAGTGCGCGATTTCATAGATATAGAAGAAATGTTAAGTTCACTTGGATTGAGTTTTAGCTCTACCAAATTGCCATTTATAGTAATAGGAGAATTGAATTCACAAAATAATTATTCTTTGATGGCAAAGCAAAGTTCTCAAGTAGTATCAGGATTATTAATTTCGACTTGTTTTCAAAATTTAGTTACTACAATTCATTGTCCCGAGTTAGTAAGTGCTCCTTATGTTTATTTAACTGCTGAAATTATAAATCTATATGGTGGTATGATAACATACAATGATAAAACATTTCAAGTAAAACCAAATAATTTACAAGAGAAATCTAATGATTTTTTAATCGAAGGAGATTGGTCTTTAGGTGCAATGATATTGGCTTTAGGGTTGACTTTTGAAAGTTGCACGGTAAAAAATTTATCATCAAATTCGCTACAACCAGACAGTGAGATTTTATCGCTTTTTGATAATTTATCAATAAAATATCAAGTTACAGAAAATAGTATCATTACTTATAAACAAAATTATAATGGATTTAGTTATGACATTACTAATACGCCAGATTTAGTTCCAGCTCTAATGATTTTATCCGCAAATGCCAATAGTCCATCTGTGATAACTGGTATTAAACGTTTGACTAATAAAGAAAGTAACAGAGCAAATACATTGGCTGAAAACTTTATAAGGCTTGGTGGTAGATTGGAAACAACAAATGAAAATACTTGGATAATTTATCCCTCACAAATACATGGCGGGGAGATTAAAACTTATGAGGATCACAGAGTAGCCATGCTCGGAATATTTCTTGGTTTATTATCAGAAGAGGATGTAGAAATAGATAATTGGCAATGTATTAGCAAATCATATTGGATAAAGTAGCTTTAGTATAAAAAAATTCGATTAATATAAAACATATGACCTGTAACAAACAACAAATATTTTGTAACTAAAAATGAATATACTTCAAATATTTAAGTTATTAATTATAAATACACAAAAAAAGAAAATTAATAGATCAGTGAGCTTATAAGATAATTATAATATCTCAAGTGGTATTATTTTGCAAATTAACTATAATAAATATTTTTGGTTCAATATTTGCATATTTTTAATTAAAAAAAATAAAAATGAAACATAATTTATTATTTATCATTATTTTTTTATCTACATTATTTATCAATAAATCATTTGCAAGTGACAATACAAGATTATTTCCTGGAGATCCTATCATAGATAAAATAATAGCATGCCTAAAAACTCAAGATGCTCGTTGTGTAGGTCAATATTTTGCTAATAATATTGAAATGACCTTATTGAGCTCAAAAGGTAATTATTCGCGTAGTCAGGCTGTGGCCCTATTAGATAATTTTTTTGTAAAACATCCTCTGAAATCTATCTCAAATGTAAAATCTGGAGAGTTGTCTGATAATAAAATATATGTAGTTGGCAATTATAATAGTGGATCTATAACGTATAAAATTTATTTTATATTATTTAAAGAAATAAATCAAATTGCACCACAAATATTAATTTTTAATATAACAAAATAAAATTATATAAAATAATGCTTAATTTTGTAAAAAAATTATGGAAGAGAATGTACGACCACAAAATAATGAAAATGTAGAAAATCAAGATAAAAATGTAAATGAACAACCAAAGAAAAAATCTTGGTTTAAGCGCAATGTAGGTGCTACCATTATTATGTCTTTGATGCTTATTGTCATCATTTATCTTGGCATTAATTTGATGTTAAAACAAAAACATCACAGAGAAGAGCTAGAAAATCAAAGAGCACAATATACTTCTCAGATCGATAGCTTAAAAAAAGAAAATTATACGTGGCTAACAAAAGTTTTTTCATGGAGCATACGAAGTGAATGGATGAGAAATAATTTAGAACAAGTGTTATGGTATAGTGAAGATCTACTAAAATTTGGTGATATTAATAACATAAAACTTGTAGATCCTAGTGGCAGAGTAATATTTTCTACCAATATGAAAGATCAAAACGTTATCACCGAATGGTCTAATATTCAGAAAATCGAAATACAAGAAAAAAGTGATAAACTAGTAGTAGCTTCACCTATAATGGGAACAGATATGCCAATGGGTGCTGTAGTAATAGAATATAAAATCAATAAACAAATTAACGATACTGAAAATTAAACAAATAATAAATTTCTAAAATTTTTAATCTAAAAACTGCGATTAGTAGCGTTATAGAATGTATTTGTTCGAAAATATAGATATAGTAGTAATAGGTGCGGGACACGCTGGTTGTGAGGCGGCAGTAGTGTCGGCTAGATTAGGATCTAAAGTACTATTAATAACTTTAGATATTGCTAATCCTGCACGTTTATCATGCAATCCAAGCATAGGTGGCATAGCAAAGGGGCAAATAGTAAAAGAAATAGATGCTCTAGGTGGATGTACTGGTATAGTAGCAGATAGAAGTATGATACAATTTCGCATGCTAAATAGGTCCAAAGGACCTGCAATGTGGAGTCCTAGATCACAAAATGATAGATGGTTATTTTCGTATTTTTGGAGAGAAATGCTAGAAAATACACCAAATCTATATTTGTGGAAAGATGAAGCTATAGATATATTACCTAAAAATAGTCATATAGTCGTAAAAACTAAAATGGGAATAGAAATAAAGGCTAAAGCAGTAATAGTAACAGCAGGTACCTTTTTAAATGGTAAAATATATATAGGTCCCTTACAAATAGCTGGCGGAAGACTTGGAGAACCTGCAGCTGTAGGATTGACAGAATCATTAAAAAAATTAAACATCGAAAGTGGTAGGCTCAAAACAGGCACACCTGTTAGATTAGATGGACGTACTATTGATTTTTCAAAAATGATAGAGCAACCAGGAGATGAGAAACCATCTAAATTTTCTTATTCAGATGATACTAAACCATTAGAAAAACAAAGAAGTTGCTGGATCACCTATACTAATGAAAAGACACATGATATTTTGCAAAAAGGATTTCATTTATCACCGTTATTTACCGGTATAATCAAAGGAGTCGGTCCTCGATATTGCCCGTCAATAGAGGATAAAATAGTAAGATTCAGTAATAAAAATTCTCATCAATTATTTGTTGAACCTGAGGGCTGGAATACCTATGAATATTATTTAAGTGGATTCTCATCTTCATTGCCATTAGACATCCAATATGAGGCTCTACATACAATAAAAGGTTTAGAAAATGCCCATATTATTCAACCTGGTTATGCAATAGAATATGATTATTTTCCACCAAATCAGTTAAAAAATACATTAGAATCTAGAATAGTAGAAAATTTATATTTCGCAGGACAAGTAAATGGTACTACTGGCTACGAAGAGGCTGCTGCTCAGGGAATTATCGCAGGAGTAAATGCACATCAAAAAATCAATAATAAACAACCATTAATATTATCACGTAGTCAAGCATATATTGGTGTTTTGATAGATGACCTTATCACTAAAACACTTGATGAACCGTACCGCATGTTTACTAGTAGAGCAGAACATAGATTGATCCTACGTCAAGATAATGCTGACCTTAGGCTTTCACCTATAGCTTACGAACTTGGATTAATTGATAAAGAAAGATACAAAAAAGTAGAACAAAAAGAACAATTCATAAATCAAACTATTAAATATCTTAGCTCTAAGTCAGTAGATCCTGAAAAAATAAATGATTATTTGATTTCAATAAATTCATCACCATTAAAACAAAAGATTAAGTGGACGCAGTTATTAATGAGACCAGAAATCTCATTACAAGACTTAGCTAATAATATAGATGAAATAAATAATTTAATAAAAGATAAGCCTTTGCATTTCATAGAAACATTAGAAATAGAAATCAAATATGCCGAATACATAAATAAGGAAAATGAACTTGCTAAAAAGCTCATGAAATTTGATGAGATGCATCTACCTACCGATTTTAATTATCAAGAATTAAAAAATATTTCTATTGAGGCACGTCAAAAATTAAATAATGTAAAGCCAGCAAATATAGGTATGGCTAGTCGTATCACTGGAATATCTCCAGCAGATATAGCATTGATAATCAATTATTTTTATAAAAAAAAATCTAATTTTAATTAACGATGTTAGATTGATAATAGGGAAATTTCTAAATTACTCATCTTTTCCATTTCGCATTCTCACAGTCTTTGTCTGCTTGCCGTTCTTATTTGTGTTTTAATATTAGTATATATTAGCGTATCTAATTGATGTAATTATAATTCTTTTATTAATTTTTATATTATTACTTGTAGATATGATTTATATTTATTTTTATTTATCTAATAAATCAATAGCAAGATATCTTGTTTTATTATTGAAATCTTTTTCAAAAAAGTAAGATATTTGAGTGTAATTACTCAAAAAATCAGTAATAACATTGTAGCAAATCGGATTTATTTCGAAAAAAGCAAACCTTGCATCTGGACTTTTGAAAAAATCATTGATAATTTTTTTATAAAAAATTATAGGATCTTCATCGAAAACAAATAAAGCATCATGAGGCTCCCAATTTTTTACATTAGGTTTTATTTCATTTTTTTCAATATTTAAAACATAAGGTGGATTACTAATGATTACATCAAATTTAAATTTAGATAAATCAGTATTTAATATATCTAATTGAAAAAAATCAATTGTTAAGTTATATTTTATAGCATTAAATTTTGCTAATTTAATAGCTTCACTCGATATATCTATACCTATTACTCTACTATAAGGATAATAATATTTCATAGCTAATGCTATACATCCGGTGCCAGTACCGATATCCACAATAGTTTTAGGTTTATATTTTTGTTTTTCGAGATTATTTATGACTAATTTAACTAATTCTTCAGTTTCTGGCCTGGGAATTAGTACATTTTCATTTATTTTTAATTCAAAATTTAGAAATTGTGCCTTACCAAGTATATATTGTAATGGCTTTTCATTTTGTAACTGCTTTATTATTTCAAATAGTTTATTAATTTCATCATTATTTAGTTCATATTTGGGTGGTAATAATAAATAATCAATAGTGTTTATATTTAATATATGCGTTATTATATCTCTAATTAATGGTTCTACGGAAAGATGATAAAAATATTCGGGTATAGCTTTTTTTAATATTTTTTTTGCTTGATATAAATTCATTTTTTAAATAAAATTAATAAAAACAAATTATATTTGATTAATGAATATATTATGATTGAGTTTTATAATGCTTGCTTAAAATAATTTTTGTAGATTTCTGAATAATAGGAATAGTATTAAAATTTTTGGAGTTGAGGAGGGATTGAGAAATTAATATATGTTTCAATTAACATATGTTATATTCACTAACTCTCTATACCGATACCACGCCCATCTGTCCGAGGATACGAGGTTGAGCATTCGCCCAGTATTGCTTACAGTCTTGCCTGTGAGGTATTTACCCATCACTACATACCACATAATGTAGTTTTGCAGATATTTGGTAGCTACACCCCTAAATTTGAAATATATCCAATTAGTGAATTCACTAGCCTTTTTCTTGACGGTACTTAGGCTATATATACCTCGCTTTTGCTTATTGCTAGTTACTATTTCTTTGTGCTTGATTACATTTCTTCTAACCTTTTTGAATGCTTTTTTATTACTGCTACACATAACACCATCTTTTGGCATCTTAGCCTTCAGAAATTGCTCTATCTGTTCTGGACTTAACTTTTTGCTTTCAAATTTTTTAAACAACAAGTTGCCAG
>LFSZ01000040.1 GCA_001512885.1 Rikenellaceae bacterium DTU001
GCAAGTTCAGTCTTAACAGCAGGTGGTGCTAGTACATATAGTTGGTCAAACAGTTTAGGCACAGGAAGTTCCAAAACAGTATCACCGACCAGCACAACGACATACACAGTAACAGGAACAAGTGCAGAAGGCTGTACCAATACAGCAACAGTTACTGTAACAGTCAATCCTACACCGGCAGTGACAGCCTCAGCGTCACCATCTACAATATGTTCAGGTTCATCATCCACGTTAACTGCAGGTGGAGCAAACACTTACAGTTGGTCAGGAGGTCTAGGCACAGGAAGTTCCAAAACAGTATCACCGACCAGTACGACAACATACACAGTAACAGGAACAAGTGCAGAAGGCTGTACCAATACAGCAACAGTTACTGTAACAGTCAACCCATTGCCGACGGCATATGATGTGACAGGAGGAGGATCATATTGTTCAGGAGGCACAGGAGTACCGGTAGGATTATTAGGCTCAGAAAGTGGAGTAAATTATCAATTACAATTAAATGGCAGCGATGTTGGTACATCAGTATCAGGTACGGGCAGTGCAATAAGTTTTGGCAATCAGACAGTGGCAGGTACATATACAGTAGTTGCGACAAATGCTACTACATCATGCGTTAATAATATGACGGGGAGTGTAACTGTCACCATAGATCCATTGCCAACGATTGCAGCAACAGCCTCACCATCATCGATATGTTTAGGTAATAGCTCAGTATTAACTGCAAGTTCAAATATTACAGGGACAACATATAGCTGGAGTGGTACTTTAGGAGTTGGCTCTACCAAGACTGTAACACCAACCAGTACAACATCTTATACTGTAACAGGAACAAGTACAGCAGGATGTGCCGGAACGGCGACAGTGAGTGTAACAGTAAATGCTTTGCCTGATATTAGCATTGATGCGTCTGAAAGTACAATATGTAATGGACAAACTTCAGTATTAACAGCCAGTGGTGCAGATTTCTATAGTTGGTCTCATAATTTAGGTACAGGTTTATCAAAGACAGTTTCACCAACTTCTACCACTACATATACTGTTACTGGATCCTATGCTAATGGGTGTTCAAGTACAGCTACTATTCAAATAACCGTAAATCCTATTCCAGTTATTATAATTAATGCTTCTAATAATTCAATATGTTTCGGTGATAGTAGCATATTAACTGTTATAGGTGATGCTACGCAATATTCGTGGTCACATAATTTGGGTACTAGCGAAAGTGTTATTATTAAACCTATATCTATCACTACATATTCTGTAATTGGTACTAATGAATATGGGTGTACAAATAGTGCAAACATTACTATAACAGTACTTCCTAATGCTGATGCTACTATTAAACCAGTAACACCACTATGTGATAATTTATCTACAATCACATTAAATGCTACAGACTCAGGCGGTGTATGGAGTGGAAACGGTATAATCAATCAAGTATTAGGAACTTTCAGTCCTAGTTTAGCTGGAGCAGGTACTCATATTATTACGTATATGATCATGGGTCAATGTGGAGATACAGCAACTACAGAAGTTATAGTTTATGAATCACCTACAGCTATCGCTTATGCTACTGATGAAACTTGTATAGATGCTAATGATGGTATTGCTTGGGTTATAACTACAGGTGGTACTGCGCCATATACTTATCTATGGAGTAATAATTATATATTGGATACCATTACAAATTTAGCACCTGGTGAGTATTATGTCACAGTAAGAGATTTTCATAATTGTTTTGATACAGATACAGTTATAATCAAAGAGGGCACAGAAGATTGTTATATCACGCATGTGTATGTACCTAATATATTTTCGCCTAATGATAAGGGAAATCCTGAAAATGAATATTTAAGGGTATATGGTAAAGGTATTAAAACTATAGATTTTACAATATTTGATAGATGGGGAAATGAAGTATTTCATACTACATCAATGGAAGGTAAATGGGATGGTACTTATAAAGGTGAACCGGCATTAGTAGGTGATTACACTTATATTTTGAAAGTTAAATACTTTAATAAACCTGACGAAATTCTGAGGGGACATGTATATCTAGTTCGTTAAATTTCTTAAAATTAATATTTTACAAAATATTAGTAATTCTAAATCTTCATTGTGTAGATTTTAATGTAAATTCTAATATCAGTATAATATATTAAGATTTGCATCTAAATTTTAGTTATTGTTGAGAAATTTATTTGTAATTTTGTTTATATTAAATAAAAAAATGAAAGCAAATAAAACTGTATTAACTTTTATTTCAACTTTTTTATTAGTTTTATTTACAAATGCACAAAACATTTATAATGATGAGGCTTTGGCATTAGAATTTTTTCAAAGGGGTGACTATGAAAATGCTGTTGATATTTATGAACGGCTCTACTATAGACAAGGGAATACTTACATTTATGACAATTATTTAGCTAGCCTTATCAAGCTTAATAAATTTAAAGATGCAGAAAAATTAATTCAAAATCAATTAAAAAACAATCCTAGCGCTAGATTTTATATTGATTTATTAGAAGTTTATGATTTACAAAATGATAGTAAAAAATTTCAAAAAGTATGGAATGAAATGCTAAGTATAGCTAGTAATAATGAAACTATATATTTAGATTTGGCATCAGCCTGTGATTTTAAAAATAGAACTAAATGGGCTATAAATATTTTAGAAACAGGAGTTAAAATATTACCACTATCCCATCAAATCAATGAAAGCTTGGCTATAAAATACATGAAAATAAAAGATTATAAAAAAAACTCTATTCATATTACTAATTTAATAAGAAACTTCTCAAATGACAAAGATTGGCTAATAAAGGTATTATCTTCCATTCTACATGAGGATCATAATGATGATTTCTCACCAATACTAAAAGATATATTATTGGGTTTTATAAACTCTAATCCCAAAAGTCAATTATATAATGAACTTTTGATATGGTATTATGAGCAAATGGGAGCTTATGATGCAGCTATTAATCAAGCACTAGCTTTCGAAAAAAGAATTAATGGCGAAGGAGAAATGATTTTTGATATTGCAAATGAATTATTAGAGATCGGCGGAACCGAATATGCTATTAATGCATTTGAAAAATTAATATTGCAATTTCCAAATTCTCCTTTTTCACATAAAGCACAACTTTTATTATTAAATGAAAAAATGAAGCTAATACTAGCTTCTGCTAATATTAAATCTATTAATGCTAATAATATTAAAGATGAAATCGAAATATTTTTATCTCAATATCCTGAATATCGTTACCATCCTGATTTTATGATCAATTATTCAAAAATTTTATGTTTTTATTTACATAATTGCGAAAAAGCATTGAATGATTTACAAGATTTACTTAAAAGATTCCCAGTTAAAAATTTTGTACAAGCTAGTGTGAAATTTGCTATTGCAGATTTATATTTAGCAATGGATAATCCCTGGGACGCTATATTACTATATGGACAGGTAGAAAAAGATTTTAAGGAAGATACTATCGGTTATTATGCCAAATTTTATAAAGCATATATTTATTATTTAATGGGTGATATACTATTTGCAAAAGCTCAATTCGATGTACTCAAAGGATCTACAACTAAATTTATAGCAAATGATGCTATACAGATGAGTGTTTTTATCCAAGAAAATATTGGTTTAGATAGCTCGTTAGTACCATTACAATATTTTGCGAAAGCTGAATATATGGAATATATTCATAACTATGAACGTGCCATTAATTATCTAGATACAATTTTACTTACTTCTCCCAGTCATCCTATTATCGATGATGTTTTTTATAAAAAAGCACAGATTTATGAGAAATCATCTCTATATGATAAAGCTATAGTAGAATTGAATAAAATCATTGATAATTATTATTATGAAGTTTTAGCGGATGATGCATTGTATAGACTGGCTTTAATATATGCAGATGTTTATCAAAATTATGAAAAATCAAAAGAACTTCTTTTACAACTAATTACCGATTTTCCTATAAGTATATATGTCGATATGGCAAGAATGAAATTGAATAAAATGAAAAATTTAGATTCTTTATAATTTATCTATAAAATGTTTGAATTATAAATTCTCAGAAGATTAATATGATGTTCCATTATTAATCAAAGATTATTAAGAATTGAAGGGACGTACTGTATGTAATACATCCCAACTCAATAAATTGTATAGTTCAGCCAATAACTAACTTCTACAAAATTTATAAATTTGTTTAAAAAAAAATTCAAATGCTTAAAAATGGTAATTTTCATTATAAAAAATCAATGGGACAGCATTTTCTAAAAAATCCTGAAATAGCTAGACATATTGTAGATTCATTACAACTAACCACTGCTGATGATGTAGTTTTCGAAATTGGTCCTGGTAGTGGAATACTTACACAATTTTTAATTGATAAATTTCCTTTATTAAAATTAATAGAACTCGACAGAGAAGCTATATCATTGCTAAAAGAAAATTTTCAAAATATTGATAAAAAAATAATAAGAGGAAATATATTGAAAATAGAATTATTAGACTATGCAAATCGTTTTTCTATCATAGGTAATATGCCATACAATATTTCTGGTCCTTTACTTTTTAATGCTTTAAAATATAGTGAACACTTAATAGAATGGGTAGGTATGTTACAATTAGAGGTGGTACAGAGGATTTTAGCACGTCCTAAAACAAAAGAATACGGTAAATTGAGTGTGTTATTACAAGCATATTTTGATATAAAACAAATAATGCGTTTATCACCAGCTTCATTTTATCCACCACCTAAAGTATCTTCTGCAGTTATCAGAATGATACCCAAACATACTACAAATATACCCAAAACTAATTATGATGATTTTGTAAAGATCGTTAAATTAAGTTTTACTCATAGAAGAAAAACTTTAAGGAATAATTTGCTAGAGACTTTAGATAAAGAAATATTAAAAGATGATTTTTTTAACAAAAGACCTGAAGAGTTAAGCTGGCAAGAATATGATGATATGATACAGCATTTTTTATATAAAAATAACTAAAAACTTTCTAAATCAAATAACTTTGAATAAATGAAATTAAATATTCAAAATAGTTTTACAGTATTTTTGGCAGTCTAATATTAGGTTTAGAATAAATTTCAATACTTCAAATTCAAAACAAATAACATTATAATTTGTTTCACATTTATATTGATAAAATGAAAAAATTAATCACAATGACATAGAAGTAAATATTAATTACTCATTCTGTTTCATTGGCAACCTCATCGGTTTCAGCAAGTTCTTCAGTGTCAGTATCCTCTTCGATTTGAGTAATAATAGTACGAATAAATATTATTTTAGCAATCATTAAATGAGGAGGTTTTAATATTTGATAATCATCATTGCTGATATCTCTGACACGTATACTGTCACCTATATCTAATTTAGTAATATTAATAGGAATATAAGAAGGCATTTTGCTAGGAATAGCTTTAACTGGTAATTTTTTCAATTTAATATCTAATTTGCCACCGCGCTTTATGCCAATAGAGTCTCCTTCAAATTTTACAGGTACATTCATAGTTATAGGCTTATCATCTTTGATTTCTACAAAATCGATATGTATTATCCTATCAGTGACTGGATGAAACTGTATCTCTTGTATTATACAGCGATGAATTTTACCATTAACATCAATATCTAGCATTAATGGTTCGAGGGATGAAATTAAGGAGAGCATTTTTATTTCTTCTACATAAAAGAATAATTGTTTTTCGCCACCATACATTACGCAAGGCACAAAGCCTTTTTTACGCAATTGTTTTGCATCTTTCTTCCCTACGCTCTCTCTCGGAGAGCCACTAATAGAAAGCACTTTCATAATTTTTTATTTTTATTTGTTTAACATATTTTATTTATAAGAAAGGATTGAAATCAAAAAAAGAACTGATAGATTCACATTGAATATTTCTTTTGATAACCTCAGCAAACAATTTTGCTACTGATAGGACTGTTATTTTTTCAGATGATTTTTTTAGTGGAATAGTATCAGTTACTATTAGTTGATCTATCACGCTGTCTTCTATTTTTTCCACTGCATTATTACTTAATAATGCATGAGTACAAACTGCTTTGATAGATAAAGCCCCCTTTTGTTTCATCAAATTTGCAGCTCTTATGAGTGATCCGGCGGTATCCACTATATCATCAAAAATAATAACATTTTTATTTTTTACATCACCTATCAATACCATGTCAGCTATCTGATTAGCTTTTTCTCTTTGTTTATAACATATAGCCATATCGCAATTAAAAGCCTTAGCATATATGTTAGCCCTTTTAGTACCACCTGTATCAGGTGAAGTAACTACAATATTTTGTATATTAAGATTTTTTATATAATCATAAAATATACTAGAAGCAAATAGATGATCTACAGGAATATTAAAAAAACCTTGTATTTGATCAGCATGTAAATCCATGGTAATTATATGAGTGGCTCCAGCTGCTTCTAACAAATCTGCGATTAGTTTTGAACCAATAGCTACACGTGGCTTATCTTTTCTGTCTTGTCTAGCAAAACCGAAATAAGGTATAACAGCATAGATATGCTTGGCAGAAGCCCTTCTGGCAGCATCTATCATTAATAAAAGTTCAAATAAATTGTCTACGGGTGGAAAAGTAGATTGAACTATAAAAACTTCTTTACCTCTTATTGTTTCGTCAAAGCTTACTTGAAATTCGCCATCTGCAAATTTTGTATATGTAGTCTTGCCAATGGGAATACCATAATTATTTGCAATACTTTCTGCTAAAACACGTGATGCAGTACCACTATAAATACCAACCTTAGGTTCCACAATACTTTTTTGCAAAGATACAAAAAAAAATTATTATTCTAAATTAATTTTATAATTTTAATTTATTAAATAAAAAAAACACCATAATAAATTAGGTGTTGTCAGTTGTCTGTAGTAAGTTACTATACTTATCTATAAAAAACCTCTCTCATCACTTTTAGGCTTTTCAGATCACTGTTTAAAATCTCCTGAGCTCGTAAATAAGAGATAGTCAAGTTTAATAAATGATATGGTGTTGCAGGCAGAGTTATATTATCATTAGATGAATTTAATGGATGAAGATATAAATATTCTAAAAAATTTAACAGTGATTCATAATGTGGCATAGCATCTAAAAAGCTATAATTTTTTTTACTAAGGATCCCCATGTAATTTAGTATGTAAGCCATAAAAGAAAGCAAAAAAGAATTTGGTATTTTTTCCCAGTTATTAAGTTTATTTACAAAATCCAATACAATATCATATAATTGAGTATCATAAAGATCTATTGGGGTTATTTTCATAATTATTTCAGCCATAAAACTAGCAATCGCAGAGTGTAATAGGTGATCAGCTACCATATGAGGAAAATTTTCTATAGTTATATCAATTACTTTGTACAAATGTTCACGTGAGGGCTTGTCATTATAAGTAATTTCGACATTGATTAATGGTGTTTTTATAAATTCATAAGATTTATTTTTAGGAGTAATAGATGCTAAATAAAAAGAAAATCTACCAGTCGGTGTAAGTGAATGGATAATATAAGCTTTTCGAGTATGTTGTACAAGATTCAGAATAAAAGCTTTAGTTGTTTGATTCATTATTATTCAATAAAAAATTTACCAGTTCCCTTGATAGAGCCATCATCATTACTTGCCCACACTATGTAAACCCCTCTTTTAGCTTTATTATTATATACATCTATGCCATTCCAGGTGGCTCTCCCCCCCATAGATTTTGTTTTATAAACTACTTTACCATATGAGTCAGTAATAGTCACATAACTATCTTCTGGTAATCCATCAATAGTAATATACCCATTTATATCTGCTGGTACTGGATTGGGGAATATTTTTAATTCTTCAATATATGTATATGGCTCTATAGCATCACTATGAAATGATACTAAACCTAACTCTGTAGCTGCAAAAACCTCACCTGTAATAGGATCTATCGCTAGGCTCATTACTCTATTGCTCAGAAGAGGAGAATTTTCAGAAGTGAAATGATATATTTCTTTATCACCATTTGGAGAAAAGACAAAAATACCAGCATTATCAGTAGCAATCCATTTTCTATTAGCTCCATCTATTTTAATATCATTTACCCTTTCAGAGATAAGCATTGGCATAGCAAATCCACCTACTTCTAAAATTATTTGCGAAGCATCAAAAGGGTTTTGAGTAAAAAAGTTTTGTGTATTATAAATAACAGCAACACCTTCACTAGTTGCTAACCATAATTGATTTTTTTTGTCTAAGGCTGCAGCATATACTAAACTACTGGGCAATTTGCCTTGACCAGCTTGGGTAGTCAATAGCATAGATCTATCATCTGAGTAGTTATCTATTGTTCCATTATATTTAAAAACTAATACACCACCGCCACCTCTAGGAAAAGGGACATAAATATTTTTATTATTTTCATCTATAATCATCGCACCAGGATTATAATTACTAATAGATATACTAATAGGCAATCTAATCATTTGACCATTTCTTTTAAAAACTGTAAATTCATTAGCACCTGATACCAAAATCCATAGATTGCCATCGGAGTCAAAATCCATAGTGCTTATTCTACAAAAACCAGTTATACCTGCTGTCGAAGGCAAAACTGAATTGGTATCATTGTAAATTTTAACTTGATCATTTTTGATTTCTACTAATCCATAACCATAGGTAGCAATGAATAAATGATCGGGATCCATAGGATCTGTTAATGCTTTTATAGCATCTCGCACTTCATTTAATTTAGGAGTGTTATCTCCATTGTATGAAAGCCATTGTTCATTTTTAAATACCTCTACATTTACATGACGCCAGAGATTGCCAAAAGATTGATCATAACCCCCAGAAGATGATAAAATCGCACCATTGCTGTGTGAAACGTTAAAACTAATATTAGTTGAAGGGCCTAAGGGAGTAATTATTTTATTATTCCATGTATCATTCCAATTATATAATAAACCTACATTTTTATCTCCTATTAATAAATGTTTATTGTCCTCTGTATAAGTAGCATCTAAGGGCATAGGAGCATAATTAGTTGGATAATATTGATAAATTTTATATTTAAAATTCCATAAGCTATCATAGATGAATACTGCACCTTCAGCTAAAATAATAAATTTATTATTATCATATTTCAACTTATTAATATTAAAATTCAAAGTATCTAATACAGTATCCCATAATCCATCATGATATCTTAATATATGATCATTACAGCCACTATCTATCACCATATATAAATCATCTTTTAGGGCATCAGCAAAAATTATATTATTATTGTCAGAATAAAAGATGGACCAATTAGAAAAATCATTGAGATTACTACCATCTATCGGAGCATTAATAATAAAATTATCAAATAAAGAAAAAACTGTGTCCTTGAAAATAAAAGTAGTTTTTATTTTTTTATTTTGATAATATTGCGAAAGATAATAAGTATTTCTAAACTCAAATTTTTTCAAATCATAAACTACGATGCCGAAATCAGTTGAAAAGTAAGCTTCGTCGCCATTGATGTAAATATGATTAATAGTTTTAGAACCAATGATAGGTTTCAAAAAAATATCAGGTACATTACGTACTTTTTCTGTCTTATAATTAAAAATATCTATATTTCCGTTTTCATATCCCAAAATAATGAGCGAGTGTATTTTATCAATAGCAAAAGCAGATAATTTAATATCAGATAATTTATTTAATCTACTAAAAATATTAATTTCATTAGTATTGAAATCATAATTATATAAATAATATGGATTGCAAGCCCAATATAATGAGCCTGTATTAGCAACAGCAAAAACATTATTAAATGGTAAATGATATCGCCATGCACCTATAGGTACCCCTTTCGAATTTAAATTAAGAAAAAAATTAAGAAAAATTATAAGTATAACTAAATGTTTATTTTTTGTTAAATTAAAAAACTTGTATTGGAACATATAAAATTAAAATTTTTCAAAATTAATCAAGTTTTCATAAACAACGTGGTGAAACTTTACAAATATATATATTTTTTTAATAAATATGTTGTTACTTAAAAAATTATAATCTTAGTATTTTTCATTATTTCAAGATTGTTTTTTATCGAATTTAATGTGAATAGAGTTTTGGAAAAAAAGGAATCGAAAAAAGTCCAGAAACAAATCATTGTTTTACTTGAGGTAGTTTATCTATACTTTGTATTCACCAGCCGCCAATACTCATCCCACGCCCATCTGTCCGAGGATGCAAGGTTTAAAAGCCGACCAATGTCTGATTCTACCTCACTTGTCAAGTATTTATGTGTGATTACAAACCACATCAGATAGCTCTGTAAGTATTTTGTAGCCACACCTCTAAATCGCCGCAACCAAACCTTGAAATCATCTATATGCTTATCGACAACCTGTACACTGTAAACACCACGTCTAATCTGCGTTTTGTTTACAACAACTTTTTTACTTTTGGTCCCCTTCACAGCTTTTTTGAATTCCTTCTTTTGCTTCACACATATTAAGTTGCTATCTGTCACTCTATGCGATAGCTCTTCCCTTATCTGACTATTGGTTACTTTTTTGCGTCCTACGTGTTTGAATAGTAAATTACCTTCTCTGTCTGTCATTACCAGCACAGCTACTTTGGGATGTTTCTTTTTCTTTGCTTTTTTGTATTCTTTTCGGTTTCTGTATTTGCGACCTTTTTCTGAATATTTCATTAGCAGCTCATCAGCTTCTACAATGCCTGAGAAGCTGATACCACCCTGTAATGATTTGATCGCTGCTAGTATCTTGTGTCGCCAATTGAAACTTGTTCTCAGACTTATGCCTACCTCCGATGCGCAAGCTCTTAGACTTTTGCCTTCTAGCATGCATTTTAGGTATTCGAGCATTTTATCAGCTTTTCGCATGCGATATACGAAGGTTCTAGCTGTTTCGCGGTATTGTCGGCCACAATCTTTGCATTTGTACACTTGTTTGCCATCACGCACTCCTGCTTTTATCACATTTTCGCTTTCGCATCTAGGACAGATGGGGGCTGTGCTTTGTATTTTTAGCTTCTGATAATCTACGGCTGTGTAGTTGTTTTCTAATAAAAATTGATATAGATTATCTAGGAATCTACGTTTCTGCTCTTTGGGTAGAGCTTGATAATCTAATAGATTAAAATTATCCATAATTATTTTTTTGTAAAATTAAATAAAAATTATTTAATGGTCATATAAAATACGTAAAGTAAAACAATAATTAATTTCAAGAACCTTTAATATCATTGCAATATTACCATTAGAAAAAAATTATTAAAATAATGATATCAAGAAAATTTATTTCATTTATAATTAAAACAGCTTGTCAATGTCTCTAATCTTATCTAGTTTTGTTAAATTTATTATTATGGAGAAATTTTTAAATTAAAATTTGTAACAATGGTGCTTTTTTTATTTTAAAAATTTAATCTTAATACCAAAGGAACAAGATAAAGTAAAACTACTGATCACAGGATCATGTGATGGTATATATAAATAATGCGGATTTATTTCAAAAAACAAAGATATTTCATCTAAATTTTTATCTTCATTTCCTAAACCTAAATTAATTCTAATGGGCAACCCAAATTTTAAATAAAAAAGATTTTTTATATTATCATCATATATTGTTTCTAATGATTCATACTTTTTAATTATTTCACTTTGTGCAAATAATGAATCTTCTGGTAAAAAAAACATGTATTTATCATATAAATACCTGTTCATATACGCATGTCTATTTATAGTAAGTCCTAATCCTATGTATGGTGCTAGATGTATTTGATATCTTTTGCCAGTAAAAAACATATAATTATAACCAAAATCAAAATCTAATAAATTAAATGAATAATTATAATCATCAGAAATCACATGTGTAGAGTCAAAAAATAAATCTTGTCCTGAATGTACATTAATAAAAGTATCTATTGGATGTCTTTCTAGTACAATCAGTGAATGTCTAAAGTTTACATTTTGGTGAAAATTTATTCCAAATAAAAATTCCCTATTATTTTTTATTTGCATTTTAGGCAATTGAAAACCTAATAAAAATTTAATATTCGAACCATCTGTTTTTTTATTTATATAGCTAGTCCAGTAATTATTTGCGTCATAATAATAATCATTAATAGCATCAATATTTTTAAAATATTGAATATATGGTGGCCAAGAGGTTGGAGTTTCAAAATTAGTAATATTAAAATATCCAAAACTAAAATCAATACTAGACAATCTCCATTTTACTTTTATGCTATCTTGAGAAAAACATAAAAATGAAATAAATGTAAAAACAAATAATAATCTAATTTTTTTCATAAAAATATTTTTTATGTTTAATAATAAAAAAAGAATAAAACAATTTTGATACAAAAATATTAAAATTATTATAATTTTAATATTTTATTTATTGATCAATTGGTGATTATTTATATCAGCAAATAAGTAAAATTTAATTCCAAACAAGAATTAATGATATTATTTTTTAAGAGGGAAAAAGAGATTATGTTTCTGATATTTTTATGATAGATATTTTAAAAAAAATTTAGCCATATGTCGATTTTTATAATTATAAATTTTAAATATTTTATTTATCTTTGCACTCACTTTAATTAAATCATGATTATTAGATTTTTGTATACTATTGGCATTTATATTTATGGTTTTATAATAAATTTAGGTGCTTTATTGGGTCATAAAAAAGCAAAATTGTGGGTAAAGGGCAGGAAATATCAAAAAGATATTTATAAAAAACTCTCACCTACCGATAGATGGATTTGGGTGCACGTATCATCATTAGGAGAATTTGAGCAAGCTAGAACAGTCATTGATGGCTTACATATCAAATATTCTGAACATAAAATATTACTAACTTTTTTCTCCCCTTCTGGTTATGAAATTAGAAAAAATTACCCTAATGTAGATTTAGTTTTATATCTTCCATTAGATGTGCCACGTAATATTAAAAGATTTATCTCTACTTTTTTACCTGAATTGGCAATTTTTGTAAAATATGATTTTTGGTTTAATTATTTATATTATTTGAAAAGGAATGATATTCCTACAATATTAATATCTGCTAATTTTAGACCTAATCAATATTTTTTTAAATGGTATGGTGCATACATGAGACGTTATCTCAAATATTTTGATCATATATTTGTGCAAAATAATGTATCTAAATTATTATTAGAAAAATATATGATACTAAATGTAACAGTAGCTGGCGACACAAGATTTGATAGAGTATATGAAATCGCTAATAATCCATTGTATATACCAAATATAGAAACTTTTATTGATAATAGATTTGTATATATCGCTGGTAGTAGCTGGCCAGAAGATGAAAAATATATACTACATGCTATAAATAAATATCCTGAATGGTGTTATATCATAGCTCCACACGAAGTACATGAAGATAGAATAAGGAAACTAAAAAGTTCTTTTAATGATGATTGTATTACTTATTCGCAGTTAAAATCAGAAAATTCAAATTTTAATGACGTAAAAAATAAAAATATCCTAATCATAGATATTATAGGGTTACTTTCACATATTTATAAATATGCTAATATTGTACATATAGGTAATGGCTTTGGTAGTGGTATACATAATATTTTAGAAGCTGCTATTTATGGTAAACCTATAATTTTTGGTCCAAATTATAAAAAATTTCAAGAGGCTATAGATTTAATAAATTTACGTGGTGCTTTTAGTTTTTCAAATAAAGAAGAATATTTTGATATTTTAAATATATTGTATAATGATAAAATAATTTATAATAATGCTTGTGAAGTGAGTAGAGAATATGTGAAATCCAATATAGGAGCTACTAAAATAATTTTAAATTATATAGATGAAAAAATAAAAAATTATTGGCAAATTTAGAAAATTTATAGAAATAAACATAAAAAAATATTAATATATTATGAAACAGATAACAGAAATAGCCGAGAATTTAGGAATTCAAGCTGATCAATTAGAACTTTATGGAAAATTTAAAGCGAAGCTTCCAATTAATCTCATAAATGAAGAGAAAGTCAAGCAATCAAAATTAGTATTAGTAACTGCGATCACGCCTACTCCCGCAGGTGAAGGCAAGACTACAACTTCTATAAGCTTATCTATGGCTTTAAATAAAATTGGGAAAAAATCTGTTGTAGCTCTGAGGGAACCTTCATTAGGGCCAGTATTTGGAATAAAAGGTGGAGCCACTGGAGGAGGATTGTCCCAAGTATTACCTACAGATGATATAAATTTACTTTTCACAGGTGATATACCTGCAATAGAAAGAGCTAATAATCTTTTGTCTGCATTAATAGATAATAATCTTCAAAGTAAAAATAGAAATTTGAATTTAGATTCTAGAACTATTCATTGGAATAGAGTGATGGATATGAATGATAGAGCTTTGAGAGATATTGTTATCGGATTAGGTGGCATCTCTAATGGCATACCAAGAGAATCATCTTTTGAAATCACTGCTGCTAGTGAAGTCATGGCTATACTAGGTATGACAGATAGCATTAGTGACCTTAAAGAAAGATTAGGCAATATATTTGTCGGATTAACTTGGGATAAAAAACCAATTTTTGCAAGAGATTTGAATGCGCAAGGAGCAATGGCCGCTTTATTAAAAGATGCTATAAATCCTAATTTAGTGCAAACCACAGAAGGCACGCCAGCTATCATACATTGTGGCCCTTTTGCTAATATAGCTCAAGGTACTAATAGTATTTTAGCAACAAAAATGGCAATGACTTATAGCGATGTTGTAATTACTGAAGCTGGATTTGGTTCTGATTTGGGAGCAGAAAAATTCTTTGATATAAAATGTCAGAGATTTGGTTTGATGCCTAATGCTGTCGTTATAGTGGTTACTATTAGGGCTTTAAAATATCACGGTGGTGCTTCAAAAGATGAATTATTTATTCCTAATGTAGATTTAGTAAAAAAAGGATTAGAAAATTTGGATAAACATATTGAAAATATGATGATGTTTAACTTTAAACCTATTATAGCTCTTAATAAATTTGATACAGACTCAGAAGCTGAAATAGATATAGTAAGGCAACATTGCAAAGAATATGGTGTTTTGATGTCAATTAATGAAGGTTTTAATAAGGGTAGTGAAGGTGCTATAGATCTAGCTGAAAAAGTAATAGAGAGTACTAGCTATTGTCCAAATTGTTTCAAACCCATTTATACTTATGATTTATCTATTGAAGATAAAATAAATACTATATGTAAAAATATTTATGGTGCTAAAGATGTGGAATATTCTCTAAAAGCTCGTAAAGATCTTGAACTAATTAAAATGTTAAATTTAGAAAATTCCCCTGTGTGTATTGCTAAAACTCAATATTCATTATCAGATAATCCTAATCTGAGAGGTAGACCTAAAGATTTTATTTTAAACATAAGAGAAATAGAAATATCTACTGGCGCTGGTTTTGTAGTCCCTATTGCAGGTGCCATTATGCGTATGCCAGGACTACCTGAGCAACCATCTGCCGAAAAAATAGATATCGACATTGATGGCAAAATACATGGCATCAGCTAAATTATATTTTTATAAATAGCCGATTATAAAAATGAATATTTATAGAATAACACAGGATAATGACACTCTTATTATTTCTTATTCTCCTAAAGAAAAATTGTATCGGATATACTTCAATGATGATAAAATAGGTGATATATCAAAGGAATCAATGAAAAATGGTGTCGATTTAGACTTAGAAAATAAAAAAATAAAGCTTAGCCTTAATGGAAAATATTCTAATAGACCTTTTATTATATACAATGATAAAATTTATTCTGGTGAGCAAGAAGCCAAGAAAAGATATAAGATCAATTTGAGTTTTTTTTTGCTTTGGTTTATTCTAGAGCTCATAGGAGCTATTTGGAGTTATGTTAATTATAATACTGTGTCTTTCTATATTATTTTTATTTTAGTTAGTAGTTTGGTTGGTATTTTTATATGTTTTTATTTAAAAAAAAATATTAGTCATAAAGTATATTTAATCATACCACTAATATTCGCTATGCAGATAGTTACTAATATATCTGTAAATATGATACTTACTGTTTTTGATCTTATATTTATTAGTGTTTTTTTATATTGTATATGGGAATATTCGTTTACTAAAAATTTTTCTAAATTTGTACTAAAAAAATCATAGTACCATGACAGAGAGATGTTGTCTAGAATGCGGAGAACCATTAGTAGGTCGTTCAGATAAAAAATTTTGTGATGATCAATGTCGTAATGCTTATAATAATAGATTAAATAGAGATTCTATAAATATTTATAGAAAAATTAATAACAAATTAAGAAAAAATAGAAGGATTATATCCGAACTCAATAAAACTGGTAAAACAAAAATAAAAATTGAAGCATTAAGAAAAAAAGGTTTTGATTTTAAATATCATACACATATTTTGAACACTGCTAAAGGTACAACTTATTTTTTTTGCTATGATATGGGGTATCTGATTATAGATAATGAATATGCTCTTTTAGTTTATGATAAAGAAATAAAAGAAGATGATAATAAATAATTAATTTTAATTGAACATCTTTTTTTTTAATTAGCAATCAATAATCTAGGATTTACCTTTTTCAATAATTTAATTTCAAATAAAAATTTTAATCTTATTTTTGTAAAAAAAATGATAGTAATAGGCCTAACAGGTACAATAGGGGCAGGTAAGGATACAGTGGTAGATTATCTGATTAAAAATGAAAATTTTGAGCATTTTAGTGTTCGTAAATTTTTGATTAAAGAACTTAAAATACGGAAAATTCCAGTTAATAGAGATACTATGAGACAATTAGCTAATGAACTTAGAGAAAAAAATGGTGCATCATATATTGTAGAAAAATTATACTCAGAAGCTATAAAAACAAAAAAAAATGCGATAATAGAAAGTATACGTACGGTAGGTGAAGTAGAAGCATTGAAAAAAAATGATAATTTTTTTTTAATAGCTATCGATGCTGATCCTAAAATAAGATACGAACGTATTCGTCAGCGAGGGTCAGAGACAGATGATATAGATTATGCTACCTTCATTGCACAAGAAAATGAAGAAATGAAAAATGAAGATCCTAATAAGCAAAATATAAGTAAATGCATAGAATTAGCTGATTATTACATAGAAAACAATGGGACCTTTCAGCAATTATATGATCAGGTGGATGCCATAATGAAAGAAATAAAGGAAAAAATTGAAAGTAAAGAAAAAGGATACATTTACCAAAGACCTAGCTGGGATGAATATTTTATCGAAATCATGAATACTGTAGCTACAAGGGCTACATGTGATAGAGGTAGAGCTGGTTGCGTGATAGTAAAAGATAAACGTATTTTAGTAACTGGCTATGTAGGTGCTCCCAGTGGGTTGCCACATTGTGATGAAGTTGGTCATTTATTCAGAAAGATTATTCACGAAGATGGTTCTATCACCCAACATTGTGTGAGGACCGTACATGCCGAACAAAATGCTATTGCACAAGCAGCACGCTTTGGTATTTCTTTAGAAGGATCTACTTTATACGTCAGAATGACCCCATGTCGCTCATGTGCAATGTTGATCATAAATAGTGGCATCAAACGCGTTGTCTGTGAATACAGGTATCATGCAGGCAAAGATAGTGAAGACCTTTTTAAAGAAGCAAATATAGAAATTTATTTTATAAATGATGAAATATTATCATATGAAAATCAAATAATTAATAAAAAAAATGAAGTTAATGATTAAATACATAAAATATAAATCTTTATAAAAAAATTTATTATTTAAATATTGCTGATCACCATAAATCTATTATGATTTATATTTATTTTTGATAAAATTTACATTCTTCATTAATACGGAATCATTTAAAAGGTATAAAGGAAATTTTGAGATCCCTGTTCCCCAATTTTTTAATTCTTGTTTTTCTTGTTCATCAAATAAAAAATCTTTAATCGGTGTTATCTGAGGATTATTATTATAAGGACATTTTTTTTGGCAAATATCACAACCATAAATATATGGTACAAGTTTTTTTACTTGGTGCAAACTATTATTATCACTTTTTTCTATTGTAAGATAAGAAATACATTGACTTGCATTCAATACTTTAGGTGATATCAATGCTTGAGTTGGGCAAGCTTTAAGGCAATTAGTGCAATTACCACATTTATTTTTTAATGGATTTTTTAATGCATCTGGAGGTGCTTTTAGTGAAGTGAAAATATGAACTATGAATACAAAGCTACCATATTTTTCATTTATCAATAAAGTATTTTTACCTATAAATCCCAAACCTGCTTTCCAAGCCCAATATTTATCAATAACAGGTGCTGAATCCACAAAAATTCTAGGTCTGAAATTAGCGTCTAATTGTTTTAAAAAATTTACTACTGGTATAGATATTGATTTTGCAAGAGTATGATAATCTTTTTTAGTAACATAAATGCTAATCTTTTCTGCCCACTCAGCAGGAAATATTTGATAATATGGTAAGAGAAAAGTGATAATACTTTGAGTGCCAGGATACAGTGTAGTAGGGGAGAAACGTTTTTCTAAATTCCTTTCTAAATACTTCATATCCCCATTATAATGAGATTGTAAATATGCTAAAAAATTTCCTTTAACAATTTCAGGCACTTCATCAGATTCGCTAATGCCAACTTCACTTATAGATTGTTTAATAAAAATTTGTTTTATTTTTTGCCATTCATGATCAGTAAGATAATTAGACATTTTCAATAAATTAAATTGGTTTTGTTAAAATTTAAGTAAATAATTCATTTATGTATTTTTCGATAACTATAGGATAATATTCATACTCCAATTTGTGAATTTTTTCAGCCAATGTATCAGGAGTATCTGTTGAGTCGATAGAAATGGTTTTTTGAAAAATTATATGTCCCTCATCATAGTTTTCGTTTACCAAATGAATACTAATACCCGATGTTTTTTCATTATTAGCTATTACATTTTCATGTACCTTAGAACCATACATGCCTTTACCACCATATTTTGGTAAAAGGGCAGGGTGTATGTTTAATATTTTATCAGGATATTTTTTTATTAAATCTGCTGGTATAGCCCTTAAATAGCCAGCTAAAATGATTATATTTATATTGAAAGTTTCACAAAGCCTAATTAAAAAACTTCCGTCACTAGCTAAAATATTATCTATTACCACTATCGGAACATTAAAATTTATAAATCTATCAATAACTCCAGCTCGCCTATTATTAGTTAATAAAAGGCTAACAAAAATATTTTGATTACCATCAAAATAATGATAAATATTTTCAGCATTACTACCATTACCAGAAGCAAAAATTGCAAGATTTACATGCATATTAATAATTTTTGAGTTTATTTAGTTTCTACTATACTTGCCCATTATTTGTCCTTGAGCTATTATGTGGCCTTCTATTTCTTTTAAAAGTTCAGCTTTTTTTTTGCCAGGTTCTAAATTTAACATAGTATCTAATGCATAGAGCTTAAAATAATATCTATGAGTGCCACTCGGCGGACAAGGACCTCCATAGCCATATTTACGAAAATCATTGACTCCATGTTTAGCTCCACTAGGCAATATTTTTTCGGGTAGTATGTTTTCTGGTAATTCTTTAATCATAGGTGGAATGTCGTAAAGCACCCAATGAACAAAAGTCCCCATAGGAGCATCTGGGTCATCACATATCAGAGCTAAAGACTTGGTGCCCTCTGGTATATTTTCCCATGAAATCTGAGGCGATACATTAGCACCATCACAAGTATATTTACTTGGTATCATGCCCCCATCAATAAATGACTTGCTTTTTACTATTATCTCTTTTGACATAAGTGATTTATTTTTACATTGGTTTGAGCTGAAAATAATGCAAAAAATTATTAATGATATTGAAATTGCATTTTTCATTATTTCAGATTTATTATTACAAATTTACAGATTTTTTTTTAATTTGTCAAAAGCTTTTAATTATGAAAAAATTATAATAAACCTTTGTTAATTAACAATACAAAAAATGATTTAAACAAAAATTCTAAATTTAAAATTACTCCATTCTGTGATATATTTCTATAAATAAGAGTTAAGTGATATTTTTTTCATAGTGTAAACAAATCACAATAATTAAAATATTAGTATCAAAATTTTAATATTGTTTATTATGTATCAATTTACAATACATAAATAGTTGCTTTTTTGTTTATTAGCTTATCGTATGCTATTTTAGAAGCTTCCTTTTCTGCACGTTTTATATTTGGAGCTATATATTCACTTATTAGTTTGTTATTTATTAAAATTTTTATCTTAAAATTATTATTTTGCAATTTTTCAGAGAAAAATTCTAAATTAAGTTTATTTTTTTGGCAATATTCTAATAATCGGCTTTTATAATTATTTTCTTCACTAATTATTTTTTCAATATCAATAATTTTATCTTTTATAAGAGAAATAAAAAACTTATAACAAAAATCATAACCTTTATCAAGGAATATAGCTCCAATGAATGATTCTAGAGTATTCCCCAACCAGTTATTTGGGGGAGTTTTGTGTTGTGTAGGCAAAAATTTCTCAACTATTTCTATGAGATTTGTTTCTTTAGCAATTTTACAAAGATTTTCAGTATTTACAATTCGTGAACGTATCTCAGTGAGAAAACCTTCATCTTTATGTGGAAATTTATGAAATAAATATTGTGCTACTATTAAATCTAAAACAGCATCACCTAAAAATTCTAATCTTTCATTAGATATTCTTTCTCCATTAAAGGTAGCTTCTACAAAACGTGGAGTTATAGCTAAATAGTATAAATATAAATTTTGAGGCGAAAAACCTAGAATAGACTTAATTAATTTTTTTAAATATTTTAATCTACTACTATTATTTTCTTTATCAGATTTCACATTTATTCAGAATATTTACCAAATAGCAGAGATACATTATGTCCCCCAAAGCCAAAAGTATTACTAATAGCATAATGGACGATACGTTCTTTTTTATGATTAAAAGTAAAATCTAATTTAGGTATGTCTGGATCATCAGTGAAATGATTGATAGTAGGCGGCACAGCATCATTTTGAATGCTTAAGATAGTAGCCAGAGCTTCTATAGCACCAGCCGCACCTAATAAATGTCCATGCATAGATTTTGTAGAGTTAATAGAAATATTTTGAGCATGATCACCAAATACACTAACGATAGCTTTAGCTTCGGCTATATCTCCTGCTGGAGTGGCGGTACCATGAGTATTGATATGATCTATTTTTTCTTTTTCGATACTAGCATCTTGAAGAGTGAAACTCATAGCATGTTTAGCGCCTTCGCCTTCGGGATGTGGTGCTGTGATATGGTAAGCATCTGCACTAAGTCCAAAACCTAAAATTTCGGCATAAATTTTAGCACCGCGTTTTTTAGCATGTTCTAGATCTTCTATTATGAGACCTGCAGCACCTTCGCCCATAACGAATCCATCACGATCTTTATCAAATGGTCTAGAAGCAGTTTTAGGATCATCATTCCTGACGGAAATAGCATTCATAGAATTAAATCCACCCATTCCGGGCTCAGTAATTGCAGCTTCACAACCACCAGTCACTATTACATCGGCATACCCATGACGAATTAATAATACTGCATCTACTATAGCATTGGCAGAAGAGGCACAAGCTGAAACTGTAGCATAATTAGGTCCTTTGAATCCATGTATCATACTAATATGTCCTGCTGTGATATCTATAATCATTTTAGGAACAAAAAAAGGATTGAAACGTGGTGTACCATCTCCTTCTACAAAATTTTTTACCTCCTGAAAAAAGGTTATAATTCCACCAATACCACTACTCCATATTACACCCACGCGATAAGGATCTAAGTTATCTATTTTGATATTAGCATCCTGAATGGCTTGGTTAGCTGCTACTATGCCATAAGTAGTGACTAGATCATATTTACGTAATTCTTTTCTATCAAAATAATTAGCTGGATCGAAGTTTTTTACTTCACAAGCAAACTTTGTTTTAAATTTAGATGCATCAAAGTGAGTAATGAAGTCGGCACCACTTATTCCTTCAAGTAATGAATTCCAAAATTCATTTACATTATTACCCAAAGGAGTAATAGCACCGACTCCTGTTATGACTACACGTCTACGCTCCATTACTTTAAGATTTTTACTTTTGTATGTGTTGATTTATGTATTCGATAGCTTCTCCGACTGTAGTAATTTTTTCAGCGTCTTCATCTGGTATGCTAAGATTAAATTCTTTTTCGAATTCCATAATCAACTCAACAGTGTCTAATGAATCTGCACCTAAATCATTAGTAAAACTTGCTTCTGGTGTTACTTCATTTTCACTAACACCTAATTTGTCTACGATAATAGCTTTTACTTTTTCTTCAATTTGACTCATAGTTTTATTTTTTTAAATTTGGTTTGGCAAAAATAATTAATTTTTTTTAATTGAAAAATTAAAATTTTTTTTAAAATTAATTTGTTTAATTGAAAAAAATATGTAAATTTGTAAAAAATAAATTATTAACCCTTAACCCCTAAAAATCAAATGTTATGAAAAAGTTTACAATTTTATTAGGTTTAATGTTTGTAGCAAGTATATCTTTTGTATTTGCACAAAACGAAAAAGTCAAAAATCTCGGATTTCCTACGGAAGTCCAAAATTCTTTATCTGAAACAGCAATAAAATCTATCACAGGTATAATGGATGGTGGATTTGAAACAAATGTTAATGATTTTGACTTGGAGTTTCCAGGTTGGACACAACATGATGTAGATGGTAGTTCGACTTATGGATTTAGTGGCATCTCTTTCACAAATGCTTATTATACAGGTTCATTTATAGCATTTAATCCTGCAAATACAAATCCATCTATGGCAGATCAGCCAGCAATTCAGCCACATAGTGGTAATCGTTTTGGTGCATGTTTTGCAGCAACAACCCCACCTAACAATGATTGGTTGATAACACCACAAACAAATGTTTTAAGTTCAGGTGCTAATGTTAAGTTTTGGGTAAAATCATACACCGCTGATTATGGATTAGAGCGCTATGCTGTGTGGGTTTCAACGACAACAACAGACATTTCGGCTTTTACAAAAATATCTGAAGGAAATTATCTTACAGCACCGGCTACGTGGGAAGAAAAAACTTTTGATCTATCAGATTATGCAGGTCAGCAAGTTTATATTGGGATACAATGTGTTTCAAGTGATGCTTTTATCTTTATGATTGACGATATTGTTGTTAGTGATGGATTTGTTAGTATCAATGATATAGAAATTAATGATATTAACATATATCCAAATCCTGCATCTGATTTTGTCACTGTTTCAAATGCAGAAAATGCTGAGATAACTATTATAAACATGCTGGGACAGGTTGTTACTTCTCAATTTGCTAATAGCAGTTGTGAAATTGTTAATATTTCAAATTTAACTAATGGAACTTATATTATACGTGTAGAAAATGACAATAAAGTAATTACCAAAAAACTAAATGTATTTAGATAAAAAAAGTATTTCTTAATACATATAAAAAAGCCCTGAAATATTTCAGGGCTTTTTTTAATAAATAGTGATTAAATAATAAATGATATATAAACAAATATTAATTTATTTTGTTTATATATAAAAAACAAAGTATGCTGTATGCTAAATAATAATGTATAGTTGATTAGATTATGTATAGATATTAAACGAAGCAGGAGATATATAAAAAATAATTTATGTTAAAATTAATATTTGTTTAGCTCCTGACGACGCTATATTTAACAACCTTCCAGTATCTTTGATCAATTTTTTTAGTAGATATTTATGCGTTTCAACATACTGCATTATATAGCTTTGCAAGTACTTAAGAAACAATTTTGCGCATAATGATAATATTATTTTAACCAATAAAGATTTAAACAAAAATTAAGTAAATAAACCAATCACGCTACACACCATATATGCTACTCTCTAATTTATAAAACTGCATTAATAATATTATATTTTAAATAATATATGTTTAGAATAATTGAAAAATTTTTAGTTTTATGTCATATTGTCATTATTTTATTTTAAAAAACATATTATATGTTTTAATTTATTAAATTTATAAAAATGTTTGAATAATATTAATGAAATTTTATCATTATTTTTAATTTGGATTAAAAATTGCTAATATATTTGTAGTAAAATAGGAGGAATAATTATGAATTTAAATAATTTCACAGTAAAGGCACAAGGAATTATACAAGATGCCTTTCAAATAGCTTTTGAAAAGAAACACCAAGTAGTAGAAGATGTGCATCTTTTATATTCTTTGCTAAAAAATGATGAGGATATTATCCCATATTTATTGAAGAAAATAGGTATTAACCCTTCACAAGTAATGCAACGTGTAGAAGAGGAGATAAATAAAATACCTCGAGTAGAAGGTGGCGAACAATATATGTCTAGTACCGCAACAAAGACATTACAACAAGCTATTTCTGAACAAAAACAAATGGGTGATGATTTTGTAGCTGTAGAACACATCTTGTTGGGTTTGTTAGAAAGTAATGGAAGTGCTGAACGTATATTAAAAAGTCTAGGAGCTAATCGTAGAGACCTTTTGACAGCTATTCAAGACTTAAGAAAAGGTACTAAAGTAACTACTCAAAGTGGTGACGAAAATTATAATGCTTTAAATAAATATGCTCGTAATCTTAATGAAATGGCTACCAAAGGGAAATTGGATCCAGTAATAGGTAGAGATGAGGAGATAAGGAGGATATTACAAATACTTAATCGTAGAACTAAAAACAATCCCATTCTAATAGGTGAAGCCGGAGTAGGTAAAACTGCAATAGTCGAAGGATTAGCTTATAGAATAGTAAATGGGGATGTACCAGATAATCTGAAAGACAAAGTTGTGTATTCATTAGATTTAGGGGCTTTAATAGCAGGAGCCAAGTATCAAGGCGAATTTGAGGAACGTCTCAAAGCTGTTATAAAAGAAGTAGTAGAAAGTGATGGTAAAGTTATTTTATTTATTGATGAAATACATACTTTAGTAGGTGCTGGAGCTACTCAAGGAGCTATGGATGCTGCTAATATTCTTAAACCAGCTCTAGCCCGCGGTGAATTACGTGCTATAGGTGCCACTACACTTAACGAATATCAAAAATATTTCGAAAAAGATAAAGCATTGGAACGTAGATTTCAACCAGTATTTGTAGATGAACCATCACCAGAGGATAGCATTAGTATATTAAGAGGGTTAAAAGAAAGGTATGAAAATCATCATCAAGTGCGTATAAGAGATGAAGCTATTGTAGCAGCAGTTGAGCTTTCACATCGTTATATCTCAGATAGACATCTACCAGATAAAGCTATAGATTTGATTGATGAGGCTGCAGCTCGTATTAGGCTCGAAATGAATTCTATGCCTGAAGAGATGGATGAGCTAAGCAGACGTATTAGGCAATTAGAAATAGAGCGGGAAGCTATTAAACGAGAAAACGAACCTGAAAAACTAAAAGCTATTGATGAAGAATTAGCTGAACTTAATGAGCAATATTCAGTCCTAAAGACTAAATGGCTGCAAGAAAAAGAAATCATAGAACAAATACAGCAGTATAAGCAAAAGATAGAAAATCTCAAATTAGAAGCTGAGCAAGCTGAACGAAATGCCGATTATGGTCGAGTAGCTGAGATCAGGTATGGTCTTTTGAGAGAAGCTGAAGAAAAAATAAAAGAACTCGAAGACAAACTCAAAGAAGTGCAAGGTGATAAACCATTGATTTCTTTAGAAGTTAATGCAGAGCATATTGCTGACATTGTAGCTAAATGGACTGGTATACCTGTAACTCGATTAATGCAAAGCGAAAAAGAAAAATTATTAAATTTAGAAAATGAGTTGCACAAAAGAGTAATAGGTCAAGATCATGCTATCGAGGCAGTAGCTAATGCTATTAGAAGAAGTCGTAGTGGGCTTAGCGATCCTAAAAAGCCTATTGGATCATTTCTATTTTTAGGATCCACTGGAGTTGGTAAAACAGAACTATCTAGGGCTCTAGCTGAATTATTATTTAATGATGAAAATAATATGATCAGAATAGATATGTCAGAATACCAAGAACCACACAGTATTTCTAGATTGATAGGAGCTCCACCAGGGTATGTTGGTTATGAAGAAAGTGGGCAACTAACAGAAGCTGTACGCAGAAAGCCTTATAGTGTTATTCTATTAGATGAAATAGAAAAAGCTCATCGTGATGTTTTCAATATTCTTTTGCAAGTATTAGAAGATGGTAGATTGACTGATAATAAGGGTAGAGTTGTTAATTTTAAAAATACTATTATTATCATGACTTCTAATCTGGGTGCTGATATCATAAGAGAAAACTTTGATAATATGCTTCCTGGTGAAGAAGAAAAAACATTCGAAAGAACACAATTTCAAATATTAGAATTGTTGCGTAAAACTATTAGACCTGAATTTTTAAATAGAATTGATGAGGTTATTGTTTTTAAACCATTAAATAAAGAAGAAATAAAAGAAATTGTAAAATTACAACTTAACAAAGTAGGAGAAATGTTAGCTAATAACGGATATACTTTTACATATACCGAAGACGCAGTAGAACATATCGCTGAAGAAGGTTACGACCCTCTAATGGGCGCTAGACCTATTAAAAGAGTGATACAAAAACGCGTAATAGACGAACTCTCTAAAATGATAATTGCCGAAAAAATAAAATCTGATCAACCCATAGTACTAGATGTAATAGATGGAGCTTATGTCTTTTACAATAAAACCTCAAAACTTGAAGAATAATTAATATTAATTTGAAAATAAAATAAGTTATAAAAATTATTAATTAAAAAAATTTTTATAACTTTGCATTTCAAATAGTTGAAATATGAAAAGAACATATCAACCATCTAGAAAGAAACGTAGAAATAAACACGGATTTAGAAAAAGAATGTCTACCAAAGAAGGTAAAAAAATATTAGCACGTCGTAGGCAAAAAGGACGTAACAAGCTTACAGTTTCTGATGAATTTAAAGGTAAGAAAAAATAAATATATTAATTGTATAATAAACAAAGACCTATTAATAGGTCTTTGTTTTGTTTTTTACAATGGAAAAGCTCATAGAATCTATTAAAAAGCAAGAAAGCATAGAAATACCTTATGGTAAGCTTATTCTTATTTATAATGAAGCAAAAGTTCATTATGATTCGATGTTAATTTATCCACCTTATTTCTCTATTCAATTTTTACCCAATGAAGGATTAAACCCAACTGATTTTGATATTCCCAAGTCTACAGAATGGGGGAGTTTCGCTAATATAAATGATGAAATCAAATTTATACCTGATGCTGAATTGATAGAAATTTTAAATGCTCCTTTTTATGGACTGCAACCTGCTCCAATAAAAATACAAAAAACTTTTAGGAATGAAATAGAATTTAAAGAAACTCTGTTACAAGAACAAAAAATCGTAAAAGAAAAAAAAGTAAAAAAGAAAAAAACAAAAGTAAATTCTGATAAACCAAAAGATACGAAAGTAAAAGCTGATATAGATAAAAAGGAAAAGAAACAACCAAAAAAACAAAAACTAATTATTGATAATATTGATAATATTGAAAATGATGATGAGTCACGTAAGCCTATTACTGAAAAAAAGAAAGGCAAAAAAAATCTTGTCCCTCTTTTGATAATTATTTTACTGATTTTATCTGGTGGAGGCTATTATTATTATGAAAATTATTTATCAATAAAAAATAATGATTTTGAATTATTATTAGATAAAAAATTAGACTATGCTATACTCTCAGAATCATTGATAGAATTATTGAATACCCAGCTCAAAAATGATACATTAAGATATTTTTTGATAGTAGCTAGTGAAAAAAATAAAAAAGTAGCTCAAAAAGAAAGTGCTCATTATAGCTCTATGGGATTCTCGCCTTTTATTTTATATGATAGTTTAGTAAAAAGATATCGTGTAGCTTTAGATTCATTTAATTGCAGAGATACAATTTTGATGAAAACTAAATTAGACGAAATAAAAGCTAGATATAGAAAAGATGCGTGGATTCTAAAAAAACGTATTGGTGATGGCTAGAAAAAAGCTGCAACGCTTCGAAGATATTAAATCTTTTTCATTTTATTTAGAAACCGGATATTTCACATTGCAGAAGCAAGCTTTTCCTCTAAAAGGTAAATGGAGAAAGGATTTTTTTAAAAATTATAACCCATTAATAGTTGAATTAGCTTGTGGTAAAGCTGAATATACTGTAGAGATGGCTCAGCATTTCCCAAATAAAAATTTCATTGGTGTAGACATTAAAGGTGATAGAATGTGGGTAGGGGCTAATAAAGTTAAAGAGCTTGAATTAAAAAATGTTGCTTTTTTGCGTGTACCTATTGGACTAATAGAACACTGCTTTGATGAAAATGAAGTTGATGAAATTTGGATTATTTTTCCAGATCCACAACCCAAGAGTCGTGTAAGTAAACGCCTCACCTCCCCTCGTTTTATTAATAGATATTTAAAAATTCTAAAACCTCGTGGACTCATTCATTTAAAAACTGATGATGATGATCTTTTCAATTATACACTAGAAATAATCAAAAATTTTAATTTTAAACTTATTGATTGCAACTATGATATTTACAAAGAAAGGGGCGATGATATTATAACTCAAATACAAACATTTTACGAACAAATATGGCTATCACAAGGCAAAACAATTAAATATTTAGCATTTCAAATTTAATATTTTTTTGTTATGAGTAATGACTTAGAAGAGTTATATATGAAAATATGGGAATTGGTTGCTAGTATACCATATGGCAGGGTAACTACTTATGGAGCTATAGCTACTACGATAGGAAGCAAAGCCTCGGCTCGCTTTGTAGGTATTGCTCTTTCTCGTTGTTATTTAGCTCCTTTTTACGTGCCTGCTCACCGTGTAGTCAATCGTAATGGACTCCTTACTGGCCGCCATCATTTTCCTGGTAATCAAATGCAAGAACTTTTAGAAAATGAAAATGTTGTAATTATTGATAATCAAGTAGTAAATTTTAAAGAATTATTTTGGAATCCAATGATAGAATCAAGTGATAAAATTTAGACATCTTTAGCAAAAAACTAAAAAACGAAGATTTTGAGAATTTTTAATTTGTCATATATTTGTTAAAAATAATAATTTAACAAATATATATTTTTTAGTTCTCATATTTTTTCAAAAGTTTTTTTAAACTTTCTATTTTTTTTATAGTATCTTGCTGTTTTTTCTTTTCGTTTTCTATCACTTTATCGGGAGCTTTCTTTAAAAAATTTTCATTCTTTAGCTTTTTATTAACATTGGCTAAAAAACCTTTATAGTAATCTAATTCCTTTAAAATTTTTTCTTTTTCTTCTTCTATATTTGTTTCAGTTATAGGAATAGATATAGTAATAGTACGCACCAATGCTTCGGCTGTATTTTTTAATTGTTTATTTTTATTTATAGATTTTACTTGTGCCATTTTTAGTATTAATTCTTCATAATCTTTTATCACTTTATCATATTCAGTGTCATTATAATAAACTTCTATATCTTCTTTTGTTATATTATATTGAGCTTTTAGAGAGCGAACAGTAGAAATGAATTCAAAAATAAAATTAATATCATTTATAATATTTTCATCATAACTATCAGCTGTTGGCCATGGTGTTAGCATTATAGTATCATCTATATTATAATTATCTTGTAATAAATGCCATATTTCTTCGGTAATAAAAGGCATAAAAGGATGAAGTAATTGCATTAAAGTTTTGAAAAAATTTATTGTACTATTATAAGTATTAGCATCCACTGGTTCACCATAATTTGGTTTGATCAATTCTAAATACCAAGAGCAAAAGTAGTCCCATATTGTTTTATAAACTGATTTTAACGCATCAGATATCCTGTATTCGTCGAAATAATGATTTATTTCTATAATTGAGGCTTTTAATTGTTCATTAAACCAAGAAATACTTTTTACATTAATAGTATCTGTAGGTTTTACTGGATCGATTTTCCACATTTTTACTAGGCGCAGAGCATTCCATATTTTATTAGCAAAATTTCTCCCTTGTTCGCAAAGAGCTTCATCGAAAAGTAAATCATTACCTAAGGGACTAGAAAACAGCATTCCCATTCTTACGCCATCTGCTCCATATTTATCAATCAAATCTAATGGATCGGGACTATTACCGAGAGATTTAGACATTTTGCGTCCTAATTTATCTCGTACTATACCTGTAAAATATACATTATAAAAAGGCACTTGTTTGCGATATTCGAGTCCAGCCATTATCATTCTAGCTACCCAAAAAAATAGAATCTCAGGAGCTGTTACCAAATCATTAGTAGGATAATAATAATTAATGTCCTCATTATTTGGTTGCAGAATTCCATTAAATACTGCTATTGGCCATATCCAACTGGAGAACCAAGTATCTAGTACATCATCATCTTGATGTAATTCAATTTTTTTGAGATTAGGATTTTTCTTTAATGCCAAAGTATAAGCTTCTTCCTCATTATGAGCTACTACAAATTCACCATTTGGCAAATACCATACTGGAATACGATGTCCCCACCAAAGCTGACGAGATATGCACCAATCCTTTATATTTTTCATCCAATGGCGGTAAGTATTAATAAATTTATCTGGATAAAATTTTATAGTACCATCTAATACTACCTGCATTGCAGGTTTTGATAACTCTTCGACTTTTAGAAACCACTGTAAACTAAGCCGTGGTTCTATTGGCACATCAGTTCTTTCACTATATGCTACATTATTTTCATAGTCTTCTATTTTAGTTAAATTACCTTCCTTTTCTAAAAGTGGTATTATATTTTCCCGAGCTTCGAATCTATCTTGACCTATTAAAAATTTTGCATTTTCGTTTAAACGAGCATCAGGAGTGAAAATATCTATAATTTCTAAATTATGTTTTTTTCCTATTTCATAATCATTTAAATCGTGAGCTGGGGTAACCTTTAGACAGCCTGTGCCAAATTCTGGATCGACGTATTGATCTGCTATTATAGGAATTTCTCTTTTTACTAATGGCACATACACATATTTGCCAATTAGATGTTTATATCTATCATCATTAGGATTGACTGCTACGGCTGTATCTGCCAGTATAGTTTCTGGACGTGTTGTAGCTATTGTCAGATACCCACTATCATCAGTGAGAAAGTATTTTACATAATAAAGTTTGCTATTAGTTTTTTTGTAAATTACTTCCTCATCAGAAAGAGCAGTTAGAGCCAATGGGTCCCAATTTACCATTCTGTGACTGCGGTAAATAAGGCCTTTGTTGTATAAGTCTACAAATACATGTATTACACTTTTGTAATAGTGGTCATCCATTGTAAAGGTAGTTCTGTCCCAATCACATGAAGCACCTAATTTTTTTAATTGTTCCAGTATTATCCCACCATGTTTTTCTTTCCATTCCCAGGCATATTTCATAAATTCATCACGAGTGAGCGAATGCTTATCTATACCTTTAGATTTTAGATTAGCCACTATGCGGGCCTCTGTAGCTATAGATGCGTGATCTGTGCCTGGTACCCAACAAGCATTATAGCCTAGCATCCTTGCACGGCGTATCAAAATATCTTGCAAAGTATTGTTTAATACATGTCCCATATGCAAGATACCAGTGATATTTGGTGGTGGTATTACAATAGTATATGGTTCCTTTTCATTTGGTTCTGAATGAAAATATTTTTTTTCGAGCCATATTTTATACCATTTATTTTCTACTATATCTGCTTTGTAATGTTGAGCAAGTTTCATAAAATTAGATTTTATGCAAAAATACAAGGAAAAATTGAATTTGTTTTAAAAAAATAACTTACTAATTGTCTCTTTATAAATTCATTTTATAATTAAGCAAAATAATAAAAAATTATTTAATTTTGTAGATATGAAATTAAAATATGTTATTTTTTTAATTTTGATAATAGTATCTACCTCTACCCTTGTAGCTCAAGAGCAAATAGCCATTGGTAGTGGTTTCGAAAGAGGTGTGCTATTAAAGCAGTATCTTAGTTTTGGGGTAAATATACACTCTCAAGGTTGGGGGATATCTATGGATATAGGTAAAAATGCTAATATTTATAATAATTATGGGTTGCTTGTAGAATTTGTAGACGTACATTCTTTTAAAGAAATTAAACTTCGAAGAGAAGGAATATTAAATGCAAAATCATTTGTATATGGTAAATTAAATTATATTTATTTTTTGCGTACAGGCTTTAAATCTGCATCTACCTTGAATTCTAAACCTTATTGGGGTGGAGTATCAGTAGGCAAATTTTATTCTATTGGTTTTAATAGTTGTTTTACTAAACCTGTGTATTTACAAATACAAAAATACAGTTCATATTATGATTGGGAAATAGTAGAAGAGAGATATCAACCAGAAAAACATGATTTGAACGATATATTGGGAAGGGGAAGTTTTTTTTCTGGTTTCAACAAAATAAAATATTACCCCGGTATATATTTACAAGGTGGATTTTCATTTGATTTTGGTGATACCCAGGATAAAATTAGGCGCTTAGACATAGGTGCTTCTTTAGATTTATTTATAAAAGAAGTACCTATAATGGCATACGAAAATAATACTTTTTATTTTATAACGTTTTTTTTAAAATATAATATTGGTAAAAATTATAATGCTAAATGAGTGAAAAAGGAATAAAAAGAAAACCAGATTGGCTAAAAGTAGACAGAACGCCAGTAGATGCTTATGCAAATTTGCATTTAGCTCTGAGTAGAAAAAATCTACACACTATTTGTGAAAGTGGTATGTGCCCAAATAAGGCTGAATGCTGGACACAAGGGACAGCTACATTTATGATTTTGGGAGATATATGCACTAGAAATTGTAAGTTTTGTGCTGTGAATACTGGAAAACCACTTTCGCCAGATGTAGATGAACCTTATAAAATTTTAGAAGTAGTAAAACTATTAAACTTAAAACATGTTGTTCTTACATCAGTTACACGAGATGATTTGCCTGACCAGGGTGCTGAGCATTGGGCCAAATGCATCAAATTATTAAAAGATGCTAATTTTACTGTAGAAGCATTGGTCCCAGATTTTGATGGCGATGCTACATTAATAAAAGAACTAGCTATGGCAAAACCAGATATTTTTTCTCATAATTTAGAAACCGTTCGTAGTCTAACTAGTCATGTACGTACTCGAGCTACTTATGAAACTAGTTTAAAAACTTTGGATATAGCAAATTCTTTTGGCATGCTAACAAAATCTGGCATTATGGTAGGATTGGGAGAAAAATTTGATGAAGTGATAGAGGTAATGGATGATTTATTAAAAGTTAATTGCAAGATCATAACTATTGGACAATATTTACAACCTTCTAAAAATAATTTTCCAGTAGCAGAATATATAAAACCAGAAATATTTGATGAATATAAAAATATAGCATTAAAAAAAGGGTTTGATTACGTAGAGTCTGCACCATTAGTGAGATCATCTTATCATTCCGAAAAAATATTAATAAAAAAATATTAATTTTGAAAAAAAATTTTGTTTTATATAAATAATTATTATTAATTTGGCTGAAAATTTCATAAGAGTTTAATATTTAAAAAATATATTTATGCGAAGACTCAAATTTTTATTAAGTGCAATGTTAGTTATAGCATTATTTATAAGTGGTAATGCCCAGCAAAACAACGTGAAAAATAATCAGAAAAACACGCCATTAAAATCTCAGGGACTACAGTGGGTAAATGTAGGACCTACTAATCTAGGTGGACGTACTAGAGCTGTAATGGTTGACAAAAATAATTCTTCTATAGTTTATGCTGCAGGAGTTTCTGGTGGTTTATGGAAGAGTACCTCTGGCGGTACTTCGTGGTCACCTGTTAACAATACTGAAAATATGTTTATATCATCTTTGATTCAAGACAAAGATGGATATATTTATTTAGGTACAGGTGAATATTTTGCAAGCCCTCTAGGAGATAATAACGGTGGCTCTGGATTTAGAGGCAATGGCATATACAAAAGTACCGAGCCCAATGGTAGTGAATTTCAGTTACTATCAGCTACACAAGCTACAAATGTATCATCACCATTTTTATTTATTAATCAAATGGCAGTTAATCTGACAACTAATAGAATTTTTGCTGCAACACATAGAGGTTTACAAGTATCTGATGATGGTGGCGTAAGTTGGTACAATCCTATCTCTGGTACTTTAGCAACTCAAAATTGTTATGATGTAGAGGTAGCTAATGATGGTACTGTTTATGTAGCTATGTCTAGATATATTTATAAATCATTAAATGGTGATAATGCTTCTTTTGAACAATTAGCCAATCCGTGGGGCACAAACGTTGCTCGTATTGAGATAGCAGTGATGCCTACTAATTCATCTATTATATATGCAGTAATCATAAATAATAATGATGGTAATTTAAATGGTGCATATAGATCGATTGATGGGGGTGCCAATTGGGAATTAATCGGTCCTGGGGGCAGTACAACATTTTACCCTTTCAATCAACAAGGAACATATGCTTGTGCTTTAGCAGTGGATCCACATGATCAAGATCATATATTAATGGGTGGCATTGATTTATGGGAATATTATTATGGAGGGAATTGGGAAAAAATATCTTTGTATTATTTAGATGAAACAAGTGTTTTGTACTTACATTCTCATCAACACAAAATTGTTTTTGATCCAAATAATCCAGATGTAATCTATATAGGCAATGATGGAGGTGTGTTTAAAGGTGTAAGAGATGCTACTTATGATATCTTTACTTTTACTAATGCTAATAGAAAATATGTAACTTCTCAATTTTTTACTATTGGATGTAATTCTTATAATCAACTGATGGGCGGTACTTATAATAATGGAACGGTATTATTGCCTCGTCAAACAACAGATTCTACTAAAGCTACTAAATACTTATATGGTACTGGTGGCTACGTAGCTATGTCTAACCTTGATAGAAAAATGATTATAGGTTCTTATCCTTATGGTGAGCTATATAGATCTAATGAGTTTGGTGGTAATAGTCAAACATTTTATTCAAGTGGAGTTACAGCTTATATTAAAAGTATTGGTGGTCCTGAGGCCCCTGGCTCTGATGGTTTTTCTTCTTATTTAGCTCCTATACTTTTAAAAGAAGGCTATGACTTTAATACAACTGATAGTATTACTTTTATTAATAAAAATGATACTACTTTGCACATTGGTGATGAAATTATGGTTCAAAACCCCGTTAGTGGACTTTATATTTCAGATACTCTAACTATCGAGTTAGAACCTGGTGATTCAATAAAAGTACAAGATTATCTTTTTGCTAATTTATTTGTTGGGTTAAGGGGTTCAGTTTGGATGACTAGAGGACTTCATGATTATTCTGCACCACCTCCATGGTATAAAATAGCAAGTATCCCAAACAATGAATATCCACAATGTATGGCTTTGAGTGAGGATGGTGATTACTTATTTTTTGGTACTACTAATGGCAAAGTTTATAGAGTGTCTAATTTACGTCAAGCAAAAGATAGCTTATCAGCTGATGATCGTAGTGTATATTGTGTAGTAGCTTGTGATCAAATTTATAGCATTTCTAATAGACCAATAACTTCTATTTCAGTAAATCCTAATGATCCCAATAAAGTATTAATTACATGTGGTGGTTATGGTAATGCTATTTATGTTTATTATTCTATTAATGCACTAACTGATAATCCAACTTTTAATAATAAAACTGGGAATTTACCTAAAAATCCTGTATACTCTTCGTTGATAGTAAAAGAAAATCCTAATGTTATTTTATTAGGTACAGAGTATGGTATATATACTACTGATAATATAACTATATCATCTCCTAATTGGACTAAAGACAACGAAGGAATGGGAAATGTACCAGTATATATGTTGACACAACAAAATTTTTATACTTATAACACGCCTAATTATGGTGTTATATATGCTGCTACGCATGGTAGAGGTATATTTGCTAATTACAAATATCGAATAGTCTCTATTGATGATTATAACAATAATCTAAGTAGCTTCTATGTGTATCCTAACCCAACTACTGATTTTATTTATATCATAAATCAAGATTTTAATGACCCTTTTGCTATATATATTTATAATATGAATGGACAACTGGTTTTTGCAAAATTGGTATCAGAAGATATTAATAGTACTATTCAAATACCTGTCAGTTCTTTGAATAGCGGTACATATATTATAAGATGCGAAGGCAATAATAAAGTTTATAGTTCTAAATTTATAAAAGAATAAAAATATATAATTATGAGAAAAATTTTAGTTTTTGGATTGTTATTCCTGGGAATTTTAGTTAATATTGCAGCACAGGATAAAATTGCTGCTCCTACATTAGTTTCACCAGCTGATAGTTCAAATATAGATGTAGAAGTTATTTTAGACTGGTCTAGCGTTAGCGGTGCAGTGTCTTATAAGTTGGAAATAGATACTTCAAATAATTTTAGTTCTCCATTAAAACAGACAATTGAAACTACATACTCGGCACATACAGTAAAAGATTTGTTATATGGTACTACTTATTATTGGCGTGTAAGTGCTAAAAATGTTAATAATCTGTATTCTAGCCCGAGTGAAGTTTGGAATTTTACTACTAAAGCTTCAGTTACTTTAACTATTCCTGCAGATAATTCTAAAAAATTACCTGTAAAATTTACTTTTAGGTGGAATGCTATAAAAGGTTCTAAATATTTATTTCAATTAGATACTACATCAGATTTTAATAGTTTATTAAAGAAAGAGTATAGTGAATTGAATATTGATACTATTGATTTATTTCAATTAAACTATGGTCAAAATTATTATTGGAGAGTAAAAGCGTACCATGACTATGATAGTTCAGAATGGTCTGATGTTAGATTTTTTACAACTAAAGGGGATGTAATAGCTAAATATCCTACTGATAACTTTGAAGGGTTTATTCCTGGTGATAGTATAATTTTTCATACTATTTTTGGAAGTCAATATGGAGAATTAATAATATCAGAAGATAGCAGTTTTGACGTTCAATTTTATTACATATTTGATAGCACTAAAATAGCTAGAATAAAAGTAAGTAATAATCCGCCTAAGTATGATACATTGACTAAAGTAGCAACAGGAGACTTGAAATTTAACCAAGATTGCTATTGGAAGGCAAGACTATTTCATGCAAAAGATACATCTGATTGGAGCGACGTATACCATTTCAAAACTATTGATACACTTGGTTTGCTTTTACCAAGTAATGGAGCTCAAGATATAAATCCATCCAGTGATTCACTTTCATGGTCCAGTATATATGCAGCTGATGAATATATAATTTATTATGATACATTAAGTAATTTATCTACTAGTAAAACTGTATCTATTAACTCTCAAGATACCTTATATAATCGAAAAGATAAATTTGTTTATTATTTACGAAATCTAAATCTAAAATATAATAAAACATATTATTGGGCTATCAAAGCTAAGCACGTTAGAGATGAATTAATGTCTGATACATGGTCATTTGAAACTATTGATAATACTAGCATAAATAATTACCAAAGTTCTAATTTCACTATATTGCCAAATCCAGCTAGTGATTATGTAAAAGTTAATTTTAATTCTGAACAAACTGGTGCAATAGTAATCAAAAATATCTTAGGGCAAGAAGTATATAGAGAAAAAATAAACAAAGCTGTATATACTACAATACCAATAAGTAGTTTGGATAATGGTATTTATATAATAGAATTTAATGGTATTGATGTATATTTTGCTAAGAAATTGGTTGTAAAGCATTAATTAGATCTGTACTTTTTAGCAAGATTTATTATCTAAATCAAAATAAATACAACTGAGCAAAAGATTTATTTAAAGTTAATTGTGCAAAAATTAACAAATTAAAAAAATAGATGTTACTTTTTTTAGAAGTTGATTAATAATGTCGTTCTATAACGTTTTATATAGGTAAAGTTATATAGGTAAAGATCAAAAAAAAGTGTAATTTTACAAAAATGAATTTGTCAATAGTGGTTTATTTATTATTAGACAGTTAAATATCAACCACAAAGTTCTCAAAGAATGCACAAAGAGAAGGATGGAATTAAAAGGCCTACAAATGGTAATTTGTGGATTTTGTGTAATAACTTGGTGTTCTTTGTGGTAAAATAAACAACCTAAATAATTAAAAAATAGTTATTTTTTTGTAACAATCTAAAATGTTTTTACCCACAACAAACGTTATAGAAGTAATGATGTTTTACTAAAATTATGTTAATTAATTATTAAATAAATTCTAATATCAATGTAAAGAAAACAATGAAGGAATTTGGAGAGTGTAAAAAGTAGAGAAAGTGGAGTTGAGCATGTAAGAGGTGTAGGAGTTTACGAGTTAAGTGAGTTGTAAATTTTTATAAAAATTGTTTTGGGTATTTATTTAGTTTGTAATAATTTATTATATATTTGCTCCAATTTAGATTTATTAACGTCGATTGTTGCTTTTTTTTCAATAATATTACGATTAATTTCCCAAACTTTAATTGGATTTAATTTTAAGGCTTTTTCTATAAAATTAGAGTTCAAATCATTAACTATCAATCCATTTACATTGTTTTCAATCCATTCATAGTATACAGGTAAGTCTGACACTATCGGAATGCAACCATAGCTCATAGCTTCTAATAAACTCGTAGGAGTGCCATCAGAGATCGGTATAGAAATGTAGATAAGAGCTTTTTGGTAATACTCATTATTCTTATCGGTTGATTGCCAGCCTACAAATTCTATTTGGTTTTGTAATTTTTTTTCTCTAACTATTTTTTCTAATTTATGTCTTTCATTTCCCTGACCAGCTATTATTAATTTCCATTCTTCGTATTGTTTATCTTTTATAAATTTTTCAAAGGCATTTATTATCAGATCTATCCTGTAAAGTGGAGTTAGTAATCTATTAGAATAAATGATTTTTGATTTTTTTGGGAAGTATTTAGGAGTAGAATGTAAATTGGTCAAAATTACGAGATGTGCATCTATATTTTGTTTAGTTAATTTGTTCATTTCTTGTATTACAAATTCTGAGTCAGCAGTCACTATGTCAACATTTTTTAATACATATTTTACTAATTTTTTATAAAAATATCCTCTGTGAGAAATTAATAAAATATCGCTACCCCATGCAGTCGCTACTATTGGAATTTTTGATTTTTTTGAAGCTAATATTGCTAATAGAGCGGCAGTTGTGATCTGCTGAATATGAATAATACTATATTTATTTGTTTTTATTAATTTTTTTAATTTGAAATAAGAAATTATAAATTGAAATGGTTTCTTTATGGAAAAATTATATTTGTACAATACAATATTGCGATAATTATATTTTTCATTAATACTATCTGTAACAATATCTATGTGGTCGAAATATGAATTTATTAAATTATAAAAATTAAATAAATGTATAGAATTAGAACTGACTACAAGTATTTTTTTCATAAATTTATGTTTCTTTATTATAATCTAATAAATTTGGTTCATATAAATATAAAAATGTGATAATATAGACAAAAAATATTACACCTGATTGACGTTGTAGAACTGATTCGAATAATCCAAAATAAATCAAGCTAATCAAAACAAATAAGAGTAAATATTTTTTTTGTTTAATTGCTTTAACTATGAATGTGATTAAAATGCTCAAATAGGCTAATAAGCCTATAATGCCCATTTCTAAAGCTATGCGCAAATATTGATTATGAGAATCAAGCAACGGCTCTATAAATGAGTCTAATTCATATTTTTGATAAACATCCCTATATACATCTCCAGCACTTCCTACTCCATATCCTAATGGATTTTCCTTAAATTTTTCCCAGCTTAATTTCCATAAAATCAATCTTTTTTCATTGCTACTTTCTATAAATTCTTTTGATTGAGTACATTCTTTTGGATTATTTAAAAATAAAATTGTATTTTCTATTGTTTCTTTGAGATTTATCGTTTTAAATGGTATATATTTTATTGTTATGAATGAAATTAATAAAATAGTTATAATAAATATTGTTGCTATGAGCGGTTTTAATTTTTTATAAAAATAAAAAATAAGGAAAAATACTATGGAAAATAAAAAAAATAAAATAGCAGCTGTAGATGATAAAAATATTATTAATAATATAGAAAAAATTATATAACAAATTATCAACCATTTAGGTAATTTTATAAACCTTTTATGTTGTAAATATATTAGCCCAAATAAGCTTACAATAATGTAAATACTAAAATATGTAGGATGAATGTGTTGTGAAAATCTAGTAGTTAAAAAAGCTTGAAAAAGATGAATATCCCTATACATTACAAAAGCTTCAATAAAATTGATAATGCCCCTTATAAATATCAAAATAATAAATGAAATAATCCAAAATGGAATAGAAATCGGTTTATTATATTTAAATAAAAACAAACTACCAAAGACCAATAGTGAAAGTTTTTTTTCTAATTCGAAGAGTCCTGCTTGTTTATTTGTAGTTTTAAAAAAAAATATTACATATAATAAAAAAAATATTACCCATAAAATATTAGCATTCCACTGAAAAGTTAAATCTTTTTTTATTATTCCAAATATTGTAAATAAAATAAATCCTGCCACTCCTATAGCTGGACGAGATGGATAAATAAATAACATTAATAATGGCAAAATGATAGCTATGTCATAATAACTTTTTGGTGATATCTGATCAAAAAATTTTTTTGTATTGATTTTTACCATTATTAATCTTAGTTATTATTTTTGACAAAATTACAGTTAAAAATTCAATTTTTCATTACATTATAATAAGGGGTAGGTGTGTATTTATATTTAATCTGTTAAAATTTATACAGGATTAATATCAGAAAATTTATTAAATTTGCAAAAA
>LFSZ01000084.1:0-3060 GCA_001512885.1 Rikenellaceae bacterium DTU001
AGTGAAGACTGTTACGAGAAGTTTTGCTTGGAAAGATAATTTAACCTTATTCACTACTGATGCTAAACCCTCGCGTAATAGTGCAAAAGTGCAAGTATCAGCTGCTGAAGTCTTAATAAAAGAAGCAGAAAAAACAAATAATCCAGTGAAAAAAGAAAAATTGTTGTTGGAAGCATTACAATATTTAAAAAGGGGAGGTGAGATATATCCTGAATATTATGGAGTTTATGATTTAGGGGGCAAGGCTCAATTTTATTTAAAAAATTATGATTTATCATTAGAAAATTATTTAATATGTGCTAAGTTAAATCCGAAAATTCCTACTCCCTATAATAATATTTATGCAGTAGGAGTAAATGCTTTTAATGATTCAGTATATGATGTAGCACATCGTGCTTTTTCATTTCTCACTAATAAATATCCTGATTCAACTAAATATTTGTTTCAATTGGCACTTGTGTATAAATCTACCTATAAAATAGATTCTGCTATAATTATTTTAAATAAAATAATAAAAAAAGATAGTTGTAATGCAGATGCTTACAATCAACTAGGAGAAATTTATGCTAGATTTTTAGGTAATAATAGAAAGGCAGAGGAATATTTATTAAAAGCAGTGCAATGTGATCCTACTCATTCATCGGCATTAGAGAATCTAGGAGTATTCTATGGTATGCAAGGTAGATCTAAAGATGCTCTAAATTATTTCAAAAAAGCACATAAATATAATCCTAATAGCAAAAATCTTATACAGAATATAGGTTTAGCGTATAAAAATCTAGGGATGATGGACAGTGCCCAATATTATCTACAAAAAGCTATGTAATAAATATTTATTGGATTATTCGTTTGGTTGTCTCATCTTGAAATGGATTTATATAAATAAATCATTGTAAGGGCGTATAATCATATTCCCATAATCATGCACCCTATTTATCCTGGCCTTTAGGTCATTAGTAAAACAAAGAATAAGACGTGACATTAGCTCTAAAAACATGATTGTCGCCACCTTCGATACAACCATAAATGGACTACTTAGCCACCAAACGAATAAAATTTTAGTTTGATATAAAAATGGATAATTTCGAAAAAATTAGAATAAGTATGCCTTTTGCTGAACTCATGATTATGTTTGCAATAACGTAGATTAAGGAGCCAAAAAACTAACAAAACTAAAATAATTTGGATTATTTATATTATAATATTATTGTGAAAAAAAAGCAGTAAATTTTGTGTTTGTATAGGTAATGAAAATTGGGAAGTTTGGCAAGGGGATGGAATGAATAAATGATATAAAATTATTACATTAATAAATGTTTAAGTTTTTCAAGTTTATATGTTAAATAATTTTTATATTTTTACAAAAATTTTAATTCATGAAAAAAATCGTAGAGAATACCAGCAAATACCTAGCTATGAGCAAGGAAGAGAATAAAGAATTCTTAGACAACCTTTATTCTCTAATGAAAAAATTAGAAGCCGATGTAGTCGATTATCAAGGTCTGAAAATACTCAGTGCCCCGCCACTCTGTCCAGACTGTCGTAGCAATCACATCATTAAAAATGGCTTACAAAATGGAATGCAAAACTATCGTTGCAAAGACTGCGGCAGACAATTTAGAGTTACCACTGGTACTTTTGTCTACAGGTTACAAAAGAAAGAAAAAATGCTCGACTACATCAGATGTATGGTAGCAGGCAAAAGTCTAAGAGCTTGTGCTAAAGAGGTGGGCATCAGCCTACCAACAAGCTTTGCTTGGCGACACAAGATATTAGCAGCTTTACAAAGTTTCGAAGATAATATCAATTTTTTCGGCGTAGTAGAGATGGACGAACTATTGATGGATTATTCCGAAAAAGGCAGAATATACAAAAATGCCGAAGAGCTGAAGCGAGCTAGGAAGCAAAAGCCGAAGAAAGTAGCTGTATTGGCAGCTACTGACAGAGCTGGCAACTTATTATTCAAAAAATTTGATGGCAAAAAGCTAAGTTCAGAACAGATAGAGCAATTTCTGAAGGCTAAGATGCCAAAGGATGGAGTTATGTGTAGCAGTAATAAAAAAGCATTCAAAAAGGTTGGAAGAAATGTAATCAAGCACAAGGAAATAGTAACTAACCATAGACAAAAGCGAGGTATATATAGCCTAAGTACTGTCAAGAAGAAAGCTAGTGAATTCACGAATTGGATATATTTCAAATTTAGGGGTGTAGCTACCAAATACCTGCAAAACTACATTATGTGGTATGTAGTGATGGGTAAATACCTCACAGGCAAGACTGTAAGCAATACTGGGCGAATGCTCAATCTCGCATCCTCGGACAGGTGGGCGTGGTATCGGTATAGAGAGTTAGTGAATAAAACATATGTTGATTTTAACATATATTAGATTCCCGAATTTCACCCCGCCTTCCCAAAATTTTAAAAACGCATCTCAAAATCTTACTATTTAATAATTTATGAAAATTTATATTAGAACAGCTAATAAATAAATATTGAGAAATAGATAAAAGTTTAAATTATTTTTATTGAATTGAGCGTTTAACCATATATAATTATTATTATATCCTAACCAAAATAATAGAATAACGTTGCATTTGTTTCAATTAGTTTAGGTATTTTATCATCTGGTAACTTCTATAATTTTAAGTTATTTTTATGATAATAAACTTCTCAATTTCTCCACCTACAAACTACTCTACACCTTCACATATTAACTTTCCCATTCTCTCTTTGCCACGATTATAGTTTATTATAGAATTCATAATAAAATTAATGGTTCGGTATATTTATTGTTATTAACTAAACGTCTATTTCAAAAAATATTAATTAGTTAATTTAAATATTTTAGGACACTTTTATATATTTCTTCTTCTAATTTATTATAATTAATTGGTTGGAAAGTTTTACCAGTGAGTATTTCATATAGTTTAATGTATCTTTTAGATACTTCTAATATCACCTCAGTAGGCATTATTGGTGGTTTTTCATCATCTTGCCCTGTGAAACCTTGTTCCATTAACCATTCTCGGATAAATTCCTTAGATAATTGTTTTTGTGGT
>LFSZ01000084.1:3190-4754 GCA_001512885.1 Rikenellaceae bacterium DTU001
TCTATAGCTTTTGTAGTAGGAGTAATGATAGGGTGGGGGAAAGGATCATTTTCTTTTAAACCATCTGGTAATGGTTGGCCGCAAAGAGTGCGTTTGCCATCTTTATATTCTCTCCAAGCATGACCACTTAGATATCCTCTGATGACCATTTCTACTTTAAAAGGAATGGCTTTATGACCAAGCATACACATAGGATGAGGACATATTATTTTCCAATTAGGTACAATATCTTTAGTACTATCAAGGAAATAATCAGCAATTTGATTTAATACTTGTCCTTTGTATGGGATCGGTTGTGGTAATATAACGTCAAATGCAGATATTCTATCTGTTACAATCATTAATATTAGATTGTCAAATTCATAAATGTCGCGTACTTTGCCTTTATGCGAATTTTTTTGGCTAGGAAAGCTAAAATTAGTTTCTATCAAGCCTTCATTTTTATTATTCATATATTATTAAATTTATTTTTGGTTTTATAACGTTTATTGTGGGTAAATTATTTTAGCAGAGATGTCTATTTTTTCCCATCTTGAGACAGTTATTTTGTGTTTATACAAAAAATATTTGGCTTCATAAATTAGAGCTGTGTCCATTGATGATTTCCTCCACTAGGACAATTAAAACTAATTGGCTTTTTTTGTGATTTTAGAAGAAGCCCACATTTTTGACATTGATAATTAGTGGTTCCAACTTCGCCTAAATCAGTCCACTGATGATTTCCCCCACTAGGACAATCAAAACTAATTGGTTTTTTGAGACTTTTAACGTGTATAGCACATTTTTGACATTGATAATTAGTGGTCCCAACTTCACCCAAATCAGTCCATTGATGATTTCCTCCACTAGGACAATTAAAGCTAATTGGTTTTTTGTCACTTTTAACGAGAGTAGCACATTTTTTACATAGATAATTTCTCATAAATATTTGGATTTAGATTTCTACTTTACGAAGATATATAAATTTTTTTAATTACAAGAAATTACGGGTTTATGTAAAAAATATGTGAGTATTTCTTTAATAAGAGATTATTATTGAAGTTTATCTTAATATTTTACTGTTTTATCATCTAAAACGACATTTTTAAGGTAATCAATTAACTCTCCGTTTTGTTTTTTTAGAAATGCATTCCACTTTGACCAACTAAACCTTCCATATGCATGTTGTATGAAAGTTAAATTTAATTCATAATTATCAATTTCAATTTTTGAAATACGAGCGTAAACTCTTCCAATTTTTTCAAGCTTTTTTACAGGTGAATATTTAATTTTTAAATTCTTCATTGCTATATCAAAACTATAAGTGGCGGTAACACCAATAAACACACAATCAGTTGGTTTAATAACCTTAATTAATTTTATGAAAGTATCCCATGAATTATAAAAGTCATTCCACATTGGTCTTTCTTTTTTTCTATAATCCATTAGTCTAGTAATAAAATTATAATATGCAACTTGTTCCCAAAACAATTCTTTTCTAAAATCATTATTTTCTAAAAAAACTCTATGAATATTGTCAAAAAAGTTACTCGGCCATTCACGGCAGATAGGTGATTCATTTATG
>LFSZ01000084.1:4811-5097 GCA_001512885.1 Rikenellaceae bacterium DTU001
TTGCGATTTGCTTCATTATAGGATTTTCCAATCCATGGCAACCATGTCAAATTGGTTATTGCTTCTAATTGTTTGTCAAATGATTTGTCAATGTGTTTTTCCATAATACTTATATTTAAATTTCTGCTTACTCTATTCGGTTTTCAGCTTCCCCGTTATTTTTTCAAAAATTTGGTCAAAAATAGATATAATTATTTTTACCAACAAATAAATTTTTTCAATCTAAAAAATTTTTTAACCAATCTACTTTTTTATTTGAAAGCCAATTAGCCAAATATTTATAAAT
>LFSZ01000026.1 GCA_001512885.1 Rikenellaceae bacterium DTU001
TCCCTACAACGAATTACCCCAAAAACGAATTACCCAACAACAAAATGAATTCCCACAATGGATTCAACGACGTAAAAATATTATTACCAAAAATTATTGGCCGTTTTAAAATAAATGCCGCCAAACAAATAAATCAAATACTTCCACTTTCATTATTCAACATTATTTTGTAATTTTGTAAAAAATTATTTATGTTTGATAATCTTAGTGATAGACTCGAGCAAGCATTTAAAAAATTAAAAGGACAAGGACGCATATCTGAAATTAATATTTCCGAAACATTAAAAGAGATCAGACGAGCATTAGTAGATGCTGATGTCAACTATAAAATTGCAAAATCCTTTACTGAAAATGTCAAAGATAAAGCTATAGGGCAGCAGGTGATCAAAAGCGTATCTCCGGGGCAGATGATGGTAAAAATAGTGTACGATGAGCTCGTGCAATTAATGGGTGGTAAAGCAGTGGAGCTTAATCTAAAAAGCAAACCGGCTGTAATACTTTTAGCTGGATTGCAAGGTAGTGGTAAAACTACATTTGCGGCTAAACTAGCTCTATATCTTAAAAACAACAATAATAGAAATGTAATGTTGGTTGCTTGTGATGTTTATCGTCCAGCAGCTATTGAGCAATTAAAAACTTTGGGGGAGAGTGTTAATGTTACTGTATTTGCTAATGAAGATGAAAAAAATCCTATAAAAATTGCTCTAGAAGCATTTAATTATGCTAAAAATAATAATATCGATACTCTCATAGTAGATACAGCAGGACGTTTAGCTATCGATGAGGATATGATGAAGGAGATAAGAATGCTCCATGAAACATTGAAACCTGATGAAACGCTTTTTGTAGTAGATGCTATGACTGGTCAAGATGCTGTAAATACAGCTAAGGCATTTAATGATGTTTTGGATTATGATGGCGTAGTACTTACTAAACTGGATGGTGATACACGTGGTGGAGCTGCTATTTCTATTAAAGCTACTGTAGATAAACCTATTAAATTTTCTAGTATTGGTGAAAAAATGGATGATATAGATGTCTTTCATCCTGATAGAATGGCTAGTAGAATATTAGGAATGGGCGATATTGTTAGCTTCGTAGAGCGTGCGCAGCAGCAAGTAGATGAAGAAAAAGCTCGTGAGGTAGAGAAAAAAATTAAGAAAAATAAATTTGATTTCAATGATTTCTATGATCAGATTCAACAAGTAAAAAAAATGGGTAATCTTAAAGATCTAATTAGTATGATCCCTGGTATGGGCAAAGCTGTTAGAGATATTGACATAGATGATGATGCATTTAAGCTGATAGAGGCTATTATACATTCTATGACGCCTTATGAACGTGAACATCCAGAAGTTTTGAATGGATCTAGAAAATTGAGAATTGCTAAGGGTAGTGGTACCTCTGTACAAGATGTAAATACTTTTTTGAAACAATTCGAAGAAATGAGAAAAATGATGAAAAAAGCTCTTACCACAAATCCTAAACAATTAAAAAGAATAGGACAATTAAATAAAAATTTATTCTCATGAAAATTTTAGATGGTAAAATTACAGCTGAACAAATCAAAAAAGAGATAAAAGTAGAAGTATCTCAATACATCGATGATGGCAATAGACCACCTCATCTAACTACGGTACTTGTAGGCAATAATCCGGCTAGTAAAACTTATGTACGCAATAAAGAAAAAAATAGTAAACTTGTTGGCTTTACTTCATCTACTTACAATCTACCCGAAGATGTATCAGAAAAAAAATTATTAGATGTCATTAATTTTTTGAATAATGACAAAGATGTAGATGGCTTTATTGTGCAACTACCTCTACCTACTCATATAGATGAGCAAAAAATTATAAATAGTATAGACCCTGACAAAGATGTAGATGGTTTTCATCCAGTCAATGTAGGTAAAATGGTATTAGGATTAGATACTTACCTCCCTGCTACTCCTAGTGGAATTATCGAGCTACTCAAACGTAATAATATTGAGACTACGGGCAAACATGCAGTGGTGATAGGTCGTTCTAATATTGTAGGTACTCCGTTATCGATTTTATTATCTCGAAAAAGTAAATTTGGCAATTGTACAGTTACTATTTGTCATTCTTATACTCCTAATATCAAAGATTTTGCTGTGCAAGCTGATATTTTAGTAGCAGCTATTGGTAAGCCCGCTTTTGTAACTGCAGATATGGTAAAAGATGGTGCTATAGTAATAGATGTAGGCATTAATTCCATTCCTGATGAAACCAAAAAAAGTGGTTTTAGGTCTGTGGGTGATGTAGACTATGATGAAGTATCTAAAAAAGCTTCATGGATTACTCCTGTCCCAGGGGGGGTAGGACCTATGACTATAGCTTCTTTGCTTATGAATACTTTGAAAGCATATAAAAAAAGATTCAATTTATTTTAATCTTTTTGTGAATAAAAATAATAGACTTTTTCTGTACTAGGAGGTAATGATCAAAACTACTGTAATTTTTTATCATGATTTTAAAAAGATTAGAACTTATAAATTTCAAAATTCATAGCTTATTAGAATTAGATTTTACTACTGGTATCAATTATATTGTCGGAGATAACGGTATTGGCAAAACTTCTATTTTAGACAGTGTTTATTATCTGGGACTCACTCGTAATCCATATAATATTTCTGATAATAAATTTGTTCAATTTGATAAAGATTTTTTTTGGATTAAAGGTTTTTTTCTCTCTGATGATAATAGCCCAGAAAATATTGAAGTATTTTATCATATTAATAATGGTAAAAGAGTTAATAGAAACGAAAAAACTTATAAAAATTTTTCATCTCATTTAGGTCTCATCCCTATACTTTTTATTTGTCCTGCAGACATTTATGAACTAGTTCATATTCAAGAGAATAGAAGAAAGTTTATAGATCAAATTTTATCTCAACAAAATAAAAATTATTTGAACGCATTACAGCAATATCAAAAATTTTTATTACAAAGAAATCATTTGTTAAAACAGCAATCAGATTATGGCAAAAATTTCACTAATATGCTAGATGCAATTAATAGCAATCTAATACCTCTAAATGCTAAAATTTACAAATATAGAGCAAAGCTTGTGGATGAAATAAACAATTTGATTTGTAATATTTTTTATTCTATTTCTGATATTGATATTCCTGTGTCTATTAGTTATGAGTCAAATGTAAATATAGAAAATGTTAATAATTTATATAATGAAAGCATAGACAATGATTTACGTTTAATGCATACTACAGTGGGTATACATAGAGATAAATTTTATTTTATTTTTAATGGTGATGATATTTCGCTAATAGCATCGCAGGGGCAACAAAAATTGTTTATTATAGCTCTTAAACTATCTATGTATCAGTGGTTGAGTAGTCATTATAATGAGCATGCTATTTTATTATTAGATGATATTTTTGATAAACTAGATGAGAAAAGGACAGACAGGCTTTTAGAACAACTTTTTCAATTTAATTTAAGTCAAATTTTTATTACTGATACAGATAAAAATAGGGTAGTAGACAACGTTAATAAAGTTATAAAATTATAAATTTTACTTTAATATCAATTTTTTTCTTCTATAAATATACACTTTTGTGTTTGATCTAATCTGTATATCGAAGAGATTTATTATATATAATTATTATAAAGGATTTATTTCTAA
>LFSZ01000015.1 GCA_001512885.1 Rikenellaceae bacterium DTU001
CTTATAGTGCTGCCAGCAACAAAAATTGGACTTATAATAGCTCAAATGGAAATCCAGGAGGATGCATGGAAATGAATGGCTACAGGGCCGATGTAGCTTCAGATGATTGGCTTGTTTCTCCTGAATTTAATCTAACAAGTGCTACTGCAGCTTCAATAAAATTCGAATCTTGGACACAATATAGTGATAATGGCATCACACAACCTTTGCAAGTATATATATTAGAAAACTATGCTAGTGGAGATCCTTCACAAGCAACAGCTACAAACATTTCAGATAGGTGTATTATGCCAGAAGCTAATAGCAAAGTATGGATTTCTAGTGGTACAGTGAATATTTTTGATTTTATTGGTAAAAAAATTAGAGTAGCTTTTCATTACAAATCTAGTGGCACTGGCTCGTCTACATCTACCTTATGGAGAATAGATAATGTAGCTTTAAATTATTGAAAATAATTAATATCTAAAATAAAACAAAAACTCTATATGAGTGATAGACTAGATAAAAATGATAAGATGTAAAAAGTATGAATTTTTTTAGTAAAAAACTTTGTAACTTGTATCAAGTGCTAAAATTGATATATATATAGTTTCTATAACGTTTATTGTGGGTAAAAACATTTTATATTGTTATAAAAAAATAACTATTTTTTAATTATTTAGGTTAATTTTTTTACCACAAAGGGCTATTTGTAGCCTTTTTAATTCCATCCTTCTCTGCGTTCTTTGTGCATTCTTTGAGAACTTTGTGGTTAATATTTAACTACACTATAATTAATAAACTAATATTAACAATTTTTTTATAAAACTACTCTTTTTTTTAATCTTTACCCATACAAAACGTTATAGAACCTAAATATTTTTTAAATTAGTATGTATTATTCAAATATAAGTCAGTGTGGTTATAAATTAATATGTATTAATCCATTAAAAAAAATTATAGTAAATTCGTAGTGAAATTTTGATAAGGTGTATAGATTAAAAACTAATTTTTTTGTAATTTTATTAATTATATACTCTACAATAGCAAATGCTCAGTTTTATAGTGGGAGTCAATTAAATTTTGGTAAAAATCGAGTACAATACCGCTATGAAAGGATCTGGAGTGTGATGAAGTTTGATTATTATGATATATATTTTTATCAAAAAGGTTACCCTATAGCAGTAAATACAGCTAGATATGCTGATTCAATAATTCATAATTATGAGAATAAGCTCAATTATCATTTAAAATCTAAACTTCAGTTTATTGTTTTTAATTCTTTGTCTGATCTGAAAAGCAGTAACATAGGCATAGATGATGAGCTACTATATAACTCGGCTGGACAAACTATAATAGAGCGAAACAAAATTTTCTTGTATTACAATGGGAGCTATGTAGATCTATTTAAACAGATAAGAGAAGGCGTAGCTAGAGTAATGGTTGAACGGTTTTTGTATGGTGAAACCTTCGGTGCTAATTTCAAAAATCAGACTTTGGATGCTATACCTTCGTGGTTTATTGATGGTTTGGTATCTTATTTAGCTGAGCCTTGGAGCACTGAAATGGATAATTTATTAAGAGTGAATATTCTAGATAAAAAATTTAAAAGATTTAATCAGTTAGAAGGTGAGCAAGCTCGAGTAGCTGGTCATAGCATCTGGCGATATATTGTAGATATATATGGTGAAAATGTCATTTCTAATGTATTATATATGACACGTCTAAGCAGAAGTGTGAGTGATGGTATCATTTATAGCTTAGGAATCACATACAAAAACTTCATAAATGCTTGGTATAATTATTATGAAAAATTATATAAAAACGAAATAGAGCAATGGGAAGCATGGGAAAACATGTATACATTACCTATTTCTAAAAAAGATAATCCATATAAAGTAGCTCTAAGTAGCGATGGTCAATATGCAGCTATAGTAGCAGATAGAATGAATCAAAAACGAGTATATTTGGTTTCTATACAAAATCCAAAAGAAAAAAAATTAATTCTAAAACTTGGACCTAAAGTAGAGGAAGCCTTTGATGACTCTTATCCTTTGATAGCTTTTCATCCGTATGCACCTCTACTCTCCTGCTATTATGAAAATAAAGGACAACGAATGCTCATGCTATACAATGTAGATGAAGATACTAAGGAATATATTAAAATAGAAAGTTTAGACAAAATAACTTCAATATCATATTCGCCGGACGGAATGAATTTAGCCGTCTCAGCTATCAATGAGGGGCAAAGTGATATTTATTTATTTTCTTTTGCTGGCAAAAACTTTACTCCCATTACTAAAGATCATTATGATGACTATGGACCTGTTTTTATCAATAGAAATCAAATAGCTTTTTTATCTAATAGAACTAAAGATACATTAGAATATGTTAGAAAAACATATAAATATGATTATTTTTCATGGCGAAATACACCAGGTAACTATGATGTTTTTATTTATGATAATCGTAAGCCAGATATACTAATCCAGGGGACCAAAACAAGTATGGTAAATGAAAATGAAATCTTTGCTCATACCAAAGATGATTTTTTATTTTTAAGTGATAGTAATGGAGTAAATAATCTTTTCATAGCTAAAATAGATAGCTCATTACTCATAGTAGATACAGTGATGCAATACAAGTATTTTGCAGATTATAAACCAATTACAAATGTAAATAATTCGATATTAACTGCTAGTATTCATGATAATAAAGCATTGATAATAACAAAAGATAAAAATAACAAAAATAAAATTTCCCAAGTAAGTTTACTTTTTACTCCTAAAGATAGTTTACCACTTAGCTACTATAAAAAACAACAATTGAAAAAATTGTTTGCAAAAAGTAATATTAATAAAAAACAAATTGAAACCAAAACAATAGATGCTCATAAGCAAAATTATCAAATTATTGGCATAGATGATAAAAATGATACGTTGATAGATATTTACAATTATAAATTAGAACAAGATACCATAACAATAGATAAAATAGAAAAAAAAGAATCCAAAAAGCATAAAACTAAATTATTAACTACTATACCACACACCTTAGATGATTTTGCACTACCTAAGGTAGAAACATACGAAGTAGCTTATTACATTGATGAGGTAACTACACAATTTGATTTTTCGTATCTAAGCTCCACATATCAGCCATATACTGGTTATGGGCCCATATTTATTCAACCTGGTATGAATGCATTGTTTTTATTTAATTTGACTGATTTGCTCGAGGATCATCGTATAATTTTAGGCACACATTTATCAGGTTCCTTGGACGAAAACGAGTATATAGTTAGCTATGAAGATTTATCTCGTAGAGCTGATAAACAAATAGTTTTTCATAGAATGAGTTATTACTCAAATGAAGAGGAATTTTTGAAAAAAAATACTATTCACGATATACACTTTAGATGGAAATATCCTTTTAATCAAGTATCTGCTTTGAGAATAGATATTTTCGCTAAATATGATAAAATAGCATATAAATCTATAGATAATGTAAGTCTCATGCAACCCGATGAACATGAATTATGGGCCGGAGGTGTCATAGATTTTACATACGACAATACTAGAAATCCATTAATAAATATATATTATGGTACGAGGGGAAAAGTATTTTTTGAATATTATCAAGGCGTATTAAATCATAAATTAAATTTATTTAATGTAGGTTTTGATTTTAGACATTATACTAAAATATATCGTAGTCTGATATGGGCAAATCGAATAGCTGGCGGTACATCTTTTGGTTCCACACGTTTAATTTACATATTAGGGGGAGTAGATAATTGGTTATTTCCCAGATACATGTATCAACCAGTTTTGGACCCATCAATGAATTTTTCTTTTCAGACCTTAGCTACTAATCTCAGAGGTATGCCGCAGAATATTAGAAATGGCAATACATTTTTTGTTATTAACTCTGAAATACGTTTTCCAATATTTAGATTTTTATTTAATAGGCCATTGAAATCTAAATTTCTTAACACGTTTCAATTAAACTTTTTCGGTGACATAGGTTCGGCATGGTTGGGTTTAAATCCTTATGCAGACATCAATATATACGTGCCTGAATATTATTATAAAAAACCAATCACAGTGGTTATCAATAACGCTCGAAATCCGCTGGTTGGGGGCATAGGTTTCGGGGCAAGAGCAGATTTGCTTGGTTACTTTATGAGATTAGATTATGCATGGGGGATAGAGGAGCGAGGTATTTTATCTCCTAGATTGATTTTTTCTATAACTAAAGATTTTTAATAAGTCATAAAAATTTTTATAAATTGGAATTTATAAATGTATCGAAATTAATAATTGTTATACTTAAGGTAGTTCTATTTACGAAAGGCAGATTTTATCTAGTTTGTCGTGTACTTATGTGTGATTACAAACCACATCAGATAGCTCTGGAAGTATTTGGTAGCTACTCCTCTGAATCACTGTAACCAAATCTTGAAATCATTAATATGCTAATTGACTACTTTTACACTGTGTACACAGTATAAAATACTTGAAGTATAACAGATGATAATTTCGGGCCCCACAAACTATTTTTTTAGAAACTCAATAAAAGTTTCAAAGTATAGTGATATTATTTTATATAAATTTATGTTAATTAAACAGACGTTTATTTAAATATTTTTTTTAAATTCGTAAAAAATTAAAATGAAGGCTGGTAGATTAGGTTTCGGAGAAGGTGTTTTAGATGCTGGTAAAAAATATGATAATTTAGTGGTTTTAGGTGCAGATATTACTGCATCAGTAGGGTTAAATCTATTTAAGGAACATTTTCCAAGCAGATTTTTTAGCATGGGGATAGCAGAGCAGAATATAGCTGCTAGTGCAGCTGGCATGGCTTTGTCTGGATTAATACCAGTTTTTAGTACTTATGGTGTATTTGCTGCTTTTCGTTGTGCAGATCAAATACGTGTATCTATTTGTTATAATAATGCAAAAGTAATCATAGGTGGTGCTCATGCTGGTGTAAGTGTAGGCCCCGATGGTGCCACTCATCAAGCATTAGAAGATATAGCTGTTATGCGTGCTTTACCAAACATGACAGTGTTATCTCCATGCGACGCTAATCAAGTAAAAAATGCTGTTTTAGCTGCTATTGAGCAAATAGATGGCCCCGTTTACATTCGTTTTGGCAGAGAGCCCTTACCTAATTTTTCACCAGAAATAGCACATCTACAAATAGGTAAAGCTGAAATACTAAATGATGGTACAGATATTGCAATTATTGCTACAGGATCGCTTGTGTGGGAAAGCATTGAAGCTGCTAAAATTCTTTATAATGAATATAAGATTAAAGCAATGGTTATTAATATACACACTATTAAACCAATTGATAAAAATACATTAATAGATGCTGCACAAAAATGTAACATTATGATAGTAGCCGAAGAGCATCAGAAATTTGGTGGTCTTTTTTCTGCAGTCTCTGAGGTGTGTTCAGAATATTACCCTGTCCATATCAAATCTATTGCTATGAATGATAGATTTGGTGAAAGTGGGAAAGCTGATGAACTAATGAAGTATTATGGATTTACTGCTACTAATATTGTTAATAATGCTATCGAAATGCTGAATAAATATAAAAAATGAAACGATTTCTAATTATTTATTTTATTTTTTTTGTAATTACAAATTTAAAAGGGCAAATGGATGAGAAATATTTATTAGGCAAATTTGATCCTGCTGATGATAGTAATTTTGTTTTAGTAGACAAAAAATACACTTCTGATGCTAGAGACATCTACCTAAGAAAAGAAGTTTATGAAGCATTTATACAAATGCACGAAGATGCCAAAAAGGACAGTATAATTCTATTAATTGTTAGTGGTACGCGAACTTATGAATATCAAAAAAAATTGTGGGAAGATAAATGGTTTGGTTATACATTTGTAAATAATAAAGATTTATACCTAGCCGTACCTGATGATTTAGAACGTACAAAAGAAATACTAAAATATACAGCTATGCCCGGGACTTCTCGTCATCATTGGGGGACTGATATTGATATTAATAGTGTAGAGATTGAATACTTCCAAACTGATTACGGAAAACTTGTATATAATTGGTTGCAAAATAATGCTGAAAAATATGGATTTTGTGAGCCTTATACAGATTTTGATAGCATGAGACCATACGGATATGAGCCTGAACCATGGCATTGGAGCTATTACCCATTAGCTAAGCTGATCTTAGAAGATTACACTAAAACTATTAAATTTTATATGATGATTGATTTCGCTGGATTTGAATTTTTTAATAAATTAGAAATAATAGACAAATACGTTTTAGGCATCAATCCTAAATGTAAATAAAAATTTTATTTATAACAGTAATATTTTTTTAATTATTTTATAAATTTAATATGTGTACGATACATCCTAAATGCGGGGCATGCTTGTATTCTACTGCGACATATAATAATATATGGAAAACAAAAATTAATACTGCTATTAAAAACTTAAAACCATTTGTAAGTAATAATGTTCCTATAATTATGCACCCAAAAGATGTATTACACTATAGAAAAAAAATTCTTTTACACGTTAAGTCTGCAATTATTCCCCCTAAAATTGGATTAATTCAAAAATCTGATATTGTAAATATAGATCTATGCCCGCTACAACCAGAAGCAATCAATAAAAAAATTGATATTATTAAATATTCTTTGCCTCAATATGATAAATTTCCACTACAATATATTTCTTTTAATAATGAGACTGTTATTTTAGTTTTGAAGGACCATCACTCTCATTTAGCAAGGTATTTAGATACAACTAAAGCAATTTTTTCTAATGTTGACTTTCCTTATTTATATCTTCATTTGAATCCCTCGACAGGCAATAAAATATTTTTAAAAAGTTATATTTATCCAGTTTATGGAGATTTATTTTTAAAAGATGCTGATGGATATTGGTATCATCCATTAGTATTTCAGCAACAAATACATTCTTTGCATATAGAAAGTTTGCAAATAGCTATAGATTTTTTAAAAGGTATAGACAATTTTTTAGATTTATATTGTGGTATCGGCATAGCATCATCAATAGCAATAAAATATTTTAAAAATATTTATGGAATAGAACATTTAGCGATATCTATTGAATGTGCTAAAAAAAATGCTAATAAAGCAAGGTTTTTTGTAGGACAAGTAGACAACAGAATGAGTGCTCTCGTTAAAAAAGAGCCTGATTTTTTCGAAAATTATGTAATGTATACTAATCCTCCTAGAAGTGGCATGGGCAAACAATGTATAAAAGAAATATTAAAATCACCTCCTAGCAAGATAGCTTATCTATCGTGTAATACTAAATCTTTAAAAAATGATTTGATGTTGTTTAATGAAAATTATAATATCAATGCTATTCATTTTTTTGACTTTTTCCCATATACTAATCATATAGAAACCTTGGTACTGATGAGTAAAGAGTGTAGGTAAGACTAAGAGAACATTATAAACTGATACTAATAAAAATATAGCGTAATGGTTAGTAAAAAATCACCTCATCTATTTTAACATCATTATCATCATATGGTATGTAATCGAGTATCTGTTCTTCAAATGCTATACCTATAGTATAAGCATTTAATTTTTTTAAAAATCTATCATAATATCCTTTACCTCTACCTAATCTATGTCCATTGTGATCATAAGCTAATGCGGGCACTAAAACTAAATCTATTTTATCATAATCTTGCCATGGATCACCGACTGGCTCTATGATACCATATTTGTTGGCAATAGACATGTATTCCATACCCATAAATCTTACTGGCACAATATTGTCTCCATCTATGCGTGGTAATAAAATTATCTTTTGAAAAGACCAATTTAGCACAAAATCATGTGAAGGCAATTCATCGCCAAAAGACCAATAAGTCATTACGACCTTGGCATTTCTAAATCTTGGATGCAATGAGACTCTATCCCACACTTGCGATGCTTTTTTTTCTCTTGAGTCTGGATTTATATTATTTATCAATTGCTTTATATATTTTCTTGCCGTTTTTTTATCTTTTAATTCTTTTATTTTCAAATTATCCATAGTTATCTAATTAAATTTCTAGAACTAATTTTTTTTAGAATTTGGTTTTCTAAATGTTTTAAAATTGCAAATTCTTCTAGTAATTTTTCTTGTTCTTCTTGATTATTAGTTTTTTTTATTTTTTCACGTGTTTCATTTTTTAGTTTATCTAGTATTAGAGCTTTGTATTCCAAGATAGAACATTCCACTTCATAATAATAAAGTAAATCATTATTTTCAATGGTATTTACCTCAATTTTTAATTTTTTTTCCCAATTTTCACTAAGTTTAAAAGTATCTAAAAGCAAATCGTACATTAAATCTTGTTCTTCTGGATTTAAATCACTGATTATATTATTTATATTAAAATTATTAAATGTTTGATACTGATCTATTATTAGCTCATAAAGATCTTTATAAAAAGCAAACTCAATTTTATCGAGTTTTAGCTCTTGATTAATATATTTCCAAGTAGGTATATCTATTTGAGTATCAAAGTTAAATTCATCTTTTTCTATAAAAGTTAATATCCTATTACCGAAATGTATAAGTATGTATAATATTCTTTTTTCTTGTTGGTTAATTTTATTGTTTATAGATGATAAATTTTTTTGATTTTTTAATTTTTTCTTTGGTTTATCAGTTATGGGATTGTAATTATAAGTATTTTGTAGTTGTTTTTTTAAACGATCTCTTAATATTCTTTGAAATTCTTCTCTAAGAGTAAATTCATCAATATCAAAATTTTTTGAAATATAAACTAAGTATTCTGCTTGTATTAATGGATCGGAAATATGAGAGAGAGAGAATAATATATTACGAATAGCATCAGCTTTTTTGATAGGATCATTTGTTTTGTCACCTATTAAATGGTGAGATTTGAAATTGATAAAATTTTCTTTATTAGTTTCTAAATAATCTATGAGTTCAGTAGTTGAGACTTTATGAGTGAAGGAATCTGGATCTTCACCTTCTGGGAATGAGATAAGATATACATTTAATCCTTCCTCCAAAAGCATATCTATAGCTCTGAAAGAAGCTTTTATGCCGGCACTATCAGCATCATACATCAGACAAACATTATTAGTAAATCGATGTATGGTTTTTATTTGAACTTCGGTCAAACTAGTACCAGCAGAAGCTACTACATTATCTATGCCAGCTTGTACGAGTGAAATAACATCCATGTAGCCCTCTGTTATGTAACATAGGTCTTGTTGTGAAATATTTTTTTTAGCATTATTAAGATTATATACTATGTTGCTTTTGGTATAAATGAGCGTTTCAGGGGAATTTACATATTTAGCAATATTCTTATTATTTCCGATAGCTCTACCACCAAAAGCGATAACCCTACCACCAACATTAAAAATCGGGAAAATCAACCTACCCCTAAATCTATCTGCTAAGCTATCTGGTATTATTAATCCTGCATTTATTAGATCCTCATCTGTAAAACCTTTTTTCAAAGCATGATTTCTAAAAGCATCGCGTTGGTTGAGACCGTAACCAAGATTAAATTTCTGTATGGTATAGTCCGAAATACCACGATGATGAAGATAAGATAAGGCAATATCTACACCTTCTTCACTACTCCATAGTTGAGCTTTAAACCATTCGAGAGCTATTTGATTTAATATAAAGATTTTTTCTTTTTCATCTTTTTCTTCATCTAATTCGCTACCATCTTCATCTACAGGTATTTGATATTTTTTAGCTATAGTACGTATGGCTTCTGGGTAAGACAGTTGTTCTATTTTCATTAAAAAAGTTATTACATTGCCACTCTCACCACAACCGAAGCATTTAAAAATACCTTTATCTGGAGCCACACTAAATGATGGAGTTTTTTCATTATGAAAAGGGCACAAACCAAATAAGTTATTACCCCGTTTATGCAATGTTACATATTCTTTCACTACCTCATCTATAGGCACATTATCAAGAATAAAATCAATAGTACTTCTTTTGATCATAATACACAAAGATAAAAAAAATTGTTGGAATTAAAAAAAATATTATATCTTTATAAATTAATTTTTAGTCAATATTAATCTCAAGTTTATTAATTATTTCTAATAATATTGTCTGTAAACTTATTTTATGGATAAGACAATTTATTGATTAAAATTTATATCCTTTGGTTTTAGTCCTAGTTTTTTACCATATTCTAACATAAATTTATAAGCAGCATCATACTCGTTAGGGATCTCTCCATCGATAATAGCTTCTCTGATAGCAGTTTTAATATCACCTACGAGTTTAGATGGCTTCAGATCGAATGTTTGCATTATTACTTCGCCACTGATAGGAGGTTGAAAATTTCTAAGCCGATCTTTTTCTTCAATCTCATCAAATTTTTTTTTCAAATTTTTTAAATTATCTGTAAATTTTTTAACTTTCCGAATATTTTTTGATGTAATGTCACATTCACATAATATCATCAGATCATCCAAATCCTCACCAGCATCTACCATTAATCGTCTAATGGCACTATCTGTTACATTGTCATCTACTAATGCTATAGGTCTCAGATGTAGTAGTATCAACTTGACTACATAATCCATTTTTTCATTTAATGGCAAATGTAAGCGTTTAAAAATAATAGGAACCATTTTAGCACCTACGATCTCATGATTATGAAAGCTAAAGCCAGTTTTCTCGTCGTATCGTTTGGTTTTTGCTTTACCTATATCATGCAAAAGTGCTGCCCAACGTAGCCAAAGATTGTTAGGATGATCAGGTATATTTTCTAATTGTTGGCACACATTATCCAATACTTGTAGTGTATGCTTGAAATTATCTTTATGAGAGAAATCTAGTTCTGTATCTATTGTTTTCAGAGCTGTTAATTCTGGTAATATATAATCTAAAAGTCCCGAATCATTTAATAAATTAAAAGCAATAGAAGGTATAGGCAATAATAACATTTTGTTTAATTCCTCTGATATGCGTTCAGGTGCTACGATAGAGATGCGTTCTTTATTGGCTTTTATACCTTCCCAAGTACTAGCTTCAATATCAAAATTTAATTTACTAGCAAATCTGATAGCTCTAAGCATACGAAGTGGATCATCAGAAAAAGTAATATTAGCGTCATTAGGAGTACGAATGATACGATTGTGTAAATCATCAAATCCATTAAAAGGATCCCAGACTTTACCAAACTGAGGCCATAGCTCTATTCCTATAGCATTGATAGTAAAGTCCCTACGAAGAAAATCGTCTTCGAGATCAGCAGGTTCTACATCAGGGTTGCGACTATCTTGCCGATAACTTTCCTTTCTAGCGGAGGTTATCTCCCATTCTATTCCTTTATAAACAAAATGAGCTGCTAAAAAACGCTTAAAAAATACTAAATTATTTATCTGCAATTTTTCACAGATGAATTCTGCTAATTTTTGCCAATCACCTTGTATGACTATGTCTATATCCTCTATTTCTAATCCTAATAACGAATCTCTAATAGCACCTCCTACTACGAGTGCTATATTATTGTTTTCTTTACAAAATTGTTGAACTAATTTAATCACCTCGTAGTTTTCTAATTTTGATGAGATAGTCTCAAAAATAATCATATTCAATTTTTTTTTTAAAAATGATATTTATATTGAAATTTTATTGTGTGTACTAATTTCTTTTTCACATCTCCACTTATTTTTCTATTTGCTCGCTCACCTTGATTGCTAGTCTCTTTATTCATCTAAATCCTTTTGCCATCTGATAATTCTACCATTTTTACAAAATGCATAACAAGGCAAACTATCTGGTATATCGCATTCTATCAAATTTTTTTGTATCAATAAAATCTCATTACTATCCAAAGATACATACTTGACACCAGAACGAGCAGTCCATATTTTAAAATCTTTTATATAAATATAGCCTGTATAATAACGAGGTATAAATTTCCCCATTTTATAATGAACATCAAATTTTAGCTCATCTATAAAATCAGCCGGTCGAGCTGGGCGACGTAAAAGATTTACATTAGATTTAGCTCGAGTAATAGCAGTATATAGCCATCTAAGAACAAAATCTGATGGTTGTTTCGAATGATAAAGCATAGACTCTGTTACAATAGAAACCTCTTCCCATTCGCCTCCTTGAGCCTTGTGGCAAGTAATAGCATAAGCATATTTAAGTCTCAGTGCATTTAGATATGGATCATTTTGCAATCTAAACATTAATGAACGTTTATTGTCCAATAAATCGGGATTTTGTTTTTGAATTTTTTCAAAAATGTAGCTTAAAATTAATAGCTCATCCTGAAAAGTATAATTAAAATTTGGTTCTAATGTATTTTCTAGTACCATACACTTCATTACATCATTATCATCGGACCCATATTTTAATTTAACTTTTCTAAAACGTAGATGTTCTATACGTTTGCATTCACTTTCCATATTTATTATTTGTACTATCTCACCATTCATAAGATCATACAAATAATTATTTTTTATCACCATTACATATTCATTATTATTTAATAATTTTTTAGTATTTTTTAAAAGTTTAGAACGAATTTTTTTATTAAGAGTCGATACCACATTATTAGTATAAGCTATCATAGTTGTTGGCAAAGTGGGCTTATTTTTGAGAATATCAACATGATGATTTATGATTTCATCTACACTATCATAGAGCGTTACATTTCCATTCTCTTCTATATTTATATTAGATTGATTACCAGATGTCAAAGTATCACGGATTTGGTATGCTATTTGATAGATACCTGAATATTTAGAAAAACGTACTGGTTCACGTAATTCAAAATACTGGACAGGAAAGAAATATTTCATTTCGAAAAGTTCGGGGTCTAATGCAAGAGTTTTATGTTCATTTACAGGGGGTAGTTGATATGGATCTCCTACAAAAACTATTTTAGCATTAGTGCCAAAAGTCAATATATCATCTATCAAATTTCCACTACCAAAGATTACATTATCATCTTCTTGATTTAATGAACTGATCATAGAACTCTCATCAATGAAGAGAACAGAATAAGGATCTGTCAGTGGATCAGCTATTTTGTAATACCAACGTAATCTACTACGCGATACTTCTGATTTATTATCATCTAGAGTATAAATCAGTTTATGAATAGTACAGGCAGAATATTGACAACGATTTTCTAACATTCTAGCAGCTTTACCAGTAGTAGCAGTTAAGTATACACTAATTGGCTGCTTCGGTAATTTTATTGGCATTAATATATTATTTTCTATACTTTCATTGATGATGGGTATTGTTTTTATGAGTGCTTCTACTACTGTAGTTTTACCTGTACCAGCCGAACCTGTAAGCATAAAAATGTGATTATCCTTTCTAGTTGGTTTTAGAAAGGCAGACAATAGATTTATAAAAGTTACTTGTTGATCTTTAGTAGGTGTTTTTATTATTTTACTAAGTAAATTATTTATATACAAAGTAATATTGCTCACAGTGATATAGTTTGTTTTTTTTTAAAAGATCAAATATACATCTTTTTTTGTTAATAAAAAATAAATAAAATGATTTATTAATAGCTATCATAAATAAATTAAAATAGTATGTTATTGGAAAACAATGAGTTAATTTACAAAATTCTAAATAATTACATTATTAATATAAAGGGAAATGGAAACATGACGTAAGTCTATTGCTTTTTATTATTTTTAAACGGATAATCTATATTATAATGAAGTCCTACACTCTCTTTACGGGCTAGCGCCATAGTAGTAATCAAGTATCCCACTAAAATCATATTTCTTAATTCACAAATTTGTCGATTTATAATAGATTTTTTGTATAGTTCTTCAGTTTCTTCATGAAGCATTTGTAATCTTTTTATTGCTCTATTTAATCTCAAATTTGATCTTACAATCCCTACATAGGCTGTCATGGTTTGATTGAGTTCTTTTACCTCTTGAGTTATCAATACTAATTCTTCATTTAATTTTACTCCTTCATCGTTCCACTCTGGAATATTAGTATTTACAGAATAATTTTTTAAATTTTTTTCTACATCTAAAGCGGCTCTATGACTAAAAACGAGGGCTTCGAGTAGTGAGTTAGAACCTAATCTATTAGCACCATGAAGTCCAGTACGAGAAACTTCACCACAAGCATACAACCTATTAATTCTAGTCCTTGCATAGTGATCAACTACAACACCACCTACTTGATAATGAGCTGCTGGTACTACAGGTATCATTTCTTTTGTCATATCGATCCCAATGCTTAAGCATTTTGCATAAATAGTGGGGAAATGTTCTAATAGTTCATCTTTTTTAATATGCCTACAATCGAGATAAACATGTTCAGATCCACTAATTTTCATTTCGTTGTCTATAGCTCTAGCTACTATGTCCCTTGGAGCTAGAGATTTACGTGAATCATATTTATGCATAAATTCTTTGCCTTTAATATCTTTTAATACGGCTCCATAACCTCTTAAAGCTTCTGTAATCAGAAAGGCTGGTCTTTCTTTTGGATAGTATAAGGCGGTAGGATGAAATTGAAAAAATTCCATATCCATTATTTGAGCTTTTGCTCGATAAGCCATAGCTACACCATCACCTGTTGCAACAGTTGGATTTGTTGTTGTTAGATATACATTACCACTGCCTCCTGTAGCTAAAATAGTAAATTTGGAAAGGAATCGTTCCACTTTGCCTTCTGGCGTGAGAACATAAGCACCATAGCATTCTATGTCTGTCATTGCCTCATACACTTTGATTCCCATATGATGTTGAGTAATCAATTCGACTGCAAAATAATGTTCGAATACATCTATATTTGGATTTTCTAAAACTTTATTTGATAAGACTCTTTCAATTTCATATCCCGTTTTGTCTTTAAAATGAAAAATGCGTGGCTCACTATGGCCACCTTCTTTAGCTAGATCATATTCTCCCGTTACTTTTTTATCAAACCTTACTCCCAATTCTATGAGTTCTTTTATTCTTTCTGGACTTTCTTTTGATGTTATTTCTACTACTTCTCTATCATTCAGATATGCCCCTGCCTCTAAAGTATCCTGTATATGTTTATCGAAATTATCAGGCGGATACATTACCCCAACTATACCACCTTGAGCATGATAGGTAGAGGTGTTGTGTAGTTCTTCTTTTGTTATTATGCCTACACTACCTATTTTTGATGCTTTTAATGCAAAATTTAAGCCTGCTGCACCACTTCCTATTACTAAAAAATCAAATATATGCATTTCTAAAAATTTTTATAAGATAATTACAAATTTACTTATGTTTTTTGAATGTATTACAAATATTAAAAGTTTATATGCAAAATCATAATTAAGCAATGTTTACATCCATTATAAATAAATATTTATGTTTTTAGTTTGAAATATTTGCTTTATTTAAAAAATATATTAATTTTGTACAAATTTATTTATTTATAAAGATATAAAACATGAAAAAATTAATTTTACTTTTCATTTTGATGTGGATTAGCTTTAATTCCATCTCTCAAGTTTATTTAATAAATAAAAATTATTGCATAGTTACTTCTAATGCTTATTTGATAGTAAATGGGCATTTAATCAATGAAAGTAATGGAAATCTAAATCTTACAGGTGCTAATTCTAATGTTATTGTTCAAAATAA
>LFSZ01000054.1 GCA_001512885.1 Rikenellaceae bacterium DTU001
TTATTATTCAAAAAATTTGATGGCAAAAAGCTAAGTTCAGAACAGATAGAGCAATTTCTGAAGGCTAAAATGCCAAAGGATGGAGTCATGTGTAGCAGTAATAAAAAAGCATTCAAAAAGGTTAGAAGAAATGTAATCAAGCACAAAGAAATAATAACTAACCATAGACAAAAGCAAGGTATATATAGCCTAAGTACCGTCAAGAAAAAGGCTAGTGAATTCACGAATTGGGTATACTTCAAATTTAGGGGTGTAGCTACCAAATACCTGCAAAACTACATTATGTGGTATGTAGTGATGGGTAAATACCTCACAGGTAAGACTGTAAGCAATACTGGGCGAATGCTCAACCTCGCATCCTCGGACAGGTGGGCGTGGTATCGGTATAGAGAGTTAGTGAATATAACATATGTTAATTGAAACATAGATTAAAAACTTTACCATTTAATTACTTTTTACAAATCAATTATTATTTACATCTTTCGTATATTTAGCTTATAATGAGGTTTTAATAAATTTTTACATTTTCACATAATGTGTAAATCATTAAATTAACTAAATCTAAACTCTTTATTTTTTTAAAAATCTACTTGTATGATTTCGAAACAAATCATATAAATTTTAGTATTTCTATATTTCAGTAGAACCTTTTTTTATTAGATTTATTACAAAAAGAAATGACTAAATATTTTAAAAAAATTTCACATAGTGCAGGAGATTCAATTTATATAAAAAAATATTTTTGTGTGGTCAAAAATATTTAACTCCTACAATTTAATATTTATCACTGTTTTATTGTTAATGCCTAATAATAGTAATAGTACCTGTCAAAAGTCTTGAAGTCAATCCTTCTAGTCTCCATTCGTAGACTTCACATAAATAAAAATATACGCCATCAGGAACAGGTTTACCAGAATTAATATTTTTGCCGTCCCAATTAATATCAGGATCATTAGTTTCAAAAACTAAATTCCCCCATCTATTATAAATTAAAAGATGTACTTTTTCTACAAAATCATAAGGAAAAGGCTTAAATAAATCATTATAACCATCACCATCAGGTGTGAATACATTAGGCAGTGAATATAAATCGCAATTATTAATATCAGAACATATATTCTCTGATGGCATAGATACATTATTATTAGTATCTATGGCTACTACATAATAGCAGCCAGCTATTGTATTAGTCAAAGTGTGAATAAATGTAGTATCTATTGTACTGGAAAGCAAATAAAACCCACCATGTATAGTGGGTGAATAAAATATTTCATAATGACTAAAATCTTGTACGTTACATTGTGTAATTACATTTTGCCAAGTTAAAATATTTGATAGTGAATTACAATCAGGATTAACAGATAGGATTGGTGTGCATGGTGGTTCTGTGTCTATAGGAATAGCACATAGCTCTTGAGACCAATTTTCTAAGGGAGTTACAAATCCAGGAGCAGAATAATGACCATAAGCTAATACCTTATAGCAATAAGTTTTACCATTTATTAGGCCAGTATCTATATATTCAGGTATTAGAGTTTTAGCAATTAACTCATATGAATAAGAAAAATCGTTATATCTATATACATAAAAGCTATCATTACTCCAAGGGACTTGATATTCAAATTTTAAATTAATTTTCTTATCTCCAGGAGTAGCAGTGAGTAATACCGAAGATGCTACTGATGAGCTATTAATATGATGCCACTGATTATTTACCTTATTAAATAATCTAATTTGATAATGATATGGCTTATTTTTAGTATCAATATTTTGATGGACAAATGTTGTATCATCCAATCCATATTTACTAATTGCATATATATAATCATCTCCTATTAAATTTTCACCATAATATATATCATATTTGTAGGGACCAGGATGAGCAATAGTATCTAAATCATCAGGTTTAGACCATTGCAAATAGAGTTCTCCATTAATTTCGTCTGTATTTGATATGCTGACATGTGTAATTATAGGGCTAACATCATTCATAATAGTACAAGTCTCATTAGATACTTTGCTTCTAGCACCATCAGAGAAGTATGCATATACTCGATAGCAATATTCATTACCACTAGTTAAATTATTAAAATTTATATAATCTATGTAGGTAGTATCATTTAAAGAAGTTGTTGTATTTATCAAAATAAAACCAAGTGAATCTGGTAATCCTGTATCGCAAGTACCTGGCATATAACTAGTTTGAGAAGCTTTTCTATAAATTTTATATCCAATAGCATTATCACATTTTTCTTTATTCCATTTTAGCTCTATTCCATAAGGGGTTGCGGTAGCTTGAAGATTTTCCGGGGCTGGAGCTATAACTGAAATATCTATTTTTTTGTATATACTAGGAATATCAGCTATACGCAAAAAGCCGATATTATCTAAACCCCAATGATCATAATCATAATTAGTAGAGCGTTCTTGATACCATCTAATTCGTGTATTAGGAGTAAGAGCTTCGTTAGGTAATAAAACTGTGTAATTATTCCAATGAATTAAATTAAATTCATGCCCCCCTTCTTCTTGATATTTAGGATTTGGATTAAAGTAAACTATATTTATCCAATTATCATCAGAATTTGTAGTGTTATATTGTAAATAAATACCCTCGTCTGGTTCATCAGGACCTTCGCAATTAGAACCACCATAGCCAGTATGTTCTTCAAATCTCATATCAAATTCTATTATATAATCTCCATTGGATAAATCTAATATAGGACTAGTGAGTGCACGTGGAGCAGGCTCATTTTTGCCAAACCACAAATATCTAGTATTGTCCCATCCATTACCACATGGATTATTAAACATTACTGGTACATTAGAAGTAAATGGACTAAGAAGTCCATTATTAAAATTATATAGACTAGATGTATTATTTTTATTAATTACATCCACTCTAAATGTAATATTATAAGGGCTAATTGATACAAAATCGCAGGTGCTACCCCAATTAAATTCTGAAGCTACATTATTAATACCTTTGATAGGTTGTAAAAAATCAGCTCCTAGGTCTATTAATTGACCAGTAGCTGTTAAAACCATAGTATCATCTAAAACAAACGAAGCCGAAACGGGGAAAGATAAAGTGTCTCCTGCTATAATGCAAGTGTCTACGGGTGTATTTAAAATAGGACTAATACTTTGACAATCGTTTACTATAATAGTAATGTCTCTATCTACGTAACCTACTATTACTCCAGATAAAATTTTTTTAGCTCTCACTACGAAACTGTATTCACCTCTTAAAGGAACATCCCAAGTAAGTAGTCCTGTATTTGGATTAAGAGAAAAATCATTAGTAGCAGGGGGAAAATTATAATTATTGATATTAGTACCAGCTGAATCTCTGCAAGCTAGCAATTCATAAGTATATATAGCATTAGTATTTGGATTTGGGTCATAGATACTGAGGTCCAGCTCTTGCAAAACTCCACTACAAATATTAAAAGGAGTAGGGGTTTGAAATATCAATGAATGCTGATCTGATATATAAGGATTAATTACTAACAAAGCTTCTGTATACAAAGATTTCTGAACCGAAAGAGGTATATTAAATACATAAGGACCTCTACATTTATAAGAAACACTTAATAAAAAAGTAGATGATCCACTATATGTATGTTGACCACTGTAAATTACTTTTTTCAGATATGGTAAACCAGATGGAGATACAGAGGATAAACTTAAATAACTAATAGTACCATCACCCCAGTTAAATGAAATCCATTGATCTATGGGACCATGCTCATAAACATAACAAATCACTCTAGCTTTATATGTTAAATTGTTAATTGGCTCATACTGTATTTCAATAGATCTAATATTCATAGAAAAACCTACAAGTGCAAATAAAAATAATGTAACAAAAGCAATGATTTTCTTCATATTAAAAAAATCTTGATTGTAAAATTAAGAATATTTTTCTTATTAAACTCATTATTTATAATTTATTGATAGGATAATAAGTCTGATTGATTTACCTTTTTATATTTAATCTGTCTAAGGCTGTATGATATTTTTTAGCACATTGTTGATGTTCAGATATAGTGCGGCTAAATGTATGATATCCTGATAAATCATCTTTAGCACAGAAAAATAAATAATCGTGTTGTTGATAATTAAGTACAGAATCTATTGTACGTGGAAATGGTAAAAGTATAGGGCCAGGCGGTAATCCTTTATTTTTGTAAGTATTATATGGAGAATTAATTTTTAAGTGTCCATTTAATACTCTTTTAATTTCAAAATCTTGATGTGCAAAAATTATAGTAGGATCAGATTCTAAAGGCATATTTCTTTTTAATCTATTAATATAAACACCTGCTACAATGGACATTTCGTCCCATTTTTTAGTTTCAGCTTCCACTATAGAAGCTAAGATACATACCTCTTCTGGTGATAGATTCATTTTTTTTGCTTTTTGCAATCTCTCATCTGTCCAGAAATCATCCCATTCTTTTTTCATTCTCAAAACAAATTCTTTAGGTGTAGTAGTCCAATAAAAAAAATATGTGTTTGGCAAAAATATACAAGCTATGTTTTGTTTATTAAATCCAAGTGAATCTAAAAAATCATTATCTTTTATAATTTGCAAAAAATCTTCCTTTGTGAAAATAAATTGTCCAGATATTTTTTCAGCTAATTCTTCTATTGTTCTAATATTATTAAAGGTCAATTTTATAGGTTCCTGATCGCCGATACGTATTTTATTAATTAATTCATTATTATTCGAGCCATTATATATTTTATATCTACCAGGCTTTACAGTAAAATATTTGATTTTAGTGGCTAAGTCAAAAGTCCATGGTAGTCTCAATAATTTTTTTTGTTTCAACATATCTTTAAATTCATTTTCGCTCGTTGCAGGATAAACGTAAATAATAGTATCTTCCTTATTATCAGATAATTTAACATTAGGAAAATAAAAAGTGAAATAAAAACCACTTGATATGATTATTATTAAAATAACAAAAAGTTTAATCCATTTCATTATAATTCCATTTATTATAAAATAATTCGTCAACAAATTTACCTTTAATCAGATACCAATCTTTTCTAGAGCTTTGAAATACAAAATTAGCTTTTTCAAATAAATGTATGCTTATTACATTGTCAGAAGGTATTAGAGCGCAGAGTTGATGAAGTTGCAAAATATTAAAACAATAATTCTCTACAAGTTTTATGGATTCTAAACCGAAATGTTTACCTCGGTAGAGTTCATCTATAAATATACCGACAAAAGCCCTTTTATGAATAGGTGTGAAATTATATAAATCTAATATTCCAATTTTGTTTTTTAATTTATCTTCGGCTACAAATCTATATTGTTTTTCAGTAAAAATATCAGTTTGCCCTTTAATAAAATTTTCAATAGCCCATTTAGAAAATGGCTGGTATGTTTCGCTAAGGTACCAATAGCAGTCATTATTTTCTATTTCGTACATCCAATCAATGTCATCTAATTCTGGAGCTCTTAGTCTAATATTTTTCCCTTGTAAATTCATATTAATAAATTATCTATGCAAAGTTATAAATAATATTTATCAGTAATAAAAACCAATGTAGCTGGTCCACGTAGAGTTAATATTTTTTTTTCATTTTCGATAAATTCATTAATTTGTAATTCACCACCTTGCGTATGAATAGAAATAGGAAATGATTTATTAAAAAGATTATTAATCACAATAGCCGTAGCACATACACCAGTACCACAAGCTTGAGTTTCTCCTTCTACACCTCTTTCATAAGTTCTGATTTTAATATTATCACCATACTGCACAAAATTTATATTTATACCTTTTTCAAAATATTGAGTTGAATATCTATATTTTTTACCTTCATTATACACATCTATAGTATCGATATCATCCACAAATTTTACTAAATGTGGGACCCCAGTATTTACAAAAAACAAATCATCATTTATTTTATTAATTTGTGATAAAATATTAATAGAAATTTCAATATCCCACAAATAATTTCGCCTATTGTGTATCACTGCTCTATGTATACCATCATCGGTGTCAAATATAAAATTTTCGGATACATCTACAATTCCTAATAAATTAGCAAAAGCACAAATACAGCGAGCCCCATTACCACACATATCAGCTTTAGTGCCATCATAATTGTAATAAATCATTGAAAATTTACTTTTATCTTTTACACTATTTTTCAAAAAAATTATACCATCAGCACCTATACCAAAATGCCTATCACAAATTTTATTTGTATTTTTGATATAATTACTATCATCGATGTTGCGTGCATCTAATAAAACAAAATCATTACCAACACCATGAAATTTGTATAAGGGCAAATTAAAATTTTTCATTAAATAAAATTTAACAAATTTATAATAGACAAAATTATTTATTTTTTTACAATCATAAAAAATAGATAATTTTAATATTTTTTTGTAGTAATAATTAACTTAGATTAAAATCAAAAATAAATCATGCAAAATTAAAATGGACAAACTATTTTTGGAATTTGTAGCTTATGGCTAAAAAATTCAAAATTTCTTGATGTCAATTTTTCCAATGTCTTATATATTGTCTCGTTTCATTTATATCTTTTTATTTTCATTAAGTACTTAAATACTTAATTTTATTTATGAAATCAATTAATATAATCAACATAAATTAGTTTAGAGAGTGAGGGGAATAGATTTGGTTACAATGTCTAAATGAATTGTTTGTACATCAAAGCAAATCATTGTTTTACTTGAAGTAGTTTATCTATACTTTGTATTCACTAGCCGCCAATACTCATCCCACGCCCATCTATCCGAGGATGCGAGATTTAAAAGCCTACCAATGTCAGATTCTATCTCACTTGTCAAGTATTTATGTGTGATTACAAACCACATCAGATAGCTCTGGAGGTATTTAGTAGCCACACCTCTAAATCGTCGCAACCAAACCTTGAAATCACTTACATGCTTATCGACTACTTGTACACT
>LFSZ01000116.1 GCA_001512885.1 Rikenellaceae bacterium DTU001
CTCCCAGTCTCCACTGTCTCCACTGTCTCAATATTATCGCACCATAAGGAATTGAAATTATGAGAGGATGAAGAGGTGAAACCGCTAACATGTGAATACATGAAAAGTAAAGGAAAAATATTTTACCACTAAATATTGGCAAACTGATAATTCATGACTTTGTAATTTTTTAATTAGTAATTTTAAAAAAAAATCTATATGAGCAAAATAAATAATCATCAAGAGTTGGAAGTTTACCAACTTGCTTTTACAAATGCAATGGAAATTTTTAATTTATCCAATAATTTTCCACGCACTGAATTATATTCTCTAACAGATCAAATACGGAGATCTTCTAGATCCGTTTGTGCGAATATAGCAGAAGCTTTTCGTAAACGTAGATACAGAAAAGCTTTTATAGCAAAACTATCTGATGCTGAAAGCGAAGCTGCGGAAACTCAAGTCTGGTTAGATTTCGCTTTTAATTGCAATTATATTGATGAAAATATTAAAGATTATCTACATTTACAATACGACTTTATTATCGGAAAATTAGTAAATATGATTAATAATTCTGATAAATGGTCTTTATAATATGATTACTTGATTAAGATTCTAATATACCCTCACCTCTCCCAATCTCAATATTAGATCGGTCTTGTATAGAAATCATTATTATTTACCATTTTTTTTCAAAAATTTAATCTTATCTTTGCTAAAAAATGATTATGTATGATCTAATAGTTATAGGTAGTGGACCTGGTGGTTATGTAGCAGCCATTAGAGCAGCTCAATTAGGTATGCAAGTGTTAGTCGTAGAAAAAGAAAACTTAGGTGGTACTTGCCTTAACTGGGGATGTATACCCACCAAAGCTCTTTTACGCTCAGCTCATATTTATCGAGAAATAATCTCAGCTAATAATTATGGTATTAAAATTAATGAACCACCTCTAATAGATATGCCACAAATAGTAAAAAGAAGCAGAGATATTGCATCGATGATGAATAAATCTATTGATTTTCTTTTCAAAAAAAATAATGTAAATCTAGCTCGAGGTGTAGCTAAATTATTATCTAATCACAACGTAGAAGTCAAAGATGTAGATGATAATGTCAATATTTATGAAGCAAAAAATATTATTATAGCTACAGGTAGTAGATCTAGACAAATATCAGCTTTGCCTCAAGATGGTAAGTTTATCATTAATTACAAAGACGCTCTCATTCTTGACCATTTGCCTAAAGAAATGGTAGTAGTCGGTAGTGGAGCTATAGGAATGGAATTCGCAGATTTTTATTCTTCACTAGGTGTCAATGTGACTATTATTGAGTTTCTTGATAGACTCTTACCTTTAGAAGATCAAGAGATTAGTAAAACTATGGAGAGAATTTTTAGAAAGAAAAAAATCAATGTTCTTACATCATCCGAAGTACTAAAAAGCGAAATAAAAAATAAAAAAATATTTCTCACAGTGCACACTCCTAAAGGTATTCAAAATATTGAAACTGAAATGGTTTTGAGTGCTGTAGGTATTCAAGCTAATATAGAAAATATTGGATTAGAAGACATAGGTATTAGAACAAATAAAGGTAAAATAGTGGTAGATGATTTTTATCGTACTAATATTGATGGCTATTTCGCTATAGGTGATGTAATAGATACTCCAGCTCTAGCTCATTTGGCTTCTAAAGAAGCTATGATTTGTGTAGATAAAATTGCAGGTAAACAAGTGAACCCACTCGACTATAATTTTTTCCCTTCATGTATATATACTAATCCCGAAGTAGCTAGCTTTGGTTATAGAGAGCACGAAGCTATAAATGATGGTTTTAATATCAAAATTGGAAAATTCCCTTTCACTGCTAATGGAAAAGCCAAAGCTAATGGCCTATTAGACGGTATGATAAAATTGATTTTCGATGTTTCAACTGATAGACTTATAGGGGCTCATTTAATAGGGGAAAATACCACTGAAATGATTGCTGAGCTCGTAGTATCTCATAATTTGAATGCTACAGCTAAAGATATCTATGAATCTATCCATCCTCATCCCTCACTTTCTGAATCTATCATGGAAGCAGCCGCAGCAGCCTATAATGAAGCTATTCATATCTGATTATTTTGTGTATGATCTCATTTCTTTAAATTATACCATTAATAAACCCCTGCAAATTAATTTACAGGGGTTTATTTTTTGAAAAAAATTGTAAACTAAAATCTTATTTAATCATAGATTCGATATCTTCCATGATATTTTCTAGATCATCTTCATGCTCTACTTCGTCTTCGAGTATCTCACAAATCAGATGATAAGTGATAGGATCATTATTACCAATAAATTCAAGCAATTTATTATAAACTTCAATAGCACATTGCTCTCCTTTAATGTTTTGTTGCAAAATGATTTTTACATCGGGATTTTCCGGTGCATCATATCCACAATTAGTCATTTTGTACCAATCTTCTGGTTTTAATAAAGGCGTACCTCCTAATTGTAAAATCCTTTCGGCGAGTTTTTCAGCATGTTCTAACTCTTCATTAGCATGTTCTACGAGCTCACCTTCCACCTCAGCTCTCATTGCTCCCTTTACTACTTTGGCACCAATCCAATATTGATAATATGCTAACCACTCATCTGCATAAGCTTTGTTTAACATTTCTATCAGCTTATCAACATCTAATTTAACAATTGATTTACCTTTTGTTCCCATATTTTACCTCCTGTTTTATATGTTTTTTTGTAATTATTCCTATTATATTTTTTGCAAATTTACAATATTTTTATGAATAATGATTATTTTATTGTTTCTTTTACATCATTTTCTAACACTTTAATATTAATTTATTCTTATATCTATATTCCATAATCATTAATCTAAATCTTAATCGAATTATCTGAAAAAATATATTTAATTAAAAAAAAGTTTACATAATTATTAATTTATAAAAATTTTTCTAGATCAAAATAATTAATCAAAAATTTAACCCATCATTCTACTAAAAAATAATATTGTAAATCTAACAATTGTTATAAATAAAAAGCATATAATTTTAATAAAAAAATTGTAACTTTGCTTAAATATTTATTAATTTTTTATAAAAAAAATTAGTATATTCCTTTATTTTTATAAAAAAATGGAAAAAATAATTATCATTAATAATGGATCACAATATACTCAATTAATTGCTCGCAAGCTTAGAGAATTTAATGTGTATTGTGAAATTTTACCTTGGAATCAGGCAATAGAAGTAACAAACGATATAAAAGGCATCATTCTTAGTGGAAGCCAATATTCTATAAATGATCCTAATGCTCCTACGCCCAATTTAGATGATTTTATTGGCAAAGTTCCTATTCTAGCAATATGCTTCGGTGCTCAATACATTGCTAAATATTATGGTGGTGAATTTATTGAAAATTTAACCTCAGAATGTGGTAATGCTAAACTAAAATATATTGATAATAGTAGTCCGATTTTTAAAAATATCTATCCTCCAAAGATTGTTTTTATCACTCATAGCGATACAATAGTGAAAATACCTAAACATTTTAAGATTATTTGTTCTACTGATAATGAAGAAATTGCAGGTTTTCAAATTAGTAAAAACAAAATTTATGGTCTACTATTTCATCCCGAGCATCCTCAAACAGAAATAAGTGATGATATATTTAGAAATTTTTTAGCTGTTTGTAAGGTTTCTTATGACTGGACACCAAATATTTTTATCGAAAAAAAGATTAATGAAATAAAAGAAATTGTAGGTAATGATGAAGTAATAATAGGTCTCTCAGGCGGCGTAGATAGTACAGTTACAGCTATTCTCATACAAAAAGCCATAGGTAATAGATTGCATGGTTTTTTTATAGATACAGGACTTTTGAGAAAAAATGAATTCGAAGATGTATTAAATAGTTATAAAAAAATGGGCATTAATGTAAAAGGAATAGACGCTAAAGATATCTTTTTATCCCGGCTAAAAGGCATAATAGACCCCGAAGAAAAAAGAAAAATAATCGGCATGACTTTTATAGAAATTTTTGAAAATGAAGCAAAAAAAATAAAAAATGTTCGTTGGCTAGCTCAAGGTACTATATATACAGATGTAATAGAATCTGGATCAGTAAATGGTTTGTCAAAAACCATTAAATCGCATCATAATGTGGGTGGCTTGCCTGATAAATTAAATTTAAAACTTTTAGAACCTATCAGAATGTTATTCAAAGATGAAGTTAGAAAAATAGGTAGCGTATTAGGTATACCATTAGATATATTAAATAGGCATCCATTCCCTGGTCCCGGACTTGCTGTGAGGATTTTAGGAGAAGTAACATATGAAAAGGTTAAGCTTTTACAAGATGTAGATGATATTTATATCAGTATGCTTAAAGAAAATAATTTTTATGACAAAATTTGGCAAGCTTTTGCTGTGCTTTTACCCGTAAAAACTGTAGGCATTTCAGGAGATGAACGTAGCTACGATTATGCAATAGCTATTCGTGCAATCAATTCTATTGATGGCATGACTGCAAATGCTTTTGATTTGCCTTTTGATTTTTTAAATAAACTAGCTAACGAAATTACTAGCAAAGTTAACGGAGTTAATAGGATAGTCTATGACCTTAGCCCCAAACCTCCTGCTACTATTGAATGGGAATAAAATATTTTTTGAATTTCAAAAATATACAATACAAATTGATGTATAATTTTATATTTTATTAAAATTCTTTTTATTTTAAATTGTTAATTTTGCATGAGAAAAAGTGCCATTTTGTTTCAAAAAGCAACGGTTTCATTATGAAAATAAAATAATATTACAATTGTGGTAAATTTCGGTGATACAAAAGTACAGAGATATAGTAGATTAGAATTAAGGGCAAGACAATTAGTGGCAGGATATATTACTGGTATACATCGTAGCCCTTTTCATGGATTTTCAGTTGAATTTTCGGAATACAGACCTTATAATCCTGGTGAATCTACAAGATTTATTGATTGGAAATTATATGCTAGAACTGACAAATTATTTGTAAAACGATTTGAAGACGAAACTAATCTAAGAGCTAGAATCATAATAGATGCTTCTAATTCTATGCTATACCCAATGAATGAATACGGGGAAGAGGAATTAAGAAGCAAATATCATATGTCCATGTATATGACCGCCGTATTTTTATTATTATTTTATCAACAAAGGGATGCAGCTGGTATATCTCTGGTAAGTGATGAAATATTAGAACATACGCACGCTCGCTCTTCATACACTCATCATAGATTTCTTATATCAATATTAGATAAATATTTATTACAAATACGACAATTACCAAAAACTGAAACTAAACTATCAAAAAATATTCATGAAATAGCAGAAAGGATACACAAACATTCATTAGTGATAGTTATCAGCGATCTATTTGAAGCTAATTTAGATACACAACCATTGATTAATGCTCTTCAGCATTTAAGATATAATAATAATGAGGTAATAGTATTTCATTTGTTAGACAAACCAATAGAATGGAATTTTGATTTAAAAAATCGCCCCTACCTTTTTACTGATATGGAGACTGGAGAAAAAATAAAAATTCATCCGCGTAGTTATAAAGATTTATATAAAGAAAAAATAAAAGATTATCACCATCAATTAAAAGTTAATCTTTTACAGTTAGGCATAGATTATAATCTGGTTTATCTACAAGATGGATTAGAAGGTATATTGCTTCCTTTTTTTATGAAAAGAATGTGAAATAATATCTAAGTCAATGAGTAGAATATTTATCAATTGATGTAGTTAATTAATAATAGAGCCGTATTTTATACGGCTCTATTATTAAATTTTAATATTCCCATAGATCATGTTCGAATATAAAAATATCATTTTTTATTCTCTCACTTTCTAAAAGTGCATCTATCCCAGTAGTGTAAGATGATATATATCTATCATAGACATTAGATTCTTTTATTATATAGCTACCAAACATTCTTTTATTAAAAGCATCATCATAAGTAAGTCTTTGACCATCATTTTTTCGGTTAAAATATTCATAACGCACTAGGTATGGTCTCAACTGAGCAAAAGATATCCAAAATAAAGGTCTAGTACCCTTTTCAGTAATACCATCAGGTTCAAATTCTACCATAAGAGGTAAAATCCCAATAATTCTAACATCTAGAACAGACCGATTTTTATCAAAAATCCAATCTTCTTTTAAACGATATCTAGTTACAGTAGAAGGATCAAATTCTGTTACGATGACAGTATCTCTTTCTTCGCCAGTGAAGGGGTCATAAGTTTTAGTAGTCTCTTCCCTTCTTATTATGTTTTGAACAGTCTCTTTAGTCATAGGTACTTTGAAATCATCAGATTCTGGGCTAAATGGAGTAATGCCACCTTCTTGAACACCTATCATAATGACAGACATTAGACTATACCGTCTATTAGTTGGTTGTATAGGATAATAAAGAGGATGATTGATTTTTTCTCTCATATCAATTTCTCTCCATATACGCTTCGCATACAAAACATCTGATTCATGAATAAATTGATATGGGACTGGAACTCTATTATGTAAATCATCCATTTCATAAGCTCCATCTGTAGGTGCTTCAATGACTTGCCCTTGTAGAGTTATCACACTTAAAATTAAAAATGTTACTATTAAACTTAAATATTTCATATTTATAAATTTTCTTAACCTGTAATTCGCATTGATACTGTAGGCAATTCTCTTACAGTACCATCAGGACCTTTTGCTTTGATATTTTCTATATAAAATCTAGATCCTCTCGTAGATCTTTGTATAATATCTATTACATCTTGAGTAAATCTCATCCCAGATACTTGCTTATCTAATAGATCACCTGCAGGAGTTCTATAAGTAAAGCTATATGAAACTATATCAAATTTAAGATCAAATTCGAAATTTTCAATATCAGCTATTACATAAGGATTTGCAAGAAGCTCGGTCTTAGTATAATTGCCACCTGCTTTGCCTGCTACCTTAGCTATAGGCGAAGGTACTCTTTTGACCCTAAACTCAGCACTACCCATACTCATCATTTTACCATTCATTTCAGCAGTTACATTGACTACAGATTTGGTCCCTTGACTTACTCTTACAATGTACTTACCATTTCCTTTAGGAATTATAGTACCATTAGTAATAGATGCTCTAACTCTATCATTAGGCACGCCTGGTACAGAGATCGAAACGGGATTATCTACTCCAATATAAAACACATTCATTTTGTCAGCTGATACAGTAGCAGTAGGAGACATTACAAAATATTCTTCTTTAAACCAATAAGTTTGCACAGCTCCAGATTGACTTTTAATAGTAATAGTCCCACCAAATTTTTTAGCTCCGGGAGAAGTAGCAGGTATTCTAAGAATACCACGCCCACTATCACCTTCTAATTTAGTAACATTACCTAAAACTTTGAGATTTACAGTGTCTACATCATCTCCTATTAAAATTTCAGGATTTTGGCGAGTATCATAAGCTGCTACGAATATCTCAGCTTCATATTGGCTACCAGCAACTACAATACTTGATTTAGGAACAACTTTTACACCTACTCTATCAAACGTAAAATCTTCTGCACTCACTGCAGAATACAATTGAGCTACTACATCAGCTTCCATATTTCTAACTTCAAGTATTAGTTTATTAAGTATCACTATATCTGCAGCTAAAATAGTATGGTAAAAATTTGTCATCTCCCAGTTTAATTGTTGATCACCCTCTATAGTAGGATACATTTTATTTTCAATATCTAAACCTAATTGTACTTTGTCAGCATACTTGCCCAATAATTCAATCATTTGCTTTCTAAAACCTACTAATTTATTTTTTAATTCACGCGCTTTACCTGCACTTCCATCTTGAGAACTACCAACAAAAAAATTAGTTGGAGCATCGAAATTATCTCTTCCTTTTATATCTCTTAGATTGAGTTTGCGAGCTTCTTCTACACTCACTCTCTCAGTAACCGCAATTACTTGAGCCTTTAAATCTTCAATATATTTGACAAGTTCGTCTGCTTCTTTTTTAACTATCAATGCTTTTTCATAATTATCTTTTACTTTTTCGGGAGTCATAGCATAAGCTTTGTCAAACATTGCATAATTTCCCTGAACTTTGTCATAAAAAATTCTATTTGTTTCTTCTATACTATCATTTACAATAATAAAAGCATCGAGAATATCCTTAGATACATTTAATGCTAACATAGCCGTAAGCACTAAATACATCATACCTATCAGTTTTTGTCTCGGTGTTTCAGCACAATTTTTTGCACCCATCTTCTAATCTCCTTTTTTATCTATTAATACTCATTGCAGCTAACATATTACCATAAACAGTATTCAAAGACTGCAAGTTTAGCGTTAATTTTTGTGTTTGAGACTTATACTCTTGTATTGATACTAACATTTCTTGAACATTTGTAGTGAAATCTTCGACACCTTCGCCAAAAGATTTTACTTTGCTAAGCTGATTTTGCATTTCATTTAATTGTACTTCATAAATAGAATTAAGAGCAGCAAGATTGTTAGTAATTTTTTCAAATTGTTCTCTCAATTTCACATTATCAATACCTTGAAAATCTAATTTAGCAGTAGAATTAACAAGCATCTCCGAAGATTCAATATATGTTTTAGCTAATTGATTTGCACTATTAGTAGCATTCTGAATAGTTTCTGCATATATTTTATTAACTTGTGCTGTTTCTTCCATAGTACTAGCACTAGTCTGGGTAGCTTGAGATAACTTTTGAAAATTAGAAACAATATTTTTAAGATTATCAGCAAATTCTAAATTAGCACCAATAACTTTAGCTGTAGCTTCTTTGGTCTGTGAATATGTTTGATTTAACTCTGCTACTGTATTGGCAGTTGTATTCAAATTAGTAACGAAATTATCAGTAGCCGTAGTAGCGTCTGCCAATCCTGATAATTTTTTAGCGTTTTCACTCAGATTGCGCATGCCTTCAGCTAAGCTCTCAATGAGTTCTGGACCTATCTTGGCTTCTTCAAGCATCTTATCAAGTTTTTGAGTAACGCTATCTTTTACTACGATTTCACCCCCAGTACCTAAAGCTTCTGCAGCTTTACGAGCTTCTATCTTTTTGAGCATTTCCTCATCCATAGGTTCATCTGGATGATAATAACCCCATAATTCAGGATAAACTAAGCTCCAATCAGGTATAACTGGTTGCTCTTCGAAAGCTGAAAAGAAAAAAATTACTGATTCAGTGATCATACCAATACTAAGCATTATAGTAGCCCCTGGCCAGTGTGTAATTTTAAAAAGAGCACCTAAAATAACTAAAGCAGCTCCAATACCGTACAATTTTGTCATAAAGTTTTTGTACGCTCTACTTTTTACGATTTTGTCTAACCAACCCATAACTTATTTGTTTTTTGTTATTTAATATATTTTTTTTTTAACGATAAACATTAGATGACATTGGACCATCATCTTTGTGACGACCGAGATACGTCTGAACATTGCGAAAACCTATATACGATTTAGCACTATCTTGATATTCATAATCTCGTGTACTCACCTGCATATAAAAGCTTATATCTTTCCAACTACCACCACGTATTACTTTTCTTTTCAAGACAGGTGGGTCTGTATCTTTAGCTTCATAGGAATAATCCATATTAAGATCATGCGCAAATTGATATGCAGAAGGATCAAATGCATTATTAGTCCATTCTGACACATTACCTGCCATATCATAAAGACCATAATCATTGGGTGAATAATGAGCTACTATCACAGTATGCAGTCCACCATCATCTACATAATTACCTCTTAATGGCTTAAAATTAGCCAAAAAACATCCATTATAATTACGAGTATAAGGACCTCCCCAAGGATAAGGGCTAAGCTGTAAACCACCACGAGCAGCATATTCCCATTCAGTTTCTGTAGGCAAACGAAAATCATTAACGTAAGCACTGCCAGTTTTTGATAAATAACTATTCAAGTAATTAGTACGCCAGATAGAAAAGGCACGTGCTTGCTTCCAATTAACACCTACGACAGGATAATGATCATAAGCAGGATGCCAGAAATAACTTTGTGTCATCGGCTCATTAAAGGAATAGGTAAAATCATGTATCCAACATAAAGTATCAGGAAAAACATTAATAACATCTTTTTTCACATATACAGAACGATCTTGATATCCTTGTGGTCTATTATTCCACATAGGCATAGTAACATTATCAGTTTGATCGCTTGTCAATGGGCTGTCCCAATTTTTAGCAGCTGCAGCTCGATAATCTATCCAATAGTATTCATAATTCCACTTACGAACATCAAATTGCTTTTTACGAAAATATCTTTCATGTTCGGGCAGATACATATCAGCTAAAGCCTCTCGCTCTTCTTGCCCTTCCCAATTTATTTTTGTTTTCCAATTTATAGCAGGCGGGAATATCTCTTCTCCATATTCATTTTGCGTTATTAAATGAGATTCATCTATTTCCCCTAATATGGTATGAGCTATTGAGTCCCTAACCCAATAAACAAATTGCCTGTATTCATTATTAGTAATTTCAGTTTCATCCATATAAAAAGATTGTACAGAAACTACTTTATTAGTTTGAATATGATTATAAGGCACATCTTCATCACTCTGTCCCATTATAAAAGATCCTAAAGGTATGAATACCATTCCATAAGGTGTAGGTTGATACCAAGCGGGTCGATCTCTCACGCCTAATAATTGACCTTTATCAGAAGTATCGCATGAGCTAACAACAAGTGCCATTACACAAACTAATCCTAAGATTTGTAGACTTGCTTTTGATTGCTTTATATCCATTTTTATCATTATTTTCTTATTTTTTAAATTAAACGTAAAAAATTTAATTAAGGTTACATTTTATAAGAATTTAACATTTCTATATCCTGAACGATATGTTTTCTTTTCAATTAAGAAGCAATAATTAATAAATATTTCGTGACTACCAGAGCTTACTTTATTTCTGCCAATAGCTGATGTAGTAAAATCATAAGAATAACCAAAAGAAATAGGTGCAAGCCCTTGATTTAGACTATTAGCAAATGGTTGAGCACCAATATTTATCATTACTGCATCGTGCACTCTATAGCCAAGTCCACCCCATACCATACCTTGATAATATACTTGTAAATTTATATCATATTGCACAGTAGTGAAATCAGTCTTTATTAAAGCTGATGGTCTTAATTCAAATTGATCATTATTAAGAGGGAATATATAACCACCTGTTAAAAATAAATGAGTTTTTAATTTTAAATTAGAAGCCTCTGCTAATTCAGCTTTAGATTGTAAAAGATTTACAGCTGATAACCCCACCCAAAATTGATTAGGCTTTAATAAAAATACACCTAAATCACCATCTATCACCATATCTGATTGCTTGCTACGTTGCATTAATAAAGGATCATTAGGTTCTAATGGATTTAATTTAGAAAAATCTAAACTTTTGTCTAAAAAATGTAAATTAAAACCAACACCAAGAGTAAAATCTCTAATGTAAAAATTATATGAATAACCAATTTTCACCCCAGTATTATTTTCATAACCTAATTTATCATTATAAACAATCAAATTTAATCCTCCATGCAATGCCTTGATATAACCATCTACAGCTAATAACATTGTTCTAGGATTAACTGTATAAGTCTCTCCATTTACCACTTCCTTGAAACCTACCCATTGATTGCGATATAATGCAGTAGCACAAATAGAATTTTTTACCCCAGCAAATCCTGGATTATATGCATTAAAGTTTTGAAAATAATGCGTAAATTGGGCTTCTTGTTGAGCTTTTAAAACGGTGGAGCTCATAACCATCACTAAAAATATTATAATAAAATATAATTGTCTTTTCATATTCATCAATTTTGATTGTAAAATTATATAAAACTTTTGAATTACAAAAATTTAATTAGCAAAATTAAAAAAAATATTAATGTTTACAAAAAATTTATGGCAAAAATAAATAAATTTTTTAATAAACAAAATTTTTTATTTACATAAAAATCGCTTCTGATTTTAGATTGATAATATCAAAAATCAGATAAATGTCATTATACTTTATTTTAATTTTATCAAATAATTTATTTAAATATTTTATCTTTTTTATAATAAAAAATGCAAATATTATCTTTCGTTTAAATAAAAATTAGAGTGATCTTTTTTTTTGTTATTTGATTTCAATTCTAAAAGCATCAGAATATTTAGGATCTGGTATGATCACATTTAATGTAAAAGTCTTTGTCTAATTTTTTTACATTATGAAACCTACATCAGCACTATATTCGTATCATTATTACTAGATATAATTTTTTATGAGTAAAATATATATATTCTCTGATTTATTAAATAGTACTCTACTGTATTGTAACTTTATCATTTATATTATGAGCTGATAAAGCACTAATAAATGATAAAATAAATAAAAACACAATGATTTTTTCATTATTTTCATTAGATAAGTATTTATTTACAAATATTTCTAAACATCTTCTTTACTTTCTAATTAATTTCTTATGCCCGTTCTCAATTTGTCTCACTCTGTCTCACTCTCTCCCCTACTCTACTATAAAAAATCAGATACAAATATGAAACTATCAAAATACTATATGCATATTGCATATCAATTTTATCACAGAGCCAACCAAAGAATGGACCTAAAATAGCACCGCCTATTATACCCATAATCAGAAGCGCAGAAACCATTTCTGCCTTCTCATCGGCATTACGTAGAGCTATAGGCCATATACAAGGCCACATAATAGAATGAGCAAAACCCAATAAGGGCACTGTATAAACAGATAAGTGAGTTGGCAATAACAAAATAGCTATAGTAATAATTATCCCTATAATGCTAAAAATCTTCAACATTTTTTCCTGAGATATATATTTTGGAATAAGTATTATACCTAGTAAATAACCTATTATCATACCTGTCATCACATAAGAAGTGAAATAGTGAGGAGTGCTAAAATCTATGCAGAAGTTGCCAATGCACAATAGTAACGGTTGTAAATTTGTACTTTGAGCGTATGCTACACTGCTATCACCAGCTATTACTTCAGCGCCGACATATAAAAAAATAGCTACAAAACCGAGCCAAGAATGTTTGGGAATGCCTTTAAACGAATATTTATGCTTTTGTGTCTTAGCTCGTGTCTCCACAGGCTTCATAGCATAAAAAATAAACATCAATGCTATTAATAAAATAGACATGATAAGATATGGCGATATGATAGAATGTGCCAACTGATCTAAGTAATTAATGCGCTCTGATCCACCTAATTGGCTTAAAAAATTCTGTATTTCTTGAGGTTTAGTATCTCCGAATAAGACTCCACCTAATATCAAGCCACCTAATGCACCAGCAATTTTATTAGCTATACCCATTAAACTTATTCTTTTAGCGGCACTATCAATAGAACCTAACAAAGTTACATAGAGATTAGATGCGGTTTGCATCAAAGTTAATCCAGCTCCTTGTAAAAATAAACCCAGTAAAAATATAGGAAAAGATCTAGATAAAGCAGCAGGAATAAATACTAATGTTCCTATCACTATCAATCCTAATCCTAATAATATACCTTTAATTAATGATGTTTTTTCTAATAAAATAGCCGAAGGGATAGCAAGTAGAAAATATGAAATATAAAATGCAGTAGTTACTAAAAAAGCTTCAAACCACCCTATCTCACAAATTATGCGAAAATAAGGTATTAAAATGCTATTTAACCATGTGAAAAATCCAAATACAAAAAATAAAATACCTATACTCAGCAATGAACGACGTTCACTTACTCTATCTAAGCTCTTATACATATCTGTAAATGATTTATTTTTTTAATAATTAGCAAATTTATTACTATTTTTTTAATATATCATTGTCATTGCTTTCAAAAAATTATAATAATAGTATCTCTTTTGTTTGAATGATCTAAACTGCTAACTTTTAAGGTTTATATGATCATAAGGTTCTATAACGTTTATTGTGGGTAAAAACATTTTAGATTATTACAAAAAATAACCATTTTTTAATTATTTAGGCTAATTTTTTTACCACAAAGGGCACCAAGTTATTACACAAAGTTCACAAAGTGCCATTTATAACCCTTTTAATTCCATCTTTCTTTGTGTTCTTGGTGCCTTCTTTGAGAACTTTGTGGTTAATATTTAACTGTCCAATAATAAACAAACCAATATTAACAAATTTATTTTTGTAAAATTAGTTTTTTTTTAAATCTTTACCCATATAAAACGTTATAGAACCGATTATAATATTGTTTGTATAAAAAATAAATTACGAGATTTTATTTTTTTTAATCCCAATCAAAGGTAAATTTTTTCTTAGGTTTTTCAATTGTTTTTGTCTTTGTTTCATTAATAGTATCTGCAGGTATCCAATCATATTTAAAGGTTTTTGCTTTTTCATCACCTGGCTTAATAATGAAAAGCGAAGTATCTTTTTCGAATAAATGCATCTCTTCTTTAATATTAGTTTTTATACTTTGCTGTTCTATTTTAAATGTTTCTTCTCTACTTTGCTTCCTTTGTTCTTTATCAAAAAGTGAATACTTATAATTACCTGGCTTACCATGTATACGTACATATAAGGTCATCCCTCTATCATCATCATAATTTATATAACCATAATCATCTATGTAATTTATTTGAGTAGCTGAGTGATGGAGAAGCTCGCGAGCTTTCACTGCTAAATGATAATCTATCTCATTATCAAGAGTATGACTACCACTAACTTTAATATTAATCACATTACTCAAAATATACATCTGGGGAATTTCTATTATTTGATCTGATAAATAAAAAGTATTTTTAAGTTCTCCAAATTTTATATAAGAAAAATCTCTTTTTATAAATTTATTTAATCCAATTAGTGGTTCGAAATTTATCAATTCTCCATTTTTAATATTAACATTAGCGGTAGCTTTTATAGAAGGCTTTATCAGCTTCCAATCTTTTGTAGTAGATCCACGTGCCTGCAAATCAATGTCGGCGATACCTTTAATATTTTTATTTGTTACTAGGGTTTGATTGAAGTTTTCCATTTCTCTGAAAAGCTGATTAATATTTATTTGCTTAGCTATGAGATCTATTACAAATTCATTTTGTTTATCACTCAAAACCACATATCCACTACCATTTATATTGCCTGAGAATGCCTTAAAATCTATATTATCTATTATAAATTTATCACTGATCATCCTACCATTGATTTTTAAATCACCAGCAGTGAAGAGCTTATGTCTTATTAGATCAGAGTTTATATTGATTTTTACATGTTTGCTTCTACTTTCTATTTCAGAATTTATTTTTACATTTTTTGCTACCCAAGTTTTATATAAAAAATTATTTATGTTAATATCAGCATTTGCTAATATTGTTGGTTTTACCTTTGATTTGTCTTTTGTAGTTTTAGCTTTTTGTGGAGATGAAGTATTTATTAAGCTATCTAATACCATGCTAGGAATATTTGCTTTCAAATTTATTATCAATTGTGGCTGTGTAGAGAGTAGTAAATTTTTCCATTTTACTATAATAGCATTAGCATTTTGTATCTGCTGATGATTGATATTACAATTGAGAGGATTTAATATTAAACTATCATCATTGATTATAATTGTTGCATTAACATTATTAAAATTATATGAAGAACTGAAAAAATCAACCGTTTGCAAGTCAAATTTAGCATTCAAATGAGCAAGTGCTAAAATACTTTTATACCCTACATTCCAATTTGGTATATTAGCACTACCATTTATTTTATATTGCACAGAACCTTTAATTAAATTAATAGATTCTGAATTGATAAATTTCAACTCTTCTACGTTCAAAATACCATTTACAGCTATATCTATCTGTGGAGCTATGAGATTATATATTTTAGCTTTACCTTCAAGATTACTATTTCTACCATATTTGGCTTTTAAATTATTTATTTCTACGTTATAAACTGAAAGATCAAAGAGTTTTTTACTATTTATATTGGCAATAAGATTAATATTAGAAAAATTAAAATTTTCATTTGTGATTTCAGCATTATTTAGTGTTATTAAAGCATCTAATTTGGGATTTTTTTCTTTAGCCAAAGAACCTTTTATCTGAGCTGATAAGCCTAGCGTACCTTTTAGTTTAAATTTATTTAAATTTTCTTGAAAATTTTCAGGTAATATTGTAATTATATTACTCAATAAAGTTTTTTTAATATTAATATCAGAATGTATAGTTGGGTTTTTTTTATTAAAATTTAAGTTTAAAGCTAACAAAAGATCAATACCATTTATATTAGCAGAAATCTTATTTGCATTAAATATGGAATTTTTGAAATCTATTGAACTATTAGTTGATAAATTAATATTGATAGGTTGCCTGATACAAAAATCAGAACCTATTATTAAGCTGTCTAGCACAAGTTTTATCGAAGAGGTTTCATTGAATACCTCTTTTTTATATTCACCCTTTGTAAGCATTTTATTAATAGTGGCACCGATATAAAATTGATCTTTTAGTGAGTGATATGATAAATGAATATCATTAAGAGAAATATTAGGAAATTCTAAAAGTATCGGGCTTGCTTTGGTAGTAGTGTCTTTAACGAAAATATCAAAATTATTACTACCATCTTCCATTACTTTTAAAGATATATTTCCTTGATACAGATATATTTTTTTAATATTGTATTTGCCTCTGATAATATCCCAAATATTTATACTAAGATCTAAATAAGATAATGATAGTAATTCCTTTTCACATATTTCTACTTCAGTAAATCTAACTGATACTTGTGGAAAATGGGAAAATAAATTTAACTTTATAGTATTCACATGTAATGGCACTTTGATATGTTTATTTACATATTCTACGGCTTTATCTTTTATTATATCTTGATGTGTGTATACATATATGAATGATGAAATAAAAAACAAAATAATGACAATAATAACTATCAGTAAAACTTTTAATAGTTTTTTGAGCCAGTAATTTTGGTCCTTTTCAGTTGTTAATTGCTTATCATTCATAAAAGCAAATTTACAATGAAAAATATTAATTCAAAAATTATTTTTTTAAAAAAAACTCTTAATATATTTTATTACACAAAATCATTTCAATAAATTGCAGTTAATTTTTTGCATATTTCTCAAATAATTATAATTTTGAAAAAATAAAAAAATATATAATATGGATTTTTCAGATTTGCTCTTTGGTTTAACAAGAGGTTTTGGCCTATTTATTAATTTATTAATATTGGCATTGTATATTATATCTCTATGGATAATATTTCAAAAAGCAGGCAAACCAGGTTGGAGTGCCATAATACCTATTTATAATATTATTGTTTATTTAGAAATAATTAAAAAACCGTGGTGGTGGATATTTTTATTTTTAATACCAGTAGTAAATTTAGTATTTTATGTAATAGTAAATCATCAACTAGCTATATACTTTGGTAAAGACGCTGGATTTACAGTTGGTTTAATATTTTTGCCATTTATTTTTTATCCTATTTTAGCATTTAGTAACGCTCAATACAATAATTCTGACAATTAAAAATAGTGATTTAGTAAATACAGAAAATGATTTAAACAAAAAATTAAATTTCGATCTACCTCTAACCATTTTTCCTTTTTTTTTAAAATACTTCTAAACATTACTAGATGATAGAGTCTATTTGTATGATCAAAATAATCAATATAACAAATACAAAAAAAAAGAGGATTCAAATATTTGAATCCTCTTTTTTTTTAATATATAAACAATTAATATTACATTAATTTAAAATCTATTGGTAATGTATAGTAAACTCTCACAGGTTGTCCTCTTTGTTTACCAGGTTTCCATTTTGGCATAGATTTTACGACTCTTACAGCTTCTTCATCACATCCTCCCCCTATACCTCTTAGTACTTTCACATCAGAGATACTACCATCTTTTTCTACAACAAATTGCACGTATACTGTACCGGTAATACCACTAGTTCTAGCTACTTCTGGATATCTAATATTATTTTTAATATATTCATAAAGTGCTTTTTCACCACCAGGAAACTCAGGGTACTCTTCTACGAAAGTAAATATCTCTTCAGCTACAGGCTCAGGGGCCTCTTCTACTAAAACAGGAACATAAGTTTGAGCCGCTTGATCGGGTCTATCTTCTATACTTATGTCGATCTCATCTTGTATTATTTCATCATCACCTACCACCTCTAATATTGTAGTTACTTGTGGTGCTTTGGGTGGCTCTGGTTGCTCTTGTTGGGTGATCTGAACTATTTCTTGATCTATCTGCACTGGTCCAGTAGCAGTTAAAATATCTTCTTGTTTTTCATAAGTTTTCCATTCAAAAGCTACAAATACTATAGTTAATGATATAACCAATCCTATTTGCAAAAATAATGTTCGTTTACGATTTAAATCTTTCTTTGGATTTTTTTTGGGTTCCATATCTACTCCACTTTTTATTAAAATAATACGAAAAAAAAGTATTTTTGTTACATTATTTATTATTTACTGAATAGCAGATTTATATTCTACAGCAGATAATAATTTTTCCACTTCAGTAGGATCAGAAATTTTTATTTTTACTATCCACCCATCTCCATAAGGATCCTTATTTATTAATTCTGGATTAGTAGTTAATGTTTGATTAAATTCTACTATCTCTCCTGAAATAGGTAAATAGATGTCTGTCACAGTTTTAACAGCTTCTATTGTTCCCAATACATCACCTTGTTTTAAAGTTTCACCTTCTGTAGGTATATCTACATATACTATATCACCTAATTCTGATTGTGCAAAATCACTGATACCTATATAAGCATATTCTCCCTCTACCCTAACCCATTCATGAGTTTTAGCGTACTTTAAATTTTCTGGAATATTCATATATTTACATTTTTTAAGAATTCGTTTACAAAATTAAATTAAAGTTTTTAATTAAACAAATTTTTAAAATAACTCAAACATATTAAGACATTAAATGAGAAAATAAATAGGGATCTATAACGAATAAAAATAAATGTGAAGTTATTAAAATATACTAATTATACTGATTTAATTTTTCTGGTTACTCATTTTATTTATTTTTTGATTTTTATTTTCTATACAAGTTTCATTTAAAAAATCTTGCCAGCATTTATTTTTGCATAAACCAACATATTTTTTTATTGCCAATCCATTAGAAATAATTAACAAAGTAGGAGTAGCAGATATTTGAAAAATATTGGACCATTTTTCGTATTTATTAATATCGACAATCACATAATCTATTGTTAAAGAATCAAAAAAAGATCTTTGCATTTTACAATAAGGACAATTAGATTTAGTGAATAAAAGTAATGTACAAGGGGACTTTAATAAATCTAGTGAATCAATATTAATATTTTGACCATAAATTTGATTATGATTCAAAGTTAATATAAACAAGAATGTGAGAAATAATAATTTTTTATTATTTAAAGTTAATATCATAAGGCATCCGTGTCAATATAATTGGATTCTCGATATTATTTATCAAATAATAAGGATAAAAAGATTTAAGCTCTTCGGCTATCACATCATTTACAATAGCATCACTACTCATCATGTCCATAAGTTTTTGATATAGACCAATAGGGGCTGGATAGGTAACTATTCTATATTCTTCTATTTTAGATAATCGAACTGCTTTTTTAATGGCATCATTAATATTACCTAAACTATCTACAAGCTTTAATCTCACACCGTCTATTCCTGTCCATATTCTACCCATACCGATTGAATCAATATAACTGATTGATAAACCTCTACCCTGATTTATACGATTTAGAAAAGTATTATAAAAATTAGAAATTTCTTTTTGTAACATTTTGATAGCATAATTATTAGGTCGTTTCAGAGAGGATACAAAATCACTATTGGCATTAGTACCCACTCCATCTTGTGATATTCCTAATTTTTTATTAAGTAAATTATCTAAAACTGGATATAACCCAAAAACACCAATAGAACCAGTGAGAGTGGTAGGTTCTGCGAAAATATAATTACCAGCGCTAGATAGATAATAACCTCCAGAAGCGGCATAAGACCCCATGCTAATAACAAGAGGTTTGCGAGATCTGATATTCATTAGCTCATGCCATATCACATCAGAAGCTACAGCATCACCGCCAGGACTATTTATACGTAAAACTACTGCTTTTACATTATCATCTTCAGCTAATTTTCGTAATAATGGAACCATTTTTTCAGCGGTTATTTTGCCATCTAGAGAGCCTTTCATCATTATCTCACCCTCAGCAAATACTATTGCTATCTTGTTTATAGTTTTTTTATCAATTTTAATATTTGCTTTATTTTGATCAATATATTTGCCAATAGTGATAGGTTTTACTCTATTACCAATATCATTTTCTACCCAATTATTAAATTCTATAGATGTCATCAGTGTATCTACCATACCATTATTATAAGTATATTGAGCATTTAGAGCATATAGACTATCAGCGATAAGATTGAGAGTAGCAATAGGAATATTTCGTGCTTGACTTACCTCAGTAATAATAGTATTCCATATTTGATTAGCATAATGTGTATATTGTTCTCTATTTTCTGGGCTCATTTTATCTTGTATGTATGGTTCTACAGCACCCTTGTATTTACCTTCTCTGAGTACTATCATCTCTACTCCCATTTTTTGTAAAAGATTTTTATAAAAATTGATTTCTAAGTAAACACCTTTCCATAGAATAGAACCTATAGGACTGAGAGCAATTTTATCAGAAGCTGTAGCTACGTAATAACCAGTTTGAGTATAATTATTACTATAAGAATAAACAAACTTACCACTTCGTTTGAAAGAATCTAAAGCCATTTTAATAGGTCTCAATGTAGTTAAATCTGAATTAACCTCAGAGCAATCCAAGATTATACCTTTCACTTTATCATCTTTTATTGCATAATTAATAGCATTTACTACGTCATAAGAGCTTAATTGTTTTTGTATTTTACCATCTCCATAATAAATTATATTATCTTTTTCACATTCTTTTATTGGAGTTGCTAAAGATATTTTTAATACATTATACTCAATAGTAGGTTCTGATGATTTCTTAACAGATTTTACTGATAAGGATATCATGCCCATTATAAAAAAGAAAAGGAGAATAAAAAAAATTATTAGAGTAATAAGATTACCTAATAAATTTGCTAATAAATTTTTACTAAAAGTACTCATATAATAAATTTTTACAAAAGTATATTATTTTTTTGAATTTTTAATATACTTTAAATAGTTACAAAAGTTTTGTTCTAATATTATAAAATTATTACTTGATTATAAAATTATCACTTGTTTTTATTAATTATTTGATAATCATAAAATTACAATTATCAGATCATTTTATACTTGAGTTTTTAGTTTAATCAACTCATCGATTTTTTCTTGATAAAAATCTTTTTTTTCTGGATTACGAAATTTTAATTTTTCATATATTTCTATAGCTTTATCAAAATTTTTTTGTTTGGTAAAAATACAAGCAAAGGTTTCACTCACGAAATCATCATCATTTACTTTAATGTTTGCGGTCAGGTCATCTATATTTTCTGGCAAATCATCTTTAGGTGGCAAAACAATTTTTGGGTCTTTTTTGATAAATTCATCTATAATATTACTGTATTTGTTTATTTTATTGGTTGATTTATTAGTATTTTGTAAATAATTTTTTAAAATACAAAAAAGCAATTCTCTATTTGGAGAAAGCATAGAAGTTTTATATAAAAGTTTTTCATAATTATCATCATCAATAGGAGTAGATAATAAAGAAAGGAGATTAGTAAGATAAGAAAATGAGAATTGAGAATAAATATCTTTATAATTAAGATTTTGTTGAAATTCGATAATTGTATCAATTAATAAAATTGTATCCATATATTACCAATTTATAAATGCTCTATTAAAAATATCATCTATTAAATCATCAACTATCTGCTCTACCAGCATATCCTCTACAGAAGATAGGGTAACAGATGAGCTAAATTGTTGATAACGGGAGAATTGTTGTGAAAAATTTTGTTTTTCATCTATTTTATTATCAAATCTAATACTCACAGTTATACTTAATTGATTTAAAGCTGCTACATCATTAGCTTGCAAAGCAGCAGGTTGTACAACATAATTAGTGATTTCGCCCTCAAATGTAAGATCACCACCATCATTTACCATAATCAGATTAGTCTGTGATTGAATGCGTTCACGAAGTTTATCTGTCAATAGCTGGCTCAGAGTGGGATTTACCAGAGGTGCATTATTTACGATATATTTGACAGTAAAAGTTTTAGCACCTTCAGGTATCGAAGCTCCAGAAAATGTAAATCTAACACAAGCCGTTAAAAGAATAATTGAACCGATAAAAATAAAACTGGTATTAAATTTATTCATACCTCTAAATTATATTCTTTGATTTTTCTATATAAAGTACGTTCGCTGATGCCTAACTCTTCGGCAGCTAATTTGCGCCTGCCATTATGTTTTTTTATAGCTCTTACTATGAGTTCCTTTTCATTATCCTGCAGAGAAAGATTTTCATTACTATCATCATTACTATCTTCTACACTATCTTCTACAACGTACGCTACTGCATCCTCAGTCTTGTCTTTAAATTTATTGATAGAATGCTCATCTATTCTAAAATCATTGATAGACTGATATGAGTCTTGTTCTATAATCTTAATTGGTAAGCTGGATACTGACATATCATTTATTTTCTGAGCTGTGTCTGCATCGATGGGTTGATTAGATAATAAATATTTGAAAACTATTTTTTTGATTTCGTTTAGATCTCGTCTCATATCTATCAAATATTTATATATCAGTTCTCGTTCGCTAATGCTGTCTTTATCAGATAATTCAGACAAAAGTATTGGCAGATTAAGTTTCTCTTCGGGTAGATATTTTTTTAATGTTTCGGCATTAATTTTTCTATTTTTTTCAATTATAGTCATTTGTTCGGCTACATTTTTTAATTGTCTCACATTACCTGGCCATTTATAATTAATAAGCATCTCAAGAGCATCATCAGTTAACGTAATAGGTGGCACATTATACTTCTCGGCAATATCAGTAGAGAATTTTTGAAACAAAAGTGGGATATCCTCTTTTCTTTCTCTAAGTGGCTTAATATATATAGGAATAGTACTGAGCCGGTAAAAAAGGTCTTCGCGAAATTTTCCTTTAGCAATGGCTTCTTGTAGATTAGCATTAGTAGCTGCCACTACACGCACATCTGTTTTCATAACTTTGCTGGAACCTACACGCATAAATTCACCTGTTTCCAGTACACGTAATAAGCGTACCTGAGTAGATAAAGGCAAATCACCTACCTCATCTAAAAAAATAGTCCCCCCGTTAGCTACCTCAAAATAACCTTTACGAGAATCTATGGCGCCAGTGAAAGATCCCTTTTCATGCCCAAAAAGTTCACTGTCTATGGTCCCCTCTGGTATTGCACCACAATTAACAGCTATATATGGACCGTGTTTGCGTGCACTATATGTATGAATAATTTTTGGAAAAAATTCTTTACCCGTTCCACTCTCTCCAATAATCAATACTGTCAAATCTGTAGGAGCTACTTGTATAGCAACTTCTATAGCATGATTTAGTAAAGGCGAATTGCCTATAATGCCAAATCTTTGTTTTATCAAGTATAGCTCATCCATTGTTTTTTATACAAATATAATAAATTTTTTAATAACAATAAATTAAAAAAATATTTTTTGTTTTTTAATTAAAAAAAATAACTAAATTTGCAGTATAATGTTTTAAAAAAATAGCTATGAAAAAGAATAATTTAATCATTGTGGCAGTTATTACAACTTTTTTAATTTCAACAAGTTGTAGTAAATATGATGAGGGACCTCTTATCAGTTTTAGATCTAAAACTGATAGATTGTGTCAAACATGGAAACCTAAAAAGATTTTAATAAACGGTGCAGAGACTATATTGACACCTGATCAGCAAAAAACTACTATTGAGTTTAAAAAAGATGGTGATCTGTATCTAACTACCTATAGATTGTCAATAGCTTTCCCACTTACAGGTACTTGGAAATTTTATGATAAAGATGAAAAATTAATACTATCTATAGATAAGGGTGATCCAGAACCTCAAGTAGACACAGTGAAGATATTAAGATTAATGAAAGATGAGCTATGGTTAAAGCAAAAAAAGGATAATATAATAGAGATTCACTTAGAACCAAAATAAATCACATAGGAGATATATTAATTTTTTTTGATTCCAGGTAACATTGGTACAAATGTAAAGAATCCATGTTTTTCTTCTTTGAAATTATTTTCATCTTCCTTTAATAATCTTGTCATTACTTGGGTACCAAGAGTATAACTCACAGGGGCTACGATAATACCACCTATTTTTAACTGATCTTTTAGACTATCTGGAATTTGATCTACTGCAGCAGTGATAATAATTCTATCATATGGTGCATATTGAGGTAAGCCTTCATATCCATCACCTAAAAAGCATTGAATATTATTATAACCGAGAGCAGATAATATATCTTTTGCATTTAAATGCAAGTTTAGAATACGTTCAATTGTAAAAACTTGAGCACCCATTTGAGCGAGCACAGCAGCCTGATAACCACTGCCAGTACCTATTTCTAAAACTTTCATATCAGGCTTGACATCTAAAAGTTCAGTTTGAAATGCAACTGTATATGGCTGGCTAATAGTCTGTCCCTCGCCTATATCAAAGGGTTTATCTAGATATGCGAAATGTTCGAGACCCGCAGGCAAAAAAAAGTGCCTGGGTATTTCTCTCATAGCTTTCAATACAGCTTCATCATTAATCCCTTTACGTTGTATTTCATTGATTAGCTTATTTCGCATTCCTTGAGTTTCTAATGTATCTTTTAAAATCCTATTGCCTAATTTAATTATTCGTTCTTTCATAGTTAATAAATTTAATCACTATAAGGTATTTCAATTAATAATTTTAAGATTTTTTTTACTACTTAATAGATAAAATACAAAATAAAGAAAAAAATTTGAATTTCGAGTTTCAAATTATTTAGTTTTTTATAAACTTTTAATTGTCATTCACTATAAAATGAAATAGAATATATTTGTATTTGGCGGAGAGAGAGGGATTCGAACCCCCGGTCCGTCGAAAAACGGACAACGGTTTTCAAGACCGCCGCATTCAACCGCTCTGCCATCTCTCCAATTGCAAAATAATAAAGAAATTTTTATATAAACAAATTTTTATTATCCACTTATATAATTAATTTCAAATATCGAGCACACTCATACATTACATTAATCACTATTGAAAAAAAGAGAAATTTACTTTACCATATGCTCTATGATCTATCAATCGTGGATGATTTTGAAATGAAATTTTAGCACTATGTTCTATTATTAACAAACCTTCGTCGTTTAATAATTTATTATCAAAGATCAAATCAGGTATTTTTTCGATATTTTCTATGTTATAGGGAGGATCAGCGAAAATGATATCAAACCTATCATAGCTATTAGCAATGTATTGAAAAGCATCTACCTGATAAACACTGATAGACTGTAATTTAATTTTTTCGATATTTTGTAAAATAAATTTATACCAAAATTCATCTTTTTCTATTGCTATAACATTTTTAGCACCACGTGAAGCAAATTCATATGATAAATTACCCGTACCACTGAAAAGATCTAAAACATCTATGTCTATAAAATCGGTATAATATCGTAAAATATTAAATAAAGCTTCTTTAGCAAAATCAGTTGTAGGACTGATATCGATTTTGCTGGGTAGAGTTATTTGTCTTTTTTTGTGAAAACCACCTATAATTCGCATAATTTAATTGAAGAAATAAAAAAATGTGTGAATTCTCCTAAAATATTTGTAGAATGAGATAATAATTTTATCTCTGAAAAAAAAGGATCTACCTTTTCTATCAAGTGCGAATCTTCAGTAATAGCACCTGAAAAATACATAGGTAATGAGGTATCTGAGAGCCCTACGACATTAATAGCACTACTAACATAATAAAGCATATCCATCGGAGTTTTATATTCTAATAAATTATAAAACAATAATTTACCTTCACAAACTATAGCTATAATCATAGTATTAGTATGAATATCAATAAAAACACCATCTTCATTTTTATCTAGAATATATTGAATCCATAAAAATTCGTGTGGAGTGTATGGATAAATATTGATTTGGTCAGGTGTATTGATTTTTTTATTGAGCATTATAGCATTTAGAGCAGGTATAGAGTTCATTTTAATATCGTCAGTATTTTCCCATCCTAATATAGTAGCAAAATCATTTTTAGAATATTTTAATAAATATTCATCAGGTAATATAGTACTTTGTGTTGATGATATTATAAGGTTAAATTTAGTTATATTATTTAGTTCTTTTAATAAATTATCATCAAATGTGTCCCATGGAAGCGAATTTATTTTAATTGGTTTTTTATCATTCAAATAAATAGCATAAGCCCCTTCTGCAAAGAGGCTTAATACTATATTATTAATTTCTAATTCTGAATAAAATATTTTTTCAAAATTCTTTAAACTCATTACTCCCAATTACCATCTGTTATAGGTTCAGTTATAGAACCAAATTTTAGAAAGCCCTCAGCATCTATGCCATATTTTTCTAAATCATAATCTTTCATAAAAGATTTGTAAGGTGCTTTCACTTCAATAGTATTTACCCAAACATTACCCCTATTTATTCTATCTGTTCTAATGATAAAAGTATCTTTAGGAGTACCAGTAATATCTGAATATGGTATATATTTTAAATTTTTTGGATTGAAATTTGGAATATTTTTAAATAATGAATCTTTTACGATTTTATATCCTATAGTATCTCTAATAAAAACTGAGAAGGTAGTATCTTTAGGATCAGCAGTTAATTTTACAATAGGTATTTTACCATTTTCAATAAAATCTGCTAAAGAATCCCAATTTGCAGTGTATCTGTTATTTACTTGTAAATACATTTGCTCAGCAGAGCGTATTTGCTTCAATTTTTCTATTACTTTTTCTTGTCTTTTATTAAATTCTCTTTGAAAATTTAATGGATCCGAAATACTCTTTACAATCATTATAGCAAGTACTATTATTACTACCCATAGTACTATCTGCACAATTAACTTAGTGGTTTTCATATTTTTTAATGATTTTTCGCAAAATTAAAAAAGAAATTACTAATAAAAAAATTTTTTATTAGTATTATCATCTAAACCTTAGATATCTTTACGATTTATTATGATTTTTAATAGTATTAGATCCTTTGATACATTAATCACGATTATAGAGGCTTATCTATATATATTTCTTAATATATCTAAACCAGCATTATTCAAAATAACTAATTCCTCTCTCGATTCTATTTATGGTTTCTTGTTTACCAATAAACTGCATAATGGTAGATAAATGAGGACCTTTGCTAGTGCCTACTATACAGATACGTAAGGTATTAAAAAAATTACCAGCTTTAACATTTTTTTCTTTTAGATAATTATTAAGAGCTTCATCGATTTTTTCTGAATCAAAAGGTTCTATATCGTTGATTATCAATAATATATCTTTGAGCCATTGAGCACTATTATCTGTTCCCCATTTTTTTATTGCTTTTGGATCTAATGTTTCTGGGGTTTTAAAGAAAAAAATGGCTTCGGTTACAAGATCCTTTACGAAATCTACCCTTTCTCGCATAAGTTCAGCGACAAATACAGCTTCTTCTAATGTTACATTTATATTTACTTTTGATAATTCATCTTTAAATTCTTGAGCTACTAATTTGATATCTCTTTTTTGTAGATAAACGTGATTAAACCATCTCGCTTTGATAGGATCAAATCTAGCACCAGATTTATGCACATCTTTTAGATCAAAAGCTTCTATCATTTCCTCCATAGACATTATTTCTCTATCATCACCAGGATTCCACCCCAATAGAGCCAGCATATTAACGAAAGCTTCGGAATAATAACCATCTTCGCGAAAGCCACGATAGATTTCTTTTGTTTTAGGATCTTGCCATGAGATAGGGTATACACTGAAACCTAATCTATCACCATCTCTTTTACTCAATTTACCTTTACCATCTGGCCTTAATATCAAAGGCAAATGAGCAAACTCCGGCACCTCCCAATCAAAAGCTTGATAAATCAATACATGTAATGGCAAACTGGGCAACCATTCTTCTCCACGTATCACATGCGATATTTTCATTAAATGATCATCTACTATATTTGCTAAATGATAAGTAGGCATACCATCACTTTTGAAAAGTACTTTATCATCTATTATAATAGAGTTTACTTTTATCTCATCACGGATTAGATCATTTACAGTCACTTCTTTAGCTTCAGGTACTTTGAATCTGATGACATGGGGGTGGCTGGTATCTAACAATTTTTTCACTTCTGATGCTGGTAGACTAAGTGAATTTTTTAAATTCATTCTATTATTTATTCCATATTGAAAAGTTTCGCCTCTGCTTTCATATTCTTTACGAATTTGATTTAACTCATCAGGTGTTTCGAAAGCATAATAAGCTGCTCCTTTTTGTATTAAAATATTTATATATTCTCTATAAATACCAGTTCTATCACTCTGTCTATATGGGCCATATTCGCCTCCGATATTAATGCCTTCATCAAATTGAATACCGCACCAAGCTAATGACTCTAATATATATTCTTCTGCACCAGATACGTATCTAGACTGATCTGTATCCTCTATTCTCAAAATAAATTTACCTTTATTTTTGCGTGCAAAAAAATAATTGTACAAAGCTGTCCTAACACCTCCAATATGTAATGGACCAGTAGGACTAGGTGCGAAACGAACTCTAACCATTTTTTATTGCGAAATTAATAGTTTTTTTTTAAAAAAAATTACAATTCTAAGCAATATTTTATATAATAATGCTTAGACGCAAACTTTTTAATTCATTTAGTATGTTACTTTTGATAAAAGTTAATATCAATTTACAACCTGAGAACAATGTATTTTTTTTTATACTTACATTAATTTTCATTTTTATAGAAATAAATTAAGATTTTTTTATTTTATAAATTTCTTTTACTTTTGTAAAAAATTTTTATAAAAAAATGAAATCCACCATTTTGATTTTATTAATGCTAAGCATAAGTGTAATAGGATGCAAAAAAACTAACAACATATCAACTGATGTAGTAAAAAATCCAGCTAGCTTAGAACAAAAGAAAAATATAAATCATGCTATAATAGAATTCGAAACTTTAGAACATAACTTTGGTGATATCATGGAAGGCGAAAAACTTACTTATGCTTTTAAATTTAAAAATACTGGTAAATCTGATTTGGTAATTACCTCAGTGTCTAGCACATGCGGATGTACAGTTACTGATTTCCCTAATGTTCCTATTAAACCTGGTGAGCAGGGCAATATAATGATAACTTTCAATTCGAGTGGCAAAACTGGCAAGCAAGTTAAAATAATTACTGTAGCTACTAATGCTATTCCTAGTGAAACTCAATTGACAATAAAAGCAAACGTTAAAAAACCATAAAAAATAAATAAATATGAATTTAATGAACATTTTCCTTTATGCACAACAAGCTGGAGCTCAAAGTACCCAAGGTAGTATGTGGTCAACTTTGATAATGATTCTCCTTTTGATACTAATCTTTTGGCTGTTTTTTATACGTCCTCAATCAAAAAAGAACAAAGAGATGCAAAAATTTAGAGATAGCCTAAAAAAAGGAGATCGTATAGTTACTATTGGAGGTATTCATGGTAAAATCGTTGATTTCGACGGTAATACTGTAATAATAGAAACTGAAGGACAAGGAAAAATAAGAGTAGAAAAATCTGCTATTCAACAATATGAAGCGGGAAGTAAAGAATCCTAATGCTACTCAATGCTTTCTTGGTTTTTAAATAATTTTTCCTTCACTACTATTTATTGAATTATTTTAATTAGTAAAATAGTATCAAAGTGTATGTAGTAAGTTGATTTGTTATGAAAATTGATATTAATAGTGCTTTATTTGCTACATTTGCTACCATTATTATTTGGTTTTTTTTTAGATTATCTATCCTGCATAATATTAAAGTACCTATTAATATATCTTTAGAATTAGAAGGCAAATTTGCAATAGATACTAATGTTACTGGTATATTTAGAGGTGAAGGATATCAATTTCTTCTTAATAATAAGCTTTTCAAAGATACTTTTCGTATAAATATTACTGATTATCATAAGACCGAAAATCAAGATACTATTACTTATTTCGTTTCAAAAAATAATATTATTGATAAGATTAATTCTAATTATTTGAATAAACTATCTATCAATTTGATAGATATAGCTATCGATAGTTTGATTTTTGATATATTAAACTTAGTAGAAAAAGATTTAATAATACAACCAAATTATGAAATTACTCTATCGGGAAATTACAATTTGAGAAACATAAAAGTTTATCCTTCTAAAGTAAAAGTTTTATTAAAAAAATCAGAAGCTGATACCATTAATTATATTCCTACAGAATTATTCTACATAGACAATATTAATAAAAGATCTGATACTGTACCTTTGGCTAAAATATCTGATAAATACAAACTGAAAAAACCTATTAATAAAGTTATAGTCAATTACGATATTTATAAATATTACGATACAGTATTTTCATATACATACAATAACCGTACATATGATTTTAATATTTATTCTAATGAACCTGTAAATAAAAACTTATTTAATATTAAAGTAAGCAATGACACTTTATTTTTAGAGCCACATACTAATATTCAAAATCAAATTATCAAAATCGATCCCTCATATTATTATCTAAAGTGAATTTATTAAATTATTAATAAAAACGATCAAATATAACGAGAGTATATGAGAAGTGGAGTGGATGCTAAATGAAATATCGCAAATTATATGTAACGAGCTACTTCAAATAATTTTCATTAAAGAAATTGATATAGTTTTCTTCATTTTTTTCTGTAAAAAATTTAGGATAATTGATCGAATTTATTACAAAAATTTTACCATCAGCTACATTAATTAAATTTTTAATTTGTTGATTTTCTTTTATAGTATTATAATAATTAAGAGCCTTAGTTTTAGAGTTAAAATATCCAATAGATGCTATCATGCGAGTATCTGTTAAAAAAGTAACATTTACATTAAAGTTTACTGATTTATAAGATTGCTCATTAAAATCAGAAATAGCTATTTTCATTTCATTAGCAGTGACTTTCAATGGATCGAAAGAAATAATTATCAGATGTATGTCATCTTCATTAGGTATGATATAGGGATTATTGATAATACCAGCTGAGTTTTTATCACTATTTTGGTTATTATTATTATTTTTATTTGGATTATTTTCATTTAATAAAGCAAGTAAATATTCTGATTGAGAAGCTACCTCAGTATTGGGATAAGATCTGATAATCTCTGGAAGCAAAGACAATAAAGTATCTGTTTTAGTAAGATTAGCGAGAGATATTGATTTCATAAACGATAGCTTAGCGAGCACTGATAAATCATGAAATTTTGTTATACCAGTATCTGTTAGAGCTAGCACTTCAGAGAATTGATTGTTTTGTAAAGCTGTAAATGTTTTTAATAAATATTCACTAGCTAGATCCTCCTCTGAAGCTATATGTTTATAATATTCGGGATCTAAGACCAGATGTGCGTAAAAGGAATTGGGATATAAACGCAAAAGACTGTCTTTACAAGACAACATATCATTATTTTTACCTATCTCCTTAGCTGATATATAGCAGAGATAAAAAGCTTCATCGGCTTTATTATTGTTAGGAAAACGACGATTAAGCTCTTGAAAATAATACAAGGCTTTGTCATATTCTTTTAGATTAGTGAAATAGATTTTACCAGCAGTATATATAGCTTCTTCGATTCTTTTATTAGAATTAGAAAAATCTTCTGGTGTTTTAGGAATATTCTTTAAATAATATTCTCGTTTAGCGGGATCTGAAAGATTTTTAATTGAATCAGAAGCTAGCATAGTAGTATCTTCTGCGAAATAATCTTCTATTATAGGAGTTTTATTTTTTAACCTCCATAGATCTTCTAATGGTCTACCACCCCATCTTTGCTTAAATTCATTTTTGCCTGCAGTTATAGTATTATTATTATAAAAATACCATTGAGTACTAGTGGATGCAGTATTGTAAAATACAGGAGCATTAGCCATCTCTTGTCGCAGTCTTTGCTGCTCTTCTTGTTTTTTTCTTTGCTCTTCTATTTTATAATTTTGTATTAATATATCTACGTGGGCCAAAAGTTCCTCTTCTGATAATTTAGAAAGTTTTTGTACTGAATCTTCTAATGCAATAGTATTGAGAGCTGTAATGAGATCTTTGAGAGTAGCAGCTCTATTTTGATGTTTTTGATAATCAGGAAAATTATTAGGCATTACTTGCACTGCCGAATCATAATACATTTGAGATTCTTTATACAAACGCTTATTATAATATAAATCCCCCAAAGTAGTATATGTCAGTGCTTTTTGATATAAATTAGTAGAGCTATTCTGAGCTGATAATTTCAAATATTCTATTGCTTGGCTTTCATTTTTTTGATTTAATTCTATTTTAGCGAGTGCGAAGTATAAGGCATCGAGATATTCTTTGTTTTTGCTATCTGCTATCAATTTATTCAATGATTTCTTTAAATTTTCTGATTTATTATGTGAATTTTCTAAACATTGTGCTGCTAGTATATTACCATAAAGAGTCATCTCATAGGGAGGATTTTTTTTGAGAAGTTTATTAATAGTAGCGAGAGCTTCGTCATTTTTATTTAATTTATTTAGTAATTGAGCTTTTATAAATAATAATCTATATTCTGTATTCTTTTTTTGCTTTTTTGCTAGAGCTTTGTCAATAGCATTGATTGCTCTATTATAATCATGAACTTTGATATAATAATCAGCCTCAGCGATATGATATAATCTATCTATAGATTTATTAGTGAGTCCACGACTTACACGATCTTCTACTTGGGCAAGCATATTTAATACTTGACTAGTTTTGCCTTCTACGAGATACGTAATAGCATCCCATAATAATGCTTCTGTAGCTTCAGGATTTTTATCAAAATATACAATTATATGAGAAAAAATTTCATGAGCACCTGGGTAGTCTTGCTTTAATAGCCGCGCTTTGCCTATCATTAAATATGCATCATCTATCCACTTAACATATTCTATGCCATTAAAATTCATACTATGCTTAGCTATCACTTTCATTCCCTTTTCTATTGCTCTTTCACATAAAGGTGATACTGATGATAACTGTTGATGATTATCAAAAGTGAATACTTTTAATATTTCATTAAAATTGTCTACATTTTGCTTCTCTATGAGTGCAAAAGCTTGCTTCAGTGCTTCATTACCATTAAAATATGCATTGTAATGAGCTGTAAGATTATGATATGAACGTGAAAAAAATGTATTTTTCTTAGTAGAGCATCCTACTAAAATTATCATTGTCAAGAAAAATATTATAAAATATTTTATGTTTTTTATCATTAATACTAAAAAATTTTTTTGAATAACGTATATTAAACAAAATTAATATATTTTAATAATTTACAAAATTATTAATTTTTTTTGGTTCTATAACGTTTTACATGTATAAAGATTAAAAAGAGTTGATTTTTAATATTGGTTTATTTATTATTAGACAGTTATATATCAACCACAAAGTTCTCAAAGAAGGCACAAAGAACACAGAAAAGTATGGAATTAAAAGGGCTACAAATGGGACTTTGTGATAAAAAAAATAGCCTAAATAATTAAAAAATTGTTATTTTTTTGTAACAATCTAAAATTTGATTGCCCAAATTATAACCTGAGATATGTTGGATGTGGAGAATTGGAAACTTGAAAACTAATCAGTCGGAACGGAAAACTAACATATGTTTCAATTAACATATGTTAAATTCACTAACTCTCTATACCGATACCACGCCCACCTGTCCGAGGATGCAAGATTGAGCATTCGCCCAGTATTGCTTACAGTCTTGCCTGTGAGGTATTTACCCATCACTACATACCACATAATGTAGTTTTGCAGGTATTTGGTAGCTACGCCCCTAAATTTGAAATATATCCAATTAGTGAATTCACTAGCTTTTTTCTTGACAGTACTTAGGCTATATATACCTCGCTTTTGCCTATGGCTGGTTACTATTTCTTTGTGCTTGATTACATTCCTTCTAACCTTTTTGAATGCTTTTTTATTACTGCTACACATGACTCCATCCTTTGGCATCTTAGCCTTCAGAAATTGCTCTATCTGTTCTGAAC
>LFSZ01000038.1 GCA_001512885.1 Rikenellaceae bacterium DTU001
CGCTATCGAAATGAAGAAGAGCTAGCAGAAGCACAAGAAAAGAAAAAGAAAAAAGTAGCCGTGATAGCATCTAAAGATAGGACTGGCAATATGCTTTTTAAGCAATTAGGGTTAGGTAAAATAAAACGTGAGCAAATCGAGCAATTGCTAAATACCAAAGTATCAGCTAATAGTGTGATATGTTTCGGACACAATGATGAGTTTAGAAAGCTAAAGAGTCAGAATCTTGAGCGAAAAGAAATAGTGATAGATAGGGTAAGGAAACGAGGAGTATACAGTGTAGCAACCATTAGGCGACATGTAAATACTTTTGTTGGCTGGATAAATAATCAATTCAGAGGTGTGGCTACTAAGTACTTGCAGAGCTATATAATGTGGTATGTAGTGATGCATAAATATTTGTTAAACAATGTGGTGCCCGATGTAGGTAGGATGCTCAATCTCGCATCNNTCTCGCATCATCAGACAGACGAGCGTGGTATGTATACAGAGACTTGAGAGCAAGTCCTGTGTTTATTTAAACATTGAAGAATGTTATTACGTTATTTAAAAAATTAACTTTCAAACACTTTCAAAAGCAACATTATAAAAACAACATTATCTATTATAAAGATCTCTAAATCTTTATGTGTTTCGTTATTATGTAAAAAAAGCTTTGTTTTATTTTCTTTTATCTAATAAGTTCTAATGTTTCTTGTCCCAGTTGCTCAGCTACATATTTTCTAATAAAAGGTGCAGTGTACCCTTGATCAATAGACAACATATCTTGCAAAGTGCCATTATATATAACATATCCACCAAGATTACCACCCTCAGGGCCTAAATCTATTATATGATCACAATGTGTTATTACTTCTAAATTATGTTCTATCACTATAACTGTGTTGCCCATATCAACGAGTCTATCGAGTGTTTTTAATAAATTAGAGATATCTTCGAAATGTAATCCAGTGGTAGGTTCATCTAATATATATAGAGTTTTACCTGTAGATCTTTTTATTAGTTCAGTAGCTATTTTGACCCTTTGTGCTTCACCACCGCTTAGAGTTACAGATGACTGTCCTAGTCTTATATAACCCATGCCTATATCATTTATTATTTTTATACTTTTCTGTAGACGCGAATTACCTTCAAAAAAATTATAAGCTTGCTGAAAAGTCATTTCTAAAACTTCACTAATATTTTTCCCTCTATATCTTATTTCTAATGTTTCTCTATTATATCTCTTTCCGTTACATGATGGACAGGTCGTGTATACATTATCCATTAATTTCATTTCATATACTAGATATCCAGTGCCCTTACAAGTGCTACACCTCCCATTACCTACATTAAAGCTAAATCTACTTTTGTTATAACCACGCATTTTAGACTCAGGTTGATTAGCAAAGATTTCACGTATATAATCAAAAATTCCTATGTATGTAGCAGGATTACTTCGTGGAGTGCGACCTATGGGAGATTGATCTATTATGATTACTTTATCTATATTCTCTAAGCCTTCTAATTTTTCATAAGGCAAACAGTTACGAAAAGATTTATTTAAAGCATTAAAAACAGCAGGATAAAGTGTCTCTGTGATCAGACTCGATTTACCACTACCTGATACACCTGTTATACCGATAAGTTTATTTAGTGGAAAGTTTACTGTGATATTTTTTAGATTGTGTCCATTAGCGCCAATGATGGTTAAGTTTTTTCCATTACCAGTCCTATGATCTAATTTTAGTTTAAATTTCTTTTTCCCACTAAGATATTGACAGGTTAAAGTATTGCATTGCATTAGCTCTTTTGGAGTACCCTGTGCTATGACTTTGCCACCTCGTTCACCTGCACCAGGACCGAAATCAACTATCTGATCTGCTGATAGCATCATGTCTCTATCATGCTCAACTACTATTATAGAATTGTCCAAATCTTTAAGTTTAATTAAAGATTTAATTAATTGATTATTATCTCTTGGATGCAAACCTATGCTTGGTTCATCTAGGATATATAAAACACCTGTAAGCCCAGTACCTATTTGGGTAGCCAAGCGTATTCTCTGGGCTTCGCCACCAGACAAACTATAAGTAGGTCTATTAAGAGTGAGATAAGAAAGGCCTACATTCAACAAAAAATTTACTCTTGTTTTTAATTCTTTTAAAAGCTCTTTTGCTATTAAATTTTGCTTTTCAGTCAAAATTTTTGGAAGCTTGTCGATCCAATAAATCAGATCAGATAGCTCCATATTAGCTATCTCAGCTATATTTTTATTATCTATTTTGAAATATAAACTTTCTTTTTTGAGTCTAGTACCTTCACAGGTAGGGCATATATTGACTACTTGAAATGTATTGGCCCATTTTCTCATCATTTGATTGTCAGCTTCAGCTAATTTGTTTACTATATTTATGATACCATCATAGCTTAATTGATAATTAGATGAGATGCCAATATTATCATATTGCATATGTATAATCTCATCGGTGCCATACAGTAAGGTTTGTATTAGTTCATCAGGAAAAACTTCAATTGGATCATCGAGTGTCAAATCATATTTCTTTAAAATCATTTCTAATTGCTTGAAGGTCCAATTATTTTTATACTTGCCAAAAGGAGCAATACCACCCTCGCGAAGGCTTTTTCTTTTATTAGGAAAAATTTTATCTATATCTATTTCATTAACATAACCCAATCCTCTACAAGTAGGGCAAGCACCATAAGGAGAATTAAAAGAAAAAGTATTAGGTTCTGGCATAGGATATGAGATACCACTATCTTCACACATTAAATTTTTAGAGTAATAAGTAGCCTTTTCATCATGTAATATTATCAGATTACCATTACCATATTTTAATGCTAATTCAATGCTATTTTTCAATCTTCTTATTTTATTATGGCTTACATCCAATTCATCGATCCATAATTCGATATCGTGAGTTTGATAACGTTCTAATTTTATGCCAGGTTCTATTGTAACAAGTTTACCATCTACTCTCATTTGTTCGAAGCCAAGCTTAGCATAGCGATCAAAAAGTTCTCTATAATGTCCTTTACGTGCTTGTACTAATGGGGCTAAGATATGTATATGCAGTCCTTTAAATTTTTCTAATATTTTTTTTATAATTTCATCGATAGAAAGCTGCAACATAGGTTTACCAGTTAAATAAGAATACGCTATTGAGACTTTAGCATATAAAAGTCTCAAATAATCATATATTTCTGTAACAGTACCAACTGTAGACCTTGGATTTTGAGAAATAGTTTTTTGCTCTATAGCTACTACAGGAGGTATTCCAGTAATATTATCTACATCAGGCCTATCAAAAACACCTACAAACTGCCTTGCGTAGGCACCAAAAGTTTCCATATATCTTCTTTGTCCTTCAGCATAAATAGTATCAAAAGCCATAGAAGATTTACCACTTCCACTCAATCCTGTGAAAACTATTAATTTATGTAAAGGTATTTCTATTGAAACATTTTTTAAATTATGTACTCGAGCTCCTTCTATTACTAGATAATCATTAGACATTATTGTTTTACTCCTAACATAAATAATTAATTTGCAAAGTTAATAAATTTTGATGAATTGATACGCAAAACTACTAAGGCTTTTAAGCATAATATTAACATAATAAAGTAAACTAATTTTTTTTTAACATACCTGAATCCGTGAATATAAAATAAAAATTTTAAATTAAAGATGTTAATTTAGAGAAGTAAAACCATATTTTAAATAATAATTTATGAGAACAGCTTACATTTGTGAATGCTATACATACTCCTATCGGAAGATACGGTGGTGCTTTGTCTAATGTTAGAACCGATAATCTTACAGTTTTAATTATTAAAGCTGTATTAGCTCGTAATCTGCATGTAGACACAAATGGAATAGATGAAGTAGTATTTTGTTGCTCTAGATTTAGCAGATAATAGAATCAAAACTTTCGCTCTTGATAGATTATTAAATCTTAAAATAACAGATATAAGTTTTTGTGAGTTTAAGGATTTTGATGCTAACGAGTATTTCAAATATTGTTTTGGCATAGTGAGACCAGAAAATGCTGTCGTTGAGGAAGTGAAGTTATCATTTACTCCCAAACAAGGCAAATATATTAAATCTCTACCATTGCATGCTACTCAAAAGATAATCATTGATAATGATGATGAGTTTGTAATCACACTTAGCATATTCATCACTTATGATTTCATTCAGGAGATATTGCAATATGGTGATGAAGTAAAAGTTATAAAACCAGATTCACTAGTAAAGACGATAAAGCAAATACACGAAAATGCTTTGAGAAGATACTAACTAGCAAATTATATAAAACAACGACATAAATAATTATACGTAATAATGAAAAATATTAAAAATACAGAGATAAAATGATTAAAATAGTTTAAAATTTTCGCTTAAACCCATCAACTCTTCACCCCGTCACCCCGTCACCCCGTCTCCCAGTCTCCCAGTCTCCCAGTCTCCTAGTCTCCCAGTCTCCCAGTCTCCNNGTCTCCCAGTCTCCCAGTCTCCCCGTCTCCTTCTCAACTTATCAACTAAATATATTAATTTCAGAACTTAAAAATTTATTAAATTTGCAAAAATAATTAAATGGACTCAGATACTATAAAAAGTTTAAATGCAAGAGGATTGATAGCTATAAATATTGATAGCAAAACAGAGTTGCTTTTTACTAATAGATGGCAAAAGCTCACTTCTTATAAAGATGCTAAGCATGATAAAGATTTTTATATAGCTTTTCCCGAGGCGATAGAATACGTAGAGGTACAATTCAAAAATGATAGAAAACAATTTTATAGAAATACAACTGGAATGCCATTAGAAATAGGTTCATTAGTAGCGGTAGAAGCTAATCCCGGTCATGATATTGGAGTAGTATGCCTGACAGGTCGCGAAGTCATACAACAAATGAAACGTAAAAAATCAAAGAATAACAATGGTGAATTATTGAATTTGTATAGAATAGCAAAAGAAAATGATATAGATAAATTTTTAGATGCTATCAAAAATGAGGAGAAAGTCATAAAGCAAACTAAAAAAATTATCAAAGAAAAAGGCTTAGAAATGAAATTGATAGATGTAGAATATCAGGGTGATGGCACTAAAGCTACTTTTTATTATATAGCTGATGAGCGTGTAGACTTTAGAGAACTCATTAAAACTTTAGCAAGTAAATTTAGAATAAGAGTAGAGATGCGTCAGATAGGTGCTAGACAAGAGACAGCTAAACTAGGATGGATAGGACCTTGTGGTAGAGAATTGTGTTGTTCTACATATAAATGTGTGTTTAGTTCTGTATCTATCACTGCTGCTAGTATTCAGCAATTAACATTAAATCCTCAACGTCTTGCTGGTATGTGTACTAAACTAAAATGTTGCTTGGCATATGAATTACCACTTTACGAAAAATTTATTACTAGTTTACCACCTACAGATATCCCATTAATTACTAAAGAAGCTAAAGCCACATATGTAAAAGCTGATATTTTCAAAAATGTAATGTATTACTCGTATGAAAATAGTGATTTATTGTTTGGCTTGCCTATATCTGCTGTTATACAAATACAAGAATTAAATAAAAAAGGCGAAATACCGGAAAAACTTGAAGAATTTGCGGTAATTAGTGAATACACTGTAGAAGAGAGTGTAAGTCAAGAAGATTTATCAAAATTAGAAGATGAATAATAATTTTTTTATTTTAATATTTATAGTAATATTATTACTTAGCTCTTGCAAGCAGGATAAGTATTATGATATACAATCCTTTGATGATGAAGTATGGGTTTATACAGAATGGAAGGAATTTGCTATTCCCATACCTGATACCATTAATCTATACAATTTTCATTTGCTTTTGCGTACTTCTCAAGAGTATCCGTATACTAATTTATATTTATTTGTGCAAAATATTCCTCCTACTGGATCTATATACGAAGATACATTATTGCTGATATTATATGATGAAAATGGCAAGCCTATCGGAAAAAAAAGCAATAAAAATTATATCTATGATTTTTTAATAAGAAAAAATTATATCTTCCCATCTACTGGTGTTTACACACTTTTAGTAACACATGGTATGAGAGATAGTATTTTGCCAGGTATAATAGAAATAGGATTCAAATTTGAAAAAGTAAATAAAAATGAAAGATAATTTTTTTTCGATCTTCAAAACTGAAGATGAAAATTTTAAAAAATTTTTAAAAAATCTTTGGATAATATTTTTTTGTATTCTAGGATTTATATTTATTTTTTTTATAGGTGTATATTATGGACTCTTAGGCCCTATACCTTCTTTTGAGCAATTAGAAAATCCTTTAGATAAATTTTCTAGCGAATTAATAAGTGTAGATGATAATGTGATAGGTAAATATTATTATGAAGAAAATAGATCTTGGGTTAGCTACAATGAGATAAGTCCATACGTTATACAAGCTTTAATAGCTACCGAAGATAAACGTTTTTATAAACATAGCGGGATAGATTTTAAAGGATTAGCTAGGGTATTTTTCAAAACTATAATAGGACAACAAAAAGGTAGTGGTGGCGGTAGTACTATTACTCAACAATTAGCAAAAAATTTATTTAAACGCCCTGATAATATTAACAAAATCAAACTAATAGGTATTAAATTTAGAGAATGGATGACTGCTATAAAATTAGAAAGAAATTATTCAAAAGATGAAATAATTGCAATGTATTTAAATACTGTGCCTTTTGGTTATCAATTATATGGAGTCAAATCTGCTTCATTATATTATTTTGGTAAAAATCCCAATGAAATCGATATAGATGAAGCTGCTATTTTGATAGGTATGTTAAAAGCTACTACTAGATTTAATCCTATTCTTAACCCAGAAAATGCCAAAAATAGAAGAAATATTGTTTTGAAGCAAATGCTTAAAAATCAATTTATTAATAAAGAACAATATGATTCATTAAAGGTAAAGGAAATCACAAAGCCAGAAACAAGTATCACAACTAAAACTGACGACCTTGCACCATATTTTCGTGAATATCTACGTCTGTACATGACTGCAAAGGAGCCTGATCATAAAAAATATAAGAATAAAGCTGATTACAAAAAGGCAAAAGAATTATGGGATAATGATCCATTATATGGATGGTGTAATAAAAATACAAAACCTGACGGCAAACCATACAATTTATATAGCGATGGACTACGTATATATACTACCATTGATAGTCGTATACAAAGATATGCTGAGGCAGCTGTAAGGGAGCATCTGAGTCAAGATTTGCAAAAAAAATTTTTCCAAGAAGCTAAACGAAGCAAATATGCTCCATTTGTAGGAGCAACTTCTCAAGCCGAAGTAGATAAATTGATGGATATGGCTATTAAACGCACTGATAGATATCTCAGTATGGTCAGAGATGGTTATAGTGAAAAGGAAATAAATAAAGCTTTTCATACCCCTACAGAAATGAGAGTTTTTAGCTGGCAAGGTATCAAAGATACAGTGATGACACCTTATGATTCTATAATATATCATAAATATTTCTTAAGAGCAAGCTTCGTAGCTATAGAACCACAAACAGGCTATGTAAGGGCTTATGTTGGCGGACCCGCATATAGTTTTTTCAAATATGATAATGCCGCTGTAGGCAAAAGACAAGTAGGATCTACTTTTAAACCTTTTGTATATGCTTCAGCTTTTATCAATGATCCTACTCTTACACCTTGTACTAAAGTGCCACTGATACCTGTTACTTTTGATATGCCCGATGGTTCTCAATGGACGCCAAGAAATTCTGGAAATGTACAAGAAGGTACTATGATAGAACTCTCGAAAGCTCTAGCTCTATCTATTAACTGGATTTCGGCTTTTTTAATTAAAGAAAAAACAACACCTGAAGCTGTAGTAGAATTAGCAAAATCGATGGGTATTACTGATACCATACCGCCAGTACCATCTATTTGCTTGGGTACAGCTGAATTAAAATTAATTGAGCTTTTAAGCGCCTTATCTACTTTTGCAAATTCAGGAGTAGCACAAAAACCTATCATGGTTACTAGGATAGAAGACCGCTTTGGTAATATAATTAGTGTTTTCCCTTATGGGGTTACTCATGAAGTTATGGACGAATTTACTGCTTACAAAATGATATCTTTGATGAAAGGTGTTGTAGATTATGGTACTGGTAGCAGAATTAGATATATTTATAAAATTCCTTATCCTGTTGCTGGTAAAACTGGCACCACAGACAATAATAGTGATGGATGGTTTATCGGTATTACTCCAAAATTAGCAGCTGGAGTGTGGGTAGGCGGTGAAGATATGCAGATACATTTTCGTAGTATGGCTTTAGGTCAAGGTGCTAGCATGGCATTACCTATTTGGGGACTTTTTATGCAAAAAGTCTACGCTGATGACTCGTTAAATCTGTATAAAGGTGATTTTGATAGACCAGCAGGCATGAGCTACGAGATGCTCTGTAATCCATCCACTACAGATGCTGATGGCTCGTCTATGCCATTTATTATGCCTAAGAAGAAAAAAACTTGGAATTAAAATGCGTAGAAAAACCCTACAAATTCCCATTGGCAATATATTAATTGGTAGTGAATATCCTATTATTATACAATCTATGACTAATACTTTAACATCTGATATTCAAAGTACTGTAAATCAGTGTATTAGATTATTTGATGCTGATGCTAAACTCGTTAGAATAACAGCTCGCAATCTGAAAGAAGCTGAATGTCTAAAATTGATTAAAAATGATTTAATAAATATGGGATATGAGCTACCTATTGCAGCAGATATTCATTTCAATCCACATTTAGCCAAAGTAGCTGCCAATTATGTTGAAAAAATACGCATCAATCCTGGTAATTTTGTTAATTTATTTCCTAATAATAAGTCATATACTAATGAGCAATATAAGTTAGAAGTAGATGCTATTAAAAATGAAATCGAAAAACTTTTACCTATCTTAGTAGCTAATAAAGTAGCTGTGAGAATAGGTGTAAATAAAGGTTCACTGTCTCAACGATTAATTGATAAATTTGGTAATACTACTGAAGCTCTCGTAGAATCTGCTATAGAAAATGTAAAAATTTTTAATAAGTTAAACTTTAATAATATTGTTATTAGCATTAAAACTAGTTCTGTTTATGAGACAATAGCTGCTAATAGGCTATTAGTATCTAAACTCGACAAACTAGGACTTTATTATCCGATCCATCTCGGCGTCACTGAAGCTGGTATAGACAAAGAGGGTATTATCAAATCCTCAGTAGCCATTGGCAATTTATTATTAGATGGTATAGGTGATACTATTAGGGTTTCTTTAACTGGTGATCCAGTAAAAGAAATTTCTGTAGCTGAGACAATTATCAAGACCTATCAAAAATTTTTACCTTTACCACCAATGCCGACTTATAGTTATACTTTAGAGAATGCTCCTAAAATATTTACTATCAATGATTTAACTACTGAACATCTTGATTTAAATAATCTATTCATAGACCTTCCAAAAAATAGGCCTTTCGATTTCATAGCAAATAAATTAAAAACTGTCGAACAAGTGAATATCAAAATAGATATTGATAAATTTGATCTCTATGAATTAAGCATAATTCTTGGTAGAGGCTGGATAGATGGATGGCTAAAAGATGTTTATTTAGTTTGTGATAATCTAAAAAATGAAAAAGTAAATGACGTATATCAAATTTTACAAGTAACTGGTAAAAAAAAGTTACTCACTGAAGTGATATCTTGTCCATCGTGTGGACGAACCATGTTTGATATTGAGAGCATTACTAGGCAGGTAAAAAAACGTTTTAGCATATATCCTGGACTTACTTTAGCTGTGATGGGATGCATAGTAAATGGTCCAGGCGAAATGCGAGAAGCTCAAGCAGGAATAGTAGGTAATGGAATTAATAAAGCAGATATATATGTCTTTGGTAGAGTAGTCGCTAAAAATATCCCAGTAGATAAGGTAGTAGACGAATTTGAAAAACAATTAAAAATACATAATCTGATATAAAAAATAATTGATTTTTTGTTCTCAAAAAATTAAATAATATAGTACCAAAAACAGAGAGAAAACTAATCTATTATATTTTAATTAAAATCATTTAATGTTTAGATATAAAATTATGATTTTTGTATTAAATCAAAGAAGATATTTATTATGATATAAATCATATAGTTAAAGTTGAAATTAATTATTTATAATTTTGCTTTTGCAATTTTATTACATTAATGAAAAACAACTTTAAACAAACTTTTATTAATCTCCTTTCACTATTTATGGCAGTATTTATGATATTGCTAATAGTCAATAATATAGTTTTTTTGCATGTTCATAAATTACCAAATGGGGAAATAATTGTGCATGCACATCCTTATAATAAATCTAATGACACTGAGCCTATTAAAAATCATACTCATTCTAATAGAGAATATTTAGTATTAGATCAATTAAAAAATATATTTGTTATTACATTTATATTTTTTTCTTTTTTATTTTTTTCAAATAAAATCTTAATTTTCAAAAACAAAATTGTTTATCATGGCTTTGATCATGATAAATTTTATAAAAATAAAGCACCTCCATACTTCATATTAAATTATTAATAGTAGTACTATTTTATTCATTTTATAATTTGCTTAAATGATCATATAAGCAGATTAAGATTATTAATTCAATTATAAACTAAAAAATTAAAATTTATGAAAAACAAAAAAATAGTTTTTATATTATGTATCATGTTATGTACATTAAATATTTATTCACAAAAAAAAGAAACTGATGCAAATATAATAGGGCATGTAATGTGCGATGGAGAGCACTTACCCTTTGCATCAATATATATTAAAGGAACAAATATCGGAACAACTAGTGATGAAACTGGACATTATAAAATAATAAATATCCCAATAGGTACTCATATTTTAGTAGCTAGGTCTGTGGGATACAAATCACAAGAAATAGAAATAGATGTTTGCATTGGTGAAACTAAAGAAATAAACTTTGAATTAGAAAAGGATGTTTTAAATTTATCCGAAGTAGTTATAACAGGGGAGAGGAAAATGATATATAAGAAAAAATCATCAATTATTGTTAACACACTTTCTCCTAAATTATTTGATCTGACTCAATCTACATCTATGGGAGAAAATCTAAATTATTGTCCAGGATTAAGAATGGAAAATAATTGTCAAAATTGTGGAAGTTCACAAGTAAGAATGAATGGTATGGATGGTCCTTATTCACAAATCTTAATAAATGGTCGTCCAATTTTTAGCAGTTTAGCTAGTGTATATGGCTTAGAATTAATACCTACTAATATGATAGACAGAATAGAAATAGTTAGAGGTGGTGGATCAGCTCTATATGGTAGTAATGCTATTGCAGGTACTATAAATATAATTCTAAAAGATCCTTCAATAAATTCTTATGAATTTGGTATAAGTCAAGGAATTATTGGTATTGGGATAGATAGTACTGGAGGCATAGCAAATGATTTTTCTATTAAATTCAATACTTCGATAGTATCGACTAATAATAAAACTGGTATGACTTTATATGGTTTTTATCGCAATAGGAATCCTTTTGATGCAAATAATGATGATTTCTCTGAATTAAGTTTATTAAAAAATCTTTCAATGGGAACTCGATTATACCATAAAATTGGAACTAAAAGTAAATTATCGACAGATTTTTTTATAATTTCGGAAAAAAGAAGGGGAGGGGATAAATTTGATTATCCAGTTCATGAATCAAATATAACGGAATCTGCAGAACACTTTATTACTACGGGAGCCTTAAACTATGAAAGATATTTTAGAAAAAATGATCTTTTATCAATATATTTATCAGCTCAGAAGGTAGATAGGGATTCGTATTATGGAGCAAATCAATCTTTAAATTCTTATGGTAAAACTCAGGATGTTTCTTTGGTAGTAGGTGCTCAATATAATGTATATTTTGATAAATCTAATTTGATATTTGGTGTAGAAAATAATGGATCATGGCTAAAAGATAAAAAATTAGGATATCCAGATATAGACAATGCAATGATAATAAATGATATTATTATAAATATACCTCATGTTAATAATACTATATTGACAAATCAAACAAGTAATATTATAGCTGGGTTTGCTCAATATGAATATAATTGGGAAAGAATGAAAATAGCTATTGGGTTACGTTTGGATAAGTATAATATAAAAGATAAAAATAAATCCAAAAATAATATATCTGGTAATATACTTAATCCTCGTATTAATTTTAAGTATGATTTTAATTCTTTCTGCCAAGGTCGCATTAGTTATTCGCAGGGATATCGTGCACCACAGATATTTGATGAAGATTTACATGTAGAAACCTCAGGTGCTAGGCAGATAATTCATATAAATAGTCCTAATCTCAAAATAGAAACTAGTCGTAGCTATATGATGTCATTAGATTTTAATAAAAATTTTTCTAATATATATATTAACTTTTTGATAGAAGGTTTTTTTACCAAGTTAAATAACCCATTTACCAATGTTTTTGGTTTGCCAGATTCTAATGGTATAGTGATTTATACACGTATAAATGCAGATGATGGAGCCAGTGTAATGGGGGTTAATATCGAATTTAATATTATTCCTTTTGAAAAATTATCAATAAATACAGGATTTACTTTGCAAAGTAGTAAATATGATGTGCCTCAAGAGTTTAATGAGAAGAGATTTATGCGTACTCCAAATAATTATGGATATATAATATTAGATTACAAACTAACAAAAAAATTTGGAATAGCTTTATCGGGTATCTATACCGGTAAAATGCTCGTCCCATATTTTGGCAATCAAATTGCTGATCCTATGGCAGGTGAACTGAGAAATACTCAAAACTTTTTTGATTTTGGATTAAAGACATGGTATAATGTAAAAATTAATGGTGCTACATTACAATTATTTATAGGTATTAAAAATATATTTAATTCTTATCAAAAAGATTTTGATGTTGGCCTCGATAGAGATCCTGGTTATATTTATGGGCCAGCTTATCCAAGAACAATAAATTTTGGAATTAAAATAGGAAATGCTATTAAATGAAATATTTTATTGAATTCAAGTTATTACTAATATTATAACAAGATTCTTGTGGTGTATGATCATACGTCCTAATGATGCACAAATTGTATGGGCAATTCACTAATTGTCCATATAATTTGTCATAAACCTTTTGACAAATCAAGATAATCAGGATAATCAACTGGAAATCTGTGATTCTGACATTATATGCTCTTTGGGACCCCTCTCTCTAGGTCATCTGTGATGCCCATGCCCCCATCTTTTTAACTTAATAATATATATAACTTATTTTATTTCTTTTTTTTAATTAATTAAACTCTTATGTTGTAAGTTGTAAGTTATTTTCTCCATAGGTTTACATTATAAAACCAAAAAGGCTTATATTCATTATTTCTATATAATTTCCAGGTATACATCTTGGTATTGGGTATATAAGTACGATAAAAATAATAACTTTTAGCATACATTTCGTCTTTAGAACCATAAAGCCAGATTTCTGTATCATATAGTCTGTAAATATAATTTGGAGGCCCCTGCACGATATAGATCAATCCTTTATCTGTTTGCCAGCCAGGTTGAATATCTGTAAACCATTTATCAGCATCTGTCACTCTAGTATAATATTTTTTAATTACTTCAGCTGCTCTTTTGGCCTCGCCTATTTGTGCTAGCCAGAATGAATCTACTGTTTTTTTAGGATATTCAGATTTTAGCATACTATTGAATTCTGTATCAGTAGTAATATACCTTAGTGGTGGCACAAGTTCATATGGATAAATAATTTCAGGAAAATGGGCTGGTACTACTATAAAGAATATACCTGTAGAAAAAGTATCTATCGATACATTAATTAGTGTATTTAATAAATCTGAAGTAGCTACCCATGATTGTGATGCAGAAATAGAATGATCTTTGATCTTTTCTATTTCAATGTCTTTTAAGTTCAATTCAGTTACAAATGGTGGGGCAGCTACAGGAGGGAATTTATATACAGAAAACACCAAACTATCTATATCAAATGCAGAATTATATATTTTAAAAGTATCACTTATTTTTAAAAAATGTTTATCTTGTAGATTAGTATAAAACCATTGTGCACTATATGGGGAGGTTTTATCTATATTCAAATATTTGACAGTATAATTTTTACCAAAATCTACAGATTTGATGAATAATCTGCAATAACCCTTGAATGGATGATTAATCTGAAGTTTTATGGTAGTATCCCATCGTGATATTGTATCAGCAATAGAAATTTTAAATATTGAGGATTTCAAAATTTTATCTAATGAATCATAAAGATCAATTTTGCATTCTATTCTTGCAATTTTATAAAAAATACTATCTGGCGTTGGTAAGTTGACGAAATGTAAATTAGTAGTATCTATCTCTATATTCAAAATACTAATAGAGTCAGACAAGTGATAAAAAAAGGCATTAGATCTAATGTTATAAGGTGTAGCTTGATAAAATTCATAAAAAGGATAGCTAGTAGATATCTTTGAGGTTTTACAACTTATAAATATTATAATAAATAAAAGTAAAAATATAATATAATGTTTAATTTTCATTTTTTTATAGCTTTTGAAAAATCAATACGATTTTTAATGGCTTTACCTAAGGTTAACTCATCGATATATTCTATATCACCACCGATAGATATGCCTCGTGCAATAGCTGAAAAATATAACGAATTCACATCTTTCAACATATTAAATATGTAATAAGCAGTAGTATCGCCTTCTACTGTAGCTGGCAAAGCAAAAATAATTTCATTTATGTCATTATTTCTTAAACGCTCGGGTATATCATTTACAAATATTTTATCAGGTGTTATGCCATCAATAGGAGAGATTAACCCATTTAAAACATGATAAATCCCATTATATACTCTGGATCGCTCTATGGCTATGAGATCTTGAATATTTTGTACTACACATAGTATGGTAGTGTCGCGAGCCATATCAGAGCAGATATTACATATTTCAGCATCAGAAACATTATGACATTGCCGACATAGAAATAGATTTGTACTAAGCAATGCTATACTTTCACTCAATTTTTTTATATATTGAGGATCTTGCCTTATTAAAAACATTACCAAACGTGTAGCCGTTCGCTTGCCAATACCTGGTAACTTAGCTAACTCATTAATAGCATTAGCCATTGTTTTGGATAAGTTTTCTAAATCCACTTTTTTATCAAAATTAATTAAAATATTTGAATTGGTAAATAATAAATGACCGTATGATATTAAGCTAAAAATGAAGGAATTGTTAAAAATATGATAAAAAAAATTAAGATATTTTATTTCTAGGATGACAACTTTCTATAACATCTCGTAAGTATGACATAGAAATATGTGTATAGATTTCTGTAGTAGTGATAGATGAGTGTCCTAGCATTTCTTGTATGGCAAATAAATCTGCACCATTTTCGATCATATGTGTAGCGAAGCTATGTCTGAATGTATGAGGGTGCACATTTTTGCTAATACCCGCTTTAGCAGCACAATCTTTTACTATTATAAATATCATTTCTCTACTCAATTTTTTACCACGTCTATTCAAAAAAATATATTGCTGATATTGAGTTATCACAGGATAGTGGGGCCTGCTATATTCTATATAATAGTGTAGAGCTTTTTTAGCTTTACTGCCTATTGGGACATATCGTTCTTTATCACCTTTGCCTATGACCCTTATCATTGTCTCTTCTTCGAAGTAGTCTATCATTTTCAAGTTGACAAGTTCACTGACACGTAATCCGCAACCATATAAAACTTCTATTATGGCTTTATTGCGATGCCCTTCAAACTTGCTTAGATCTATCACTGCTATTATTTGCTCTATTTCTTCTACAGATAATACTTCTGGCAATTTTCGAGTTAATTTTGGCAATTTTAATCGTTCAGCAGGATTTTCTTTAATTATTTCTTCTTCTAATAAAAAATTATAAAATGATCTGATACCTGAGATAATACGTGCCAAGCTACTACTTTCTAGCTCTAATTCTGATAAAAAACTTACAAAACCTTCTAAATCTTTTAAATTAGCGTCTAAGAAAGATTTATTTATATTATTAAAGTAATTCATCAATTTTTTCACATCCCTCAGGTATGCATCTATAGTATTTTTACTATTATGCTTATCGAGCATCAAATAAGTGTGAAAACTTTTAAGATATTCTTCATTCATTTTTTTTAAAAAAATATTAAATGCCGTAATAATTATGTGGTGAGAGATTTAATAATTTTTCTTTTATTTCGTCATTTACATCTAATTGATTAATAAAATCAACAAAATCATGTTTTTTTAAACCTGATTTACCTCTTGTGAATTGTTTAAGGGCCTCATAAGGATTGGGATAACCATATCTGCGTAAGATAGTTTGTATGCCTTCGGCTATTATTTCCCAATGATTATCTAGATCTTCATCAATTTTAGATTTGTTTACATCTAATTTATTCAATCCAAATTTCAAAGAATTATATGCAATGAGAGAATGAGCATAGGGTACTCCAATATTTCTCAAAACGGTAGAATCACTTAGATCTCTCTGTAATCTAGAAATTGGTAATTTATTAGATAAATGCTCTAGCTGTGCATTAGCAATACCTAAATTGCCTTCAGCGTTTTCAAAATCTATAGGATTGACTTTATGTGGCATAGTAGAGCTACCGACTTCTCTTTTATCTATTTTTAAATGAAAATAATCTAACATGATGTAAAGCCAAAAGTCTCTACTAAGATCTAATAAAATGTTATTAATACGTTTCAAAGCATCAAAAAAAGCTGCAGAATAATCATAATGATCTATTTGTGTAGTGTTTTGCAATCGTATAAGTCCCAAACTACTAAGAAACTCATTGCTAAATTTAACCCAATCTATATCTGGATAAGCCACTATGTGAGCATTGAAATTACCTACCGCTCCGCCAAATTTACCAGCAAAAGGAATGAAATTGATCAGATGAAGTTGATTATTTAGTCTTTCGATAAAAACAGCTATTTCTTTACCAAGTCGTGTAGGTGATGCTAATTGACCATGAGTACGAGCAGGCATTATTATTTGCCACCATTTGTTAGAATAATCATTTAAAATATTTAAAATTTCTTCTATAGATGGATATAAAACTTCAAACCATGCATCTCGCATCATCATGGGGAAAGCTGTATTATTAATATCTTGGGAGGTGAGCCCAAAGTGAATAAATTCTTTTTCTTTTTCGAATCCTTTTTTATCAAATTGTACTCTAAGCCAATTTTCTACAGCTTTCACATCATGGCGTATTTCATTTTCTATTGCTTTGATCTCATTAGCTGCTTGGATAGAAAAACTTTCGTATATCGATAGTAGCCATCTTTCTCGTTCTTCATTTAAAAAATTTTCTAATTCTGGTAATGGTATTTTACATAATGCTATGAAATATTTTATTTCTACATTTAATCTATATTTTATTAATGCAAATTCAGAAAAATAATTTTCTAAAATTTTTGTCTGTTCGCAGTATCTACCATCTATTGGAGATATTTGTAATAAATTGGTCATTTTTTTATACAAATATAAAGTAAAAAATGTAATTAATTAATACATTTGAAATTGATGATTTGTATTAATTTTAATTATATTAATTTGATTAAGTGTATAATAAATAAAAACTATAACCAAAATTTTAGAAGATTAAAAAAAATAAGGAGTCAAGGGCCTAATGAGTTGAAATATTTATTTTAATATTTTACAGCTTCAAAAGTGGCAAAAATGTTTCATTATTATCTAATCTGACTCTGATGTAATAGATTCCATTAGATAAATTATTTAGATTGTTTAAAGGAATCGAATAATTACCATTGTTCATATAATCATTTAAAATATTATGAACTAAGTTACCATTAATATCTATTATTTGTAGAGAAACTTTATATGAATTATTCAATTCTAAATATATTTGAGTATTCTCGTTTAAAGGATTAGGATATAATTGAATTTGATTACCTGCTAACACTTGAGTATTGATATCAGACATCGATAAAATATTAATATCATCTATATAAATATTGTTGCCACCATTAGAATAAAAGCTAAATTTCAATCTAAGATTATCATAATTTTGAACATAAGATGATTGAATAATAAAGCTAAATTCGGCCCATTGAGTTGTGGATGAAGGTGTAAATTCTGATTCTATAGGAGCCGTAGTTATAAGGTTTTGACCAGATTTTACTAATCTACTTTGCCATGTTTTACCACAATCATTAGAAATATAAACCGTCAATTTATCATAGATAGTATCAGCAGGAGTTAAAATAGTACTTGGTATTATTTTACCAGAATAAGCTACTTTAAACGAAACTTTAGCATGACCAGAAGGTAAAGAAGTAAGATTGTAAGCAGGTGTGATGAACTCGTCTTTACTGCCAGCCACATTATCTACGAAATTAGCTAAATAGATGCATTTATTTCCAGAATAGCTTGTTCCAGTTTTTATTTGCCATACGGAGCCAGTATCATTAATTACTATAAAATCATTAATAGGAGTGTACTCAAAAGATTCACTAATAGGTGCTGTGTTATTGGTCGTAGAGCTATAAACATGAATATAATTGGCCTTAGTAAGCGTGTTAGTTCCTTGAGCATTATTTACCTGAAATGTAACAGAATAAACACCAGGACTATTGTATATAATAGTCGGATTTTCTAGTGTAGAATTATCAGGATTACCACCTTGAAAAGTCCAATTAAATGTTGTAGCTGTACCATTAAATGAAGCATTGAAAAAGCTTATTTCACTACCAGCACAGACATATTGAGTATTAGAGAAAAAATCTGCTATAGGTGCACATTCATGTGAATCTTCTTCTAATACACCTGTTGCTTGTAAATTTTCTACAGACCATAAATTACGCCTGTAACCATTAAGTGTAGCATCTATTCTTTGATATTGGCCCAATGTGAATATATTATTACAATAGCCCCATTGATAGTCCATATAATTTTCTATCATATCTGGTTCATCTGGATCTTCAGTACAAGTATTTCTAGATCCTGGCGTAAAACAACTAATTGATGTATTCTGTGTAGCTTGATCTACTGGTGGTGTGTCATCTACCTCGTCACCCGTTGTTGCTAACATAGACGGACAGCCACTGCTAGTAGGTATAAGTCCTAATATCAAATTTTGAAAAGTATGATATAAATTGAAATAATGGCCAGATTCGTGAGTAAAATAGCGATTTACCATATTTAAAGGCATGCCTGCAAAATTTTCAGCAGTACCTATACCACCTATACAATCATGACGAATCAGTACACCATCTATATCTGTATCTCCACCTGTAAGAGCTTGGCTAAGTGGATTGTCGGGAGGAAAGGGCGACATACCACCTATCAAAGCTCCTTCTGGCAAAGCTAACCCTTCGGGATAAATGAAATTAACTACAAAAATATTCATATATTTTGTAGGATCCCACACATACTTTTTCATAGTATTGAAATATGCATAATTAGTCTCTGGTGTGTAATGCCTCACTATCCCATCAGTGCAGTTACCATTAGGATCTTTTTGGGCTAGACGAAATTCTATATTACAGTTAGCAGCTCTACTTTTAAATAAGTCATAAGTATTAACAGTGTCTGCATTTTGTTTATTAAAATCAATATTTATCTTTTCTAATCCATCCAGTATTTGAGCTTTATTAATATTTTCGCTACCATAAGTATGTATTATATGAAATACTACGGGGATAATCCTTTTACCATCAATCAGTGTATCAGTTTTTTCAAATGAAAAATCTTTATTAAAAAGTGCTTTGAAGTTATCCTCATAAATCATATAATCTACAATTAGATGGGGATCTTCTATCACTTTTAGCTTTAATAATACATCATCAGCTGGATATAAATAAATATTTTGGTTATTTTGCGTTTTAGCTATTAAACAAGCTAAAATCATAAAAAATGAAAAAATAATAGTACTTTTCATAATTAAATTTTTTTACAAAAATAAAAAAATTATTTAATTTCATTCTCTTTGTTGATTCAAAATATTTTTTTTAATTTTGCATATAATCTAATTTAAATTTTTACAAATTAGATTTATCCATAATTATCTAAGGGAGCATATTTTTTATGCTCCCTTTAATTTTATATAATACCAAATTATTAAAGATTAAAAAAAAACTACCTTAATCGATGTATTAAAGAGATAATTTTATTCAGGGTTAGGTCTACCAAGTGGTTTACCGTGTTTCCACAGATAATCTAATTCTTCTTCCTCTTTTTTTTGTTTTGCAATAAAATCTTTTGCATCTAGAATATCTAAATTTGGTTGCCCAGCAGCTACCCATGCTGTATACCAGAATGAAGCTACATTGTGTATAGCACGTCTAAAATTTCTTTCTATCATATTATGCAGTAGAGCATTAAACTCTTGGACAAATTCTCTAGAATATTGCTTGATCAATATATTATTTCTATCCTCCATAGTATAAATTTGAGAGGGCGTATAATGCTTTAGCATATAAGCATATACACTTAAAACGGTATCACTTTGTAGATAACCTAATTTAATCCAGTTCCAAAATTCATCTACTGGTTTGGATATATATTTAGCTCTACCTACGAAGAGATTGAAATTATCATATAGCACCTCTACAGCTCTGCTTTCCCACAATGCATGTATTCCCTTTTCTTCTATAGTTCTACCATCGTAATATTCGTTACAATGTAATGGAACATGTGCATCAGCTACATAATGTCCTATATTAGCGCTTAGATAAAGTATTTTGCCAGCATCACCTTCTTTGAAGGCGTCAACAAGTCTATAATACATTTTTATTAGGTGGTAAGGTAAGATGCCATAAGCATAAAGTGTATCTTCAGTATATTTTTTCACAGCATCATTCCATGTCTTTGGAACCATATCAAAAGGATATTGTCCATAGTGATTTATATCCATATAATGACGAGCTGCTTCTATAGGATCTACGTATGAACGCTTATCAGGATCTACTGCATGCTGCGAAATATAATCCTTGTGTCTTTTATAAAAACCTACCATCTCTGGTGGCAAACAATAAATAGCATGTTCATTGATCCTAGGATGGGCAAAAAATCCCCAACCAAAGAGATTTATAGATATAGTTGTAGTTATTAAAATTATTATTAATTGCTTCGCTAATTGTTTCATTTTTTTTTAAAAACATGATTTATTTATTCAAAATTAATAAAAAAAATTAATAAAAAAAAGTTTTTATAATCTAATTTTTATTAGCTTAAATCTATGATTTTTTCTCCATCAAAAAATGGTATGACATTTGTAATATTTAATTGTAATGAGTAAGGTACTATATGGGCTAAATTTAATTTGTCGTGAAGTCTCTTGTAATGAGAAGCTTTTTTTATATAAGCTTCTAAATTATTATTTGACATCTCCCATAAATCTAATGCGATATATGCACTATCTTCTATACATTGATAACCATGAAGCAATAAATATTGTACAAAAGCACCTGCACAGATAGTATCTTCTAAGTTAGGGAAATCCTTCCATCCACTTGAAATCAATACAATAGGTTTATTTTCTTGAATCAGGTGGTCGGCTAATGCTCTAATATTAAGAAAAGATCCTAAATAAACCTCAGCTATGGAATAAGCTCTCAAGATAGTCTTAGTACCATTAGTAGTGAAATATGCAATAGATTTACCTCTCACACGGTTTATACTAAATTCATCAGCACTATTGCCCAAATCTGCATGTGGTAATTTGATACCATCGCGTTCAGCAGCTAAAAGATAACCTTTGTTTTTGTATTCATATGTTTTAGCTTCATTTTGTAAAGGTATTATTTCTTTCGCTCCATTCATAAATGCAGTGCATATACTTGTAGTAGCTCTCAATACATCTATTACTATACTATTAAATGGTGGCTTTGTTATGACCTTTGGTTCATCCAAAAATAGTGGACTTAAAACAACTTCTACACTTAACATTTTTTTTACAAAAATAAGTACAACTTATCAATAAAATAAATATTTCTAATCATTAATTTTAATAAGATATCTACACTTGTTGTATTTTTATTTTAGCTTTTATATTTGTATACTTGGTCTAGTATTGTAGTCATTATAAATTATTTGTAATCTGTATTAATTTTTTATAAATACATTGAAATTTGGATATAAAGAATCAGCTTTTTGTAAATAAAAATTAGCTTTTACACTGTCATTATTTTTTAGATGCCATTTTACTTGAAAATATAGCATATCTTTATTATCAGGTTCTATATATTCATAAATATTTAAGATAGATTGCATAGCAGGATTATTTTGTTGAAAAAGATTTGCAGAATATGAAAAAGATATTATACCGATAAAAGATAATAAACGTTGTGCTAGTGCATAATTCATTTCGTCAATAATATGATTAGAATTTAGAGAAATATTTCTAAGAGAATCTATATATTTTATTAGTTTTTTATCATCAGCAAAATTAAAAAAATTAATAATTTTTTGTTGTTCTGACCATTCTTTTTCAAAAATATCGAATAATATAGGCATAGTTTTTTTACTAAAAATTTCATAAGATTTTATCAATTGATCTTCAGATGTTAAAAAATTGAATTTTTTCATACTTAATAGAGTAGGGTAGAGAAAAAATTCAGGAATAGAGTCTAATGAATAATTGGGTTGCTTTTTCATTTTAGTTTTATCAAAAATCAACATTTTAATAGCTAAATCTACAATGTTTTGAGGTGGCCAATGGTGTTTACCATCAAAAAAAATAATAGCTATCGAAGGCGAATTTGCATATTGAGTAAAAAGATGAAAAAATTCTGAAAAATTAAAATCTTTTATACCCACGATATGAACAATAGGAATCATATTTTTAGAATAAAATTCTGGATTGTAAGCAGATGCACCAGTCAATATGAGTCCTTTGGCTGGTTGAAACTGTTCCTGTACTATAGTAGCCACTCTACTACCACCTGAGAAACCAACAAAAAATAATTTAGCAGTATCTACTGGTAATTTGCGATTTATATCTCTTATGAAAATTTCGAAATATGATAATGAAAAATTAGCAGGTGTCTCATTAGATGATAGTGTATATCCAATAAATATTACACCTAAACTGTCTGCAATAGATTTATACTTTTTCATTGCTAACTCAGGATGACCATGAGGGTCAAAAAATATGAAGGTTGGTAATTTTTTATGTTTATATCTCTCTGGTATATATGCTGAATATTTGTAATTAGTATTTGCTAACTTGATACTATCTATTAATTTGCCTCGATGTATTTTGTCACAATAGATACATTCGCTATTTTTACAAGCTATGAAAATAGCTGACAATGAGATGATTAACGCTATTGAAACTGTTCTTTTCATTATAAATTTTTTTTAAAAAATATTAATAGATAAAATTAAATAAAAAATAAATCTTAATTTTGGGAAAAATAAACATGCCATTGTCGAGTTTACTATTAAAATTATTAGGATGGAAAGTAGAAACTGAAGAGGATGTAACTAAATATAAAAAAGCAGTACTAATAATGGCACCACATACTTCTATTTATGATTTTATAATAGGATGGTTGGCTTTAAAAAAATTAAATGTAAAAGCAAAATTTTTGATTAAAAAAGAGTTCTTTTTTTTTCCATTATCAATAATTTTAAAATCTTTAGGAGCTATACCAGTAGATAGAGGAGATCCCAAAAACTTACCAAGGTATCTAGTTAAACTAATTAATAAATCATCAGAAATGTGGTTGATAATAACTCCTGAAGGCACTCGCAAGCCTGTTAAAAATTGGAAAAGGGGTTTTTATTATATAGCCGATAGTGCACAGATACCTATCATTCCTTCTTATTTAGACTATCAAAAAAAAATAGCTCATGTTTTGCCAGCTTTTTATCCGACAGGTAATTACTATTCTGATATACAACCTTTCATTGATATTTTAGCAAATGTGAATGCGAGAAATAAAAATAATTTTGTTTTACCTAAAAATTAATATAAAATGCAAGAAACTAATTTTTTAGCTTTATTTAGATATCCTAGAGAATGGATAGAAGATTTGATAAACGAAATAAATAATGCTAAAAATTGGATATATATTGAGATTTATAGATTTGTAAATGACCCGACTGGCATCAGAGTCAGAGATGCACTAGTCGAAAAAGCAAAAGAAAATATTAAAGTTTATGTGCTAGTAGATAGTTTCGGAGCAAAATCAGACACAAATTTTTTTAAACCACTGATAGAAGCTGGTGGACAAGTACGCTTTTTCACACCGATACCTATATCATTAGCTATATTTTCAGAAGCTCACCGAAGAAATCATCGCAAGATCATAGTTATAGATCAAATATCATACCTCGGTTCGGCTAATATTTCAAATTATTCACTCGATTGGCGCGAGAGTATTTTTAAATTTGATGATCCTGATCTAGCACGTAGATTGGTTTATTTTATAAAATTATATTTCAAACATTATAAGACTTATACTTTTAATCAAAAAAAATTTCATCGAATACATAATGTAAATGGAATGGAATTAATCAGAGAAATACCATCAATATGGAAGCAAAGAATCAGAAAAAAACTTAATTGGTTATTAGATAATTCTCAAAAATCTATAAAACTGGCAACTCCATATTTTTTGCCTATGGGATCTACTATAGATGCTTTGATAGAAGCTGCCATTAGAGGTGTAGATACACAAATATATTTGCCTTTTCGTAGCGATGTAAGCTCTATGGATGTACTTAGAAATTATTATTTAGGAAAATTGTGGAGAGCGGGCATTAGAATATTTTTTTATTTACCTACAAACTTGCATGCCAAATTACTTTTGTTAGATAATGAACAATATATGATAGGTAGTTGTAATTATGATTATAGAAGCTATCTGTATATGCACGAAATAAATATGGTAGCAAAAGATCCAGTAGTAGTAAATGAATTAGAAAAATATTTTAGTGAACTAAAACAAGATAGCATAGAATTTGATTATGATCGTTGGCGAGAAAGACCTGTGCTAGATAAGATAATAGAAAAAATATTAATACCTTTTAGATTTTTATTCTGAATAATTGTCTAGGTTTATGTTTTTTAAATATTTTGTTGTGAAACTAAATATCTAATTTATTTAATTTTTTCATAATAAAGAACAGAGAGTTTAAAAATAATTTAAGGTACAATAATTTTATATTTTCAGTATAAATAGTTTTGTTTTTTTATTGTGAATAATATTTTTTTTATTTTTGTAAATTAAAAAAAATATTGCAATAGCAATGAAATATTTTTGTTTATTTATTTTTATCTTTTTAATTTCTTTTAATTTATTTTCACAATTAGGCGATAGCATTGATAAAAGCAAACCAATCTTGCATGTATTTGGTAATTTTCAATATGATGCTACAAAAGGTGCAAATAAAAAATTTGGTTTTGGCATTGGTAGAGCTTATTTAGGTTATCAGTATCAATTTAATGATAATTTTATTGGTCAAGTAATAGTAGAAGCTGATAAACCAACTACAATAGACAAGATAGAAGTAAAAGATTCTTTAGATAATTTGCTATATGTCATTTACCAAGAACGAATAGGTAGTAATTATACGATGCAATTAAAAATAGTCTCGTTACAATGGAAGCCAAATGACAAAATCAAAATACAGATCGGTTGTATAGAATTAAATAATTACAATACTCAAGATAAATTTTGGTCTTATAAATATATTAGTGAAACTTTTCAGGATAAATATTTCAAATTGCCTAGTGCTGACTTAGGTATTATTAGTTATTTTTCTATTAATGATTACATAGATCTGGACCTTGCTCTCACAAATGGAGAGGGTAATCGATTTGATCAAGATTTATTTGGTGATTTACAAGTCGCTTCTGGTATTGATATTAAACCAATTGAGAGTTTGCATATTCGTTTTTATTATGATTATTCCAAATCTAAAGATTCACTTAGACCAGCTGAGAGGCAACTTTTTTCTATTTTTACTGGTTATCAATATGATAATAGATTCAAAATAGCAGCAGAGTATAATTATAGAAAAAACAATATTTTTATTAATAATAATGATTTATATGGTTTTTCTATTTATAGTATTTATAATTTCTATAATAAATTTAGCTTTATTGCTAGGTTTGATAAGTTATATGTAAAAAATATATATATTGACAATGAAAGCTGGTACAGTCATTATCCAGGTAATGGATATGTTATAGGGTTTAATTATAATCCAGCGCAAAAAATAAATTTTTCTATTAATTATCAATTATGGCAACCTAAAGACAAGAATATTTTTCTACAACATAATATTTTTTTCAACTTTGAGTTTAAGATTTGATAATTTTTTCAATTATTTAGTATATCATTTAAAAAATTATCTATATCTCTTCTATCTTTTTTGGTAGGTCTACCTTTCCATTTCGGCTTGTATGGAGATAAATCATAACGTATCATATCCGATTTTTGATACTCCTCATCAGGTGTTAGATCTTCTATAAATTGATTTACGATTTTAGGCCCGATTCTCTGATGTGGTAAAGCAGTAATTTTTATAGTTTTTACATAATAGGTACATTTTATTTCTACTATGTCTCCTTCGTGCACTTCTTTAGATGGTTTAGCTATTTGATTATTTACTTTTATTCTAGATTTTTTGCATTGTTCAGATGCTAGCGACCTTGTTTTAAATAATCTCACATACCATAAAAATTTATCTAATCTCATATTTTATTTTTCTCTGAAATATATTATCACTGGGTTGCCATCAAAACCGAAATGTTGACGTATTTTGTTTTCGGTAAATCTTTTATATGGTTCTTTTATATATCGTGGTGAATTGCAAAAAAATACAAATGATGGGTATGGAGTGGGTAGCTGTGTGCAATATTTTATTTTTACCTTTTTGCCTTTATATAATGGTGTTGGATTTTTTTCAAACTCATTAAGCATGATTTTATTTAATGTAGATGTAGGAATTCTTTTTTTTCGCTCATCATAAACTTTTTTCACTACTTCCAAAACTTGCAAAAGTCTCTGTCGTTTTATTGCACTAGTAAATATAATAGGTATATGATCTTGTGGAGCGAGTTTTTCCATCAACATTTTTCGATATTCATTAGCAGTTTTAGTATCTTTGTCTATTAAATCCCATTTATTTACAGCTAAAACTACGCTTTTTTTATTATCATTGATAATGCTTAAAATATTTAAATCTTGAGCACCTATCCCTTCGGTAGCATCTAGTACTAATATACATACATCTGCACTTTCTATTGCCCGTATACTACGAGTGATAGAATAGAATTCTATATTATCATTTATTTTACTTTTTTTTCGTATTCCTGCAGTATCTACTAGATAAAATTTATGATCAAATTTATTGTACACTTCATAAATAGTATCTCGAGTAGTACCTGCTATAGGTGTTACTATAGACCTCTCTGAACCAAGCAAAGTATTTAATATAGTAGATTTGCCTACATTTGGTTTGCCTACTATAGCTATGCGTGGATAGTCTAATTCATCATCTTTCATTTCTGGTAAAAGTTCTACTACTACATCTAACATTTCTCCTGTGCCTAAGCCATTTTTGGCAGAAATAGGAAAGATTTTGTCGAAGCCTAATTGATAAAATTCGGTATGATAATGATATATAGAACTACTATCAGTTTTATTTGCTATTAATAATACTGGCTTTCTCTGAGGTCTTAATAAATTTGCTATATCTATATCTAATGGAGTGATACCATCATGAGTATCTACGACAAATAATATCAGATCAGCCTCATCAATGGCTAAATCTACTTGTTTTTTTATTTCTTGTTGAAAAATATCATCTGATTTTATAACTACACCGCCAGTATCTATTACTGTAAATTCTACCCCATTCCAATAGCATTTACCATAAATCCTATCTCGCGTTACTCCACTTGTAGGATCTTCTATAGCCAATCTGCTACCAATTAATCTATTAAATAATGTGCTTTTACCTACATTAGGACGACCTACTATCGCTACTATACCTCTCATTATCAATTAAATAATAATATTGTTTTAACTTTTGAATTAAATTTTATGCAAAATTAATAAATTTCTTTTAGACTACTGATACATCTCATTATCTTTATTGTTTTCAATAAATAATTTTATCTTTTATATTAATAATCTCACTTTACAATTAATTTATAATAAAGATAAACCAAATCAATACAAGGGAGTATTGCAATGCCATATACTTTTGCAACATAAATCCTAGGTAACATGAATGCTTCTTAAAATGTTTGAAAATTGATGAGATTTAATTTGAACATAATTTTTAAATGAATTATTTTGCGAGTTATGAGTTTATTCTAAATCTTTTTTTTTAAAAAAAAAACAAACAAATCAGAATTCAGACAATTCACTCATTTACTTTTTGATAATTTTCTTTATCCATCACTTTAAAAACTGGAATAGTTCGCATACGCTGATCCTTCCAGGGTGAATTATCAAAAAACCACATTAATTGTGCCCAAGGATCATTAGCAAATTCAGGTTCTTTTAATTTTTTTTCTCGAAAAGCATCAGCAATATTTTTATCATTTAACATATTTTGAGCTAAAGTATCTAGAACGTATATTTCTCCATATTCTTTTCTTTCAAACATAGAATTGAAATAGCCCATTTGCATAAAACCAACTGTAGATTCAGGTTCTAAAAGATAGACTAAACTTTTCCAAGCTTTTTGATTAATTGGAATAAAATAACTACCTCTAGGCAAATCAATAAATGTATCACGTAATTGATATGAAAAAATAGGGCTAAAAGTACCTTCAAAAATTGCATTATCAAATTTTAATTTAGTCAAATAATAATATTGCACTTTTATTTTTGAGATTTCAGAAAGAGTATAAGAAGTTACTTGATGAAGTTCAAGTATTTCTATCAAATGTTCCCACTCTGGCCCTAGTAAATATCCATAGGGCAAAACGACATTAGTTTTTACCTCAATAGAATCCCAAAAGTCTAAAGCTACCTCCATCGGCTTAGTATTATCATATGTATAATAAGATATACCTGTGACAGGACTTATGGCTTTATGATACTCATATCCTTTCAATATTTTTTTATTTTGATGTTCTGTGAGCTTATACGTTATCGGAAAAGTTTTATTTGGTTTTGCCATTGATAGAGAGTAATTATCTTCATTTAATAAAAGATTTTTTAAAAGATTTTTATTATTACTTAACCATTCTAAAACTATAAGTAAAGCTTGATGAGTAGCCATAACCCTTTGTTTATAAGATTTTAACATATGAGTTTCTAGTAATAATGCTGGTTTATTATTCAGAAGTGGATAGCCATGAGATAGAATAGGACTATAAATAGAAGCAGTCAACCCACTCTCAGGACTAAACCAATCTCTAAAAGCCACATATTGTGTAGAAAGAAAGCCATTATTGTCCATTTCATCTATAAAATATGTAATAAAATTATGTTCAAAAAAATTATTAAAATCAGTACTTACGAAAGACGGTAATTGCATATCAAAAGTCATCACATATTGATAATCAGCACCGTCAGTGGTGTGACAATCTATAAAAAAATCTGGATTCCAATAATAATAAAATTTTAACCAATTTTTCATCTCAATAGAGCTAGCTTTTAGATAATCCCTATTCAGATTTAGATTATGTGCATTAGCTCTCCAGCCTTGAAGCTCAGGACCATTTTGATTGATACGATGATAGGGACTTAATAATTTCAATCCATCCACATTGAAAGCTGGAATAAAAATAATAGTAACATTATTTAGCAAATTCATATATCTAGGATTAGATAATAATGATCTAATAAGCATAAATCCTCCATCTATTCCATCAGGTTCTCCAGCATGTATTCCAGCCTGTATCATCAGAGTCACTTTATTTTGCTTAGCAATTTCTGTTGGATTATTTGCTTTATCTTTAAAAATAATCAACGCCGCTATAGTGTCATTCTGCTCAGATAAACCTAAATATGTGAAATGAATATTATCGCTATATTGTTTAGCTAGTTCATGCGAAAGCTTCATTACTTGCTCATAAGACAAACTTTTATCAGGTTCATTGTCTATAGGTAAAGTGAAAATTTTATTGTTTTGACCTGATAATAAGCTCGAAATTATTAGTGTAAAAAATATAAATGCTATTTTCATTTCAATTTTTTTTTACAAAAATACAAAAATGTAATATAAGATTTTCAAATATATTTTATTTATCACGATGTTGTTTATTTACTAATAACAAAATTAATGGAAATAAAGGCTCAATCATCATTATTGCTACGATTTTAATTATATTTATAAAAAAAACTTTCATACTTTAATATTTTAAAATATATTACTAGTAACATAAGGCCCTTGATTTGCTCTCTATATTTTGCTCCAGTCACCAGGTTTGCCTTGTCATGTTAGTGTTTTGATATTTAGATTTATTTATACGATAAACCAAAGTAATTAAATTAGTCTTATTTATAAGGTAATAGAGTAGGGGAGAGAAATTTTTTTTTAAAAATTAATTACATTTTGTGTCAGTTCTGAAATTGCAATAGGTGATTTAGTATACACACAATTACTTATTCGTCTATAAATATTGAGTTTTTATCTTAATAAAATATAAAATCACAACAACTTAATTATAACTAATGATTTCACTTATTAATATATCTATAAATTTCACTATTTTTGAAATCGATCATCATTTTTTGAATAAAAACCAAAAAATCATTTTCAAACTCTGAATAATTATCTAGTAAAACTTCTACGGCACTAGGTAACTCAGAATCGAAGCTTGTTTTACCTGACATCCATTCAAAAACATTTTGTAAGCCCGAAATATCCTTGTACATCAATAACCAATTATTTGTAATCATGTGATCTACAGCTTTCTGAGCTTTAGTAGGTAAAATGTTATAATTATTTTCAAGTAAAATATAGAACTCATTAATAGCTATCAAAAAAGGTTTAGTAGCAAATTGTTCCCAATGATTTGCCATAAAATGATCATAGATAATATCCACCGCTACCGGGGCATAATGTTGTAATAGAGGATTTAAACGACGGATAGATTTTTTTACACTAGAGTTACTATCTGAGTAATTATCTATCCATTGATGTAGTTTTATTCCTTTTTGTATATTTTTTGTATATGATTTAAGTCTATTAAAACCCCTTATATAATCAGCTATAAAATTACCTAAAATGACTTCATCATCATCAGGAGCAAAAAATAAATGTACTAAAATATTCATTTTTACTTATTCACAAACAAACATACATAAATTATTTCATAATTTCAATACTTCTCTTAATGAAATCAGTAAGTTTTTCGCCATCGAGTAAATTTTGAGATATCAATGCCAGATCTATCAATTGTTCAACTTTTTTATTTTTTTCATTATTATCATTATAATTTAAAATCTCTTCGATGAGAGGGTGAGCAGAGTTTATGATCATAGTGTATTCTTTTTTTAATCCTTCTAAGTATTCCATACCACCAAGCGCTGCCATTTCTCTAAATCTACGTAATATTTCAGGTTGCACCATTACTACAGGGAGAGATTCATCTGGCATATTACGAATAGATATTGAGATATTTGCATTTTTTAAATCTTTAGGAAGGAGCGATTCAAATAATTTTTGTAACTCTTGTTCTTGTTGTTCAGATATTTTTGCTACATCAGATTTTTTATCCTTTTCTATTAAACTATCTAAGGTATCTGAATCTATACGTTTAAAACTAAGATCTTCATATTCTCTGTCTAGAAAATCTACAAAATGAGAATCTAAAATAGAATTTAGTAAAATCACAGTATAGCCTTTATCGATTGCAGGTTTTATAAATGAATGTTGTGAATCAATATCTGTAGCGTAAGGCACGACAATTTTTTTATTTTTATCTGTTTGAGTATCTTTTATTTTTTCTTTTAACTCATTAAGAGTATAAAAATTATGATTGATATCTTCGAATAAAGCGAAATTAATAGCTTTTTGTTTAAAATCTTGATGAGTCATTATGCCAAATCTAACAAAATCTCTGAGAGCTGGCCACTTATTTTCGAAATCTTTTCTATCTTTCAAAAACATCTCTTCTAGGGTATCAGCTACACGCTTAGTAATATGATTTTTTATTTTACGAACATTAGCATCAGCTTGCAGAGTACTTCTACTGACATTGAGAGGTATATCTGGTGTATCTATTACTCCATGTAGCAACATCAGAAAATCGGGGACTATATCTTCTAGATTATCAGTGACAAAGACTTGATTACAATACAGTTGAATTTTGTTACGTTGAGGTTCTATTGTATTTTTAATCTCTGGAAAATACAAAATACCATTAAGTGTAAATGGGTAATCTACATTTAGATGAATCCAAAAAAGTGGTTTTTCTAATGAATATGGATAAAGCTCTTCGTAAAAATTGAGATAATCCTCATCTTTTAGCTCATTTATATTTTTTTTCCATAATGGTTGAGTATTATTTATTATACGAGGTATATCTATGTATTCTGGTTTTTCAGGTGTACCTATATTTTTCTTTTCTGTACCGAATTGAATAGGATAGGGCAAGAAACGGCAATACTTTTTTAATATGTTCAAAATATTATATTCATCATTATATTCATTAGCATCCTCACTAAGATGCAAGATTACTGTAGTACCGCGGTCGGGCAAATCTACCTCTTCAATAGTATATTCTGTAGTACCTTCGCAAACCCAATGTACACCTTTGGTTTCGGGTAAATAAGATTTTGAATATATTTCTACTTTGTCAGCTGCCATAAAAGCAGAGTAAAATCCTAACCCAAAATGACCGATTAGATCTTCGACTTTTTCTTGATTTTTTAAATATTTTTCAACAAATTCTTGTGCACCGCTAAAAGCTATTTGAGTAATATATTTTTCTACCTCTTCTGTCGTCATGCCGATACCTCGATCTATTACTTTAATGATTTTTTTCTTTGGATCATGTTCTACTTTTATGGTAAGGTCGCCCAATTCGAGTTCAGCTTTTCGTAGCGAAACTAATTTAGACAATTTAGCTGTAGCATCTATAGCATTAGATATTAACTCACGCAAAAATATATCTGTATCAGTGTATAAATATTTTTTGATGATAGGAAAAATATCTTCACTTTTTACATCTATGAATCCTTTTCTCATAATAATTTTTTCATTTATGCTATCAAAATACATTCCTAATGTAATAATTAGTGCCAAAATGACAGAAAGGAATAATTATAAATAAATAATTTTATAAATATCTTTAAAAAAAAATAATGATAGAATAAATCAAAAATTTTCAATAAAAAATATTAAGAAATAATTGTAATTATAATAATAATAAAACATAAAATAAATTTTAACAGAAAAATATTATGTTGCCACAATGAAATAATAATTCTAATTTTTTTCCTGTTAATTAAAAGTTCTATATGTTTTAAAAAAAATAACACATGAAATACTCATTTAGAATAAACTCAATAGTACAGTAAATATATGTTATATAGATTATATCTATCATATTTTAGTTTTGTAATTTTGCATATATTCTTTTGTCCTATAATTTATATTATGTTAAATAGAATTTTAAATAAGTTTAAAAGTTAATATCTAGCACTTTGCTACCTGGCCCTTAATGGTGAATCACTTATCTATTTTTAGGCCAAAGGCCATCCCCATTCCTTTGTCTAACCCTAAGCTAAAGGTCGATGTTTGTGTGTTAAAAGAGAGATATCACCATTACATTTTATTAACATTATTGTTATATTTGTAAAATATAAAATAATTTTAATGCTAGTAAATGTTGCTTTGCCATTGCCAATAGATAAAACTTTTATTTATCGTGTACCATCAGATATAGAGCATGATATTCAATGGGGAATTCGAGTAATAGTGCCATTCGGTGCTAAAAAATTATATGCTGGTGTAGTAATAGACATTCTTTCAGATGAACAATTGCAATACATAGATGTATTTACCAATAATATAGATGAAATCAAATATATTTTAGAAGTATTAGATGATAAACCAATAATAAATAATGAGCAATGGGAACTCTATAAATGGGTAGCTGACTATTATCTAGCAAATATCGGAGATGTATTGAATAATGCCCTACCTAGTGGACTAAAGATACAATCTGAAACTAAATATCAACTACATCCAGATATAGATCTCTCCTCTATCAAGACTGAAGAGGAAAATTTAATTTATGAAATTTTGCTAGAACGAGAATTTATCACAAATGAGGATATACAAAAATTATTAGGTATAAAAAATATACAAAGATTTATCAAATCTTGCATTGATAAAAATATAATATATCCTACTGAAGAATGCGAGGAGAAATATATTCCCAAAAATGTTAAATTTATTAATCTGAGTGAAGAGTTTCTCGATTCAAAAGATTTCAATGACAAAATAAATAAATTAGAAAGAAGGGCTCCTAAACAGATAGATGTTATTCTTTATCTACTTCAGAAGCGCTCGCAGGGACAGACTAAAATACCCAAAGCTGAGCTAACAAATAAGTTTTCTATCTCAGCTATACAATCATTAATAAAAAAAGGATATATAATAGAAACTTCTGAAACTATATCTAGGATTGAAAACAAATTTGCTACTACAAATGAGATTGAGGAAATTATATTATCAGATATACAAAAATCAGCTTATCAAGAGATAAAAAATTACATAAACAAAAACAAGCATGTACTTTTGTATGGTGTACCAGGAAGTGGTAAAACAGAGATATATTCCTCATTGATACAGGAATATCTAGATGCGGGCAAGCAGGTGTTGTATCTTTTACCCGAAATTAGCCTTACAACTTATTTAGTTAATAGGTTACAGAAATATTTTGGGGATAAAATATTAGTTTATCATAGTAAATTCAATTTGCATGAACGTGTAGAAATTTGGAATAAACTATTGGATCTTTGGGAAAAAGACGATCCATCATGTATAGTTGTAGGACCGCGCTCAGCATTATTTTTGCCATTTTACAATTTAGGTTTGGTAGTAGTAGATGAAGAGCATGATCCATCTTATAAACAACAAGATTTAAATCCAAGATATCATGCTCGAGATATGAGTTATATATTAGCAAACAATCATCATGCTAATCTAATTATGGGAAGTGCTACACCGAGTTTAGAAAGTTGGTATAATGCTAAAATTAAAAAGATAGGTTTCGTAGAAATAAAAGAAAGATATTCTGGCATCATACCGCCATTGATAGAAATTGTGGATATGAAATCTATGATGCAGCAAGGCAAAGTGAGAGGGCACTTCAGCCATCCATTATTAAAAGCTATTGACGATGAAGTAAAGGCAGGAAGACAAGTTTTGCTATTTCAAAATCGTCGTGGCTACTCATCGTGGATGGAATGCAAAAATTGTGGATATATTTTTCCTTGCCCACATTGTGACGTTAATCTCACCTATCACAAAAGCGAAAATGTGCTAAAATGCCACTACTGCGGTTATACGATTGATATACCTACTTTTTGTCCAAAGTGTAAATCTAATAAGTTGATATTCAAAGGATTTGGAACAGAAAGAGTAGAAACCGAGTTGCAAAAATATTTTCCTGATTATCGAATTGATAGATTAGATTTAGATACCACTAGACGAAAGCATGCTTTCAAGGAGATAATTCAAAGATTTGAGCGACGTGAAACTCAAATACTCGTGGGTACACAAATGATATCAAAAGGATTAGACTTTTCTAATATTCAGTTAGTTGGAGTCTTGAATGCAGATAATTTACTTGCCTACCCTAATTTTCGCGTTTATGAGCATGCTCTGCAACTGCTGATGCAGGTAGCTGGTAGAGCTGGACGTAGAGAGGTACAGGGTAGAGTTTATATTCAGACTTATGCTCTCAATAATCCTATCCTACCCTATTTAGTAAATAATAATTATGAAGATTTTGCCGAAAATGAATTAAAAGATAGATGGCAATTCAAATACCCACCATATTATAGATTAATACAAATACAATTGAGACACAAAAAAGAAGATATTCTAAAAATAGCTGCCGATGCTCTAACAGAAAAAATACGAAATATCATAGATGCCGAATATGTGAAAGGACCTGTAGAACCAGTAATTTCAAAAATCAGAGATTATTATTATCGTCAGATTTTGATAAAAATACCACGTGATAACTTACTAAAAGACAAAAAACAAAAAATAAATGAGGTAGTATTCTATACTCTTAAAAGAAATAAAGCGTGGCGAGGAGTGCTTGTGGATATAGATGTAGATCCTGTTTAGTGACTTGGGAGAATTGGAGACTGGGAGACTGGGATGACAAGGAGACTGAAGGTGTGATTTAGTGGTTAAATATAAATAATAATCATACTTAATTTGTCTAAAATAAAAAATATCTATTTTTTACTACTTTCTTTTTTGTGTTTTTTGTTAATTTATATATAATTAATATTAATTAATATAAAAAATATATTTATTTGTTAATAATACTTTTTACCAAATTAGATTTGGTAAAAAGTATTATTGATTATGCATTATTAAATAATTTATTTTAATTATAATTACAGCTCTCTTAATGTTTAATTTATAATAATTTTGCTATTATATTCTTTGTTATTACTTAAAATGTTTAAAATATAAATTCCTGGCATTATATTTTCTAGTGAAATGATATTATTTGTATTGTTATTAATAGAATATACTATAGAGCCATTTATATTATATATATTGATGTTAGAAGGTATCTGATCGTAGAAATAGATTTTATTATTATTTATGAAATAATTAAATTCACTATTATAGAAATCATCTGTATAAACGTTATCGGGATGATACATAAAGATTACTTCACCCAGGTTAGGATCATCATTTTTATGATAAATGACCTCTTCGATACTTACAGAATCTTGTACTTCTACATTCCATGTATTACCTTGAGCATAGATAGTATTTGGAGAATTGTTGTACAAATCATACAGTATACCATTATTACCATTATTTACAAAAACATTTAGTCCAGGATTAAATTCACTATCAGTAGAGTCTACACATAATTTACCAATATTTACATTGCCACCGCTCACTATTGTAATACCCCATAAATTTTCTTCGATATGATTACCGGTAATCATTGTATTTTGTATATTATTTTGATCATAGATACTAATGCCACTACCACCAGTCATAGGATCAGGATCATATTTATTGTCAATTATTTGATTATTTGATATCAATGCATTCATCTTTCCATTAGTCGTGATACCATAACGGCAATTATTAACGAAATTATCACTAATAATTACATTATTGACTCCTGAAACTCCCAACAAATTAGCTACTCCTATACCACCAACTTTTGATCTTTGTGCTCCTATTATTACATTTCCTACAATCTCTATTGTACCATCTCCGGATGGTCCCATATTTATTTGAGGTCTATTAGTATTGTTAGTGTTATTATCATATAGATAATTATATTTAAAAGATAAAGAACAAGATACATTAGATCCACTAGCTACTGCTGAACTTTGATTACTTATAAATATACAGTTTTCGATAACATTATTACCATTTAGTAAGTTAATAGCCGAAGAGCTAAGTTTGGTATTTACTAGAGTAAATGTACAATTTCTTATCTCTATACCTATAGGGCTACTAGATTTAATACCAGCATATTCAAATCTCATATTTTGTATTGTAGCACGAGAATTGTCTCCTTTTATATAAATGCCTTTAGGGTTTGCAGAAGCATCTGATCTAGTAACTAAAGCAGTATCTGAAGGAGTAAAATCAGCATAACCTTCAATATTAATTGTAACGCCATTACTTAATATAATGGTATCATTATTATTGATTTTTAAAATGTCTCCATTAGATATAGTAAAGCTAGTATTAACAATAAATGAATTTGAAAATAGTTTTTCAACACCTGAAGTAGGTATAGTGCTTAATGAGTCAAAAGTATAGACAGTGCCATCTCCATCTGAAATAAATTCTAGAGTCTCCTTTGCATTTTTATTGTCATAATTTTCGTAATAAACATCTTGAATGAGGTTTACAGTGATTATTGCATTATTATCTTTAAAGATTTCAGTATGATTTACTTTTTGTGCAAATAGATTTATTGACATCACCATTATGAGTGTCGTACATAAATTTTTTACTTTCATAACTTTGTTTTTGGCAAAATTACAAAAGTCTTTATATTTTTTCAAGTTTATTTTGTAAAAATTTAAATCCTTTTAATAAAAATTAGAAATAATAATTTTTTTTTTGATCTTTAAGTACTAAATCAATTTTTTAATATATTATGTATTAAAAAATGTTTCTAATTTGTTGTATATTGATACTCAAAACAATTCTTCTATTGCTTTTAGTAATATTTTTTCTGCATCATCTAAAGAGCCATAAAAATCGGCTCCAGAGGCATTTTTGTGTCCACCGCCATTAAAATATCGTTGAGCTAAATATCTCACGTCATAATTCGTTTTACTACGCAAACTAATCTTTATTCGATCCTTTCTCTCGGAGATCAAAGCTGAAATATTTACTTTTTCTATACTCAGAGGCATACTCACTATACCTTCGGTATATCCTGGTTCATAATTAAACTTTTGTAGTTCTTTTTGTGTCAAAATAATATAAGCTGCACCTTTATTTTCAATAAAATTAAGTTTTTTGTAAATACTATAACCTAAAAGTTTAAATCTATCATAAGTATAAGAATTATAAATGAGGTTATTAATTTTATTAACATTCACTCCCATTTTAATCAGATTAGTCATTATTTCATATGGATGTGAATGATCACAGCAATGAAAAAATTTGTTAGTATCAGTATAAATGCCAGTATAAATACACTCAGCTATCTCTTTATCAAACATACTAGGATTTATGAAATCTATAATATCATAGATAATCTCAGAAGTCGAAGAAACCTTAGTATCAGATATCAATAAATTCCATTCATCCTCAGGAGGATTTAAATGATGATCTATACAAATACTAAAAGCTTTAATACTTTGTGTCGAACACGACATTTTTAAATTGCGGGTTAAGGAATTGAAATCTGTAGCAATAAATATATCAGAATCAGATATCAAAGAATCACATAACTCATGATCATTATCAAATATGTAGCTATCATCGATACCTGGCATCCATTTGTAAAATGAAGGGATAGCATCAGGTATAATAGTATTGACGTTATGTCCAATTTTTTTTAGGAAACGACTAAGGGCTAAGGATGATCCTAAAGCGTCGCCATCGGGGTTTTTATGAGTAGTTACTACTATTTTGTGTTTCTTCTTACTCATAAAAATTGATTTCAATTTTAAAAGTTTAGCATTATTTTTCATATTAAAAAAATATTTTAATTTAGCATGCAAAATTTTGCAAATTTAAAAAATATATTATTATGGCAATACAACGTACTCTTGCAATTATTAAACCTACAGCAGTGCAAAATGGTCATACAGGTGCTATCCTACATACCATTTGTGCAAATGGTTTCAAGCTTAGGGCTCTAAAAATGATGAAAATGACTAAAACATTAGCCTCTACTTTTTATCAAGAACATAAAGATATGGAATTTTTCAATGAATTAGTAGAGTTTATGAGCTCTGGGCCTATTGTGGCAACAGTTTTAGAAAAAGAAAATGCCATAGAAGATTTCAGAAATCTAATGGGAACAACTGATCCTGCTACTTCTAAACCTGGTACTCTTAGATATCAATATGGTACTAGTATCAGAGCTAATGCTATTCATGGAAGCGAAAACGAAGAAAGTGCTAAAAGAGAGATAGAGTTGCTTTTTACTAAAAAAGAAATATTTTAATCTAACTTGACATTTGTATATTTTTAGTAGCTTTAGTGTTTGAATAAATGATTAGAGTGTTATAAAAATATTGTGACTTTATAATAAATATCTAATTATATTAAGTTGCATTTACTTGATATATTTTAACTTTCAGGATAAAAATATTTATAGGTTCCATCAGAAAAGAACCATACTATACTAATGATATCTTTTTGTCTGATTGGTTTCATTTCAGCTTTTGAGATATCATCCTCTTGAATATCTGCTATAGGGCTCTCAGTTTGCTCGGTAGTAGATGGTGGTACTGTTTCTTTTGTTTGCTCATTTATTGACAAATCATCTATTATCTTATCGTCTTTAATTTTTTGTTTAGTTTTTTCAGGAATGATCAAATCTAATTCTCCTGTTTGTAATTGATCTTTACTAAATATTTTCTTCTTAAACATATCCCCTTTGTCAAATAATAACCATTCTGAACTAATATCAGGAAAATTCTCGAGTATTTTCATAACTACTTCTAGAGATGGTTTATTACGGCCATTTAGAATATGAGATAAACGTGAACGATCGATTTCTAGAGTATCTGCAAATTCTGATGGAGTGAGTTTATAATATTCCATTATTTTAATAATTCTATCTAACATATTTTTTTATTTACAAAATTAAATTATTTTTTTAAATTGAATTATTTTAATCAATTTAAAAATGTATAATTATAAGTTGATTAATGTAAACATTAAAGTAAAGGTTTAATATTTTAACTTATTTGATTGATATACAGCTAATTACTAATTATAATAATCTATTTTGAAATAAAATAATTTTTGTTTAATATTTTAAAGTATTACTTGAACATATCAATATTAATATACTGATAATCAATTATTTAAAGGCAATTATAAACGAGATATAAGCATATTTATAATACTTTATAATAATATTAGATAATTTTTGTTTAATTTACCATTGTAAATATATTTACTTTTGTAAATTAGTAATAAATTGATTAATGTAAACTGATTATTTTATAAAAATTAATTAGTATCTAATAAATAATTTACATATGTTAATGTTTTGGTATTCTTCTAAACTATTTATTGTTGTTTATATTTTATCGATTTAATTATTTGATGATGCATGTTGAGATGTAATAAAGGTATTAAACAAACTATTGAATGACTAAATGAAATGATAACAGTAAAAAATTGTTAAAACTAACAAACAAATGTTAAAATTTGATTTAAATGTTTAATTATTTTCAGTTAAACCTTAAATTGAAAATAATTAATTAATGCATAATGCAAATGCTATGACAAGTAACAAGCTAAATAGAGAAGTATATTTCAAATAAGGATCCAAGTCTTTACCACTTTTATGAAAAATTTTAAAAAACATTATAAAAGACAATAAAAAGACAAATGTATATAAATATCTATGCCAAGGAAATGACGCATAAATAATACTATAAGAAATAAAGCATAAACACATTGAGCATGTGAGAATAAGGTGATAAATCTTTGCATTTTTCAATCCAAGCTTGACAGCAATAGTAATTTTGCCAGAAGCGAGGTCATTGTCAATATCTCGCATATTATTAATATTCAGAATCATTGTACTAGTCAATCCCATACCAATGGCTGGTAGTACAGGTTGAAAATCAAGAGAATGCACATGTAAAAAATAAGTACCAATAACAGCAACAGGACCAAAAAATAAAAAAGCGAAGAAATCGCCCCACCCTTTATATCCATAAGCATGTTTGCTCAAGGTATAAAAAACTGCCGCTAATATGCAAAGAAGTCCAATAATAAGCATAATGATTGTCGATTTCCATCCAATAAACTTAGTAGAGTAATTAACAAGTGTTAATCCGATAATAGCTACCCATATTATAACCAATCCTACAGCTTTTTTCATTTGCTTTACAGAAATATATCCACTCTGAAGGGTGCGAATGGGACCCTTACGATCTCCAGTAGTATCTGTACCTTTTTGATAATCTCCCAAATCATTTGCCAAGTTAGACAAGATTTGTAATGATACAGCTAAAATCAGTGTCAGAAAGAATATTTTACCATAAAACATTCCTTCGTGCCAGGCTAGACTGCTTCCTAATATCACAGTTGCTATGGCCAAAAAAAGTGTTCGTAATCTAAAAGCTGATATCCAATTTTTTATGGTGGGCATATTCATTTATTAAAAAAAGATTCATTATGTTGCGATTATTACAGACTGTTTTAATATATATTATCAAAAAAGCTTCCTTGTTTGCCTTTATTTGTCATTTTAATCATTCATTTTGCCTTTATAATCATTGAAGTTGTAGATTTTTTCGAAGGGTTTACGTTTTTTCTCTGGAAATTCATCATTTTTAGGATAACCTATAGTGATAATCAGAACAGGCCTACTAGATGCAGGAATATGAAGTAATGACCGTACTTTTTTCTCATTAAACCAACCAACAATACAAGTACCAAGCCCTAATTCTGTCGCTTGTAAACAGAAATGAGCCGTAGCAATGCCAATATCTATCAAATTATAAGGCTTATCTTTGATTACTGAACCTAAGGTAGATGATATATTTGGTCTTTCCATTATCACAACTACATGAACTGGAGCCTGTTTAGTAAAATGATTAATAGGTACTATGCCCTTAGATGTAGCATCAGCAATTTGATTTTTAAGATTAGGCTCATTAACAACAATAAATTTCCACGGTTGAGCATTACAGGCAGATGGTGCTAAATGAACAGCTTGTAGACATTTTATTATTTTTTTATCTTCTACTGGCTTATCACTGTATGATCTCACACTATAACGACGTTTGACCAGTTCTATAAAAGAAGTATTTTCATTTTCCATAATAACAATTTTTTTAAATCAAACTAAATATGATATTAAAATTAAATGTTTTTGTAAACAATCAATCTATTTAATAATTTTCATACAAAATTAAGATTTATTATATTGTTTTTTTCTTTTTAGCATGAAATTATCATTATTTTTTCAATTTTTGATAATATTTTAATATGTCGTTATAATGAGTAATCGGTAAAATTATGAATTATAATTAATTGTTTTATTAAATAGACATACAAAAAAGATGGAATTAAAAGGGTTATAAATGGCACTTTGTGGACTTTGTGTAATAACTTGGTGCCCTTTGTGGTAAAAAAATAACCTAAATAATTAAAAAATAGTTATTTTTTTGTAACAATCTAAAATGTTTTTACCCACAATAAACGTTATAGAACCTAATTTTTATATTTAATTAATATATAGGATTGTACAACACACATATCAATAATGTATACTAAAACAAAATTGTGATAGTAAAATTGTAATAGTATTATTATTTTTCTATAAAAAAATCAGCCTCTCTCCCACTCTATCAGACATTTTCAATGGTTTCTGCTTTTTTTTCTAAGATTTCTTCGAGATATTTTCTCGCCATTTTGAAATTACGTGTAGGTTCTATGCTGAGTATGATACGATGTGTATCTTGTTTCATATTAGTATTTTTAGGATGATTTTGTATGAAATCTAATATATTTGGTAATTTTTGAATAATTTTATCTTTGTAATAGTCTTTTGAGGAGAAATAAAGAGTAAGAATATTTTTGTATAAAGTGATTTTTTCTATATACAGCTGCTGAGCCAACCATTTGAGTTTAATAGCATCTATTAATTCGATTGTTTCTGGAGGTAATGGTCCGAAGCGATCTATCATCATCTCTATGATATCATTTAGTTGATTCTCACTATTAGATTCATTAAGTTCTCTATACAATTTAATGCGTTCGATGCTAGTAGGCGCATAAAATTCAGGAATAAAAATACTTCGATCAGTATCAATAGTAATCTCCGAAGAGGGTATATTAAGTTCATTATCAGTTATAGGCATATTCAGTTCTTGACGTAGTTCTATTAGAGTCTCATCGAGTATTTTTTGATACATTTCATAACCTACATCTTCTATGAAACCACTCTGCTCAGCACCAAAGATAGAACCAGCTCCACGAATTTCTAAATCTTTTATAGCTACCGAAAAGCCAGATCCTAGATCGCTAAACTCCTCAATAGTTTTTAATCTCTTTTGTGCTATCGAAGAGAGAAACCTAGTAGGAGGTATCAGTATATAGCAAAAAGCTTTTTGGTTTCTACGACCTACTCTACCACGCAATTGATGTAAATCACTGAGTCCAAAATTTTGTCCGTCATTGATAAAAATAGTATTAGCCATAGGCATGTCTATACCTGACTCTATAATGGTAGTAGATATCAGCACATCTATTTTGCCTTTTAGAAAAGCCATAGTAACGGTTTCTATTTCATCAGATTTCATGCGCCCATGAGCTATACCGACTCTAGCTTCAGGTACTAAAGTTTCAATTAAATTAGCTATTTCAGTTATAGTTTCTATATTGTTATGAATAAAAAAAACTTGACCTCCTCTCTCTATCTCATTTTCAATTGCTTTTTTTATAAATTTATGTTCAAAAGTTCTTACTTCAGTATGTATTGGTTTGCGATTAGGAGGTGGAGTTCGTAGCACACTGATATCTCTAGCCCCCATCAGAGACATTTGTAGAGTACGGGGTATAGGAGTAGCAGAGAGGTATAATGTATCTACATTAGTTTTTAATTGTCTTATTTTTTCTTTAGCTGCTACACCAAATTTCTGCTCTTCGTCTATAATTAAAAGTCCTAAATCGTTAAATTTCACATCTTTGCTTAAAAGTCTATGAGTTCCTATAATTATTTCAATTTTCCCTTCTGCTAATTGTCTTAAAATTTCTTTTTGTTCTTTACTAGTACGAAAACGATTTATATATTCTACTGTCACAGGAAATTCTTTTAATCTTTCAGAAAATGTTAAATAATGTTGAAAAGCAAGTATAGTGGTAGGTACAAGTATAACTGTTTGTTTGCCATCCAAAGCGGCTTTGAATGCAGCTCTAACGGCAATCTCAGTTTTACCAAATCCTACATCACCACAGATCAGTCTATCCATAGGATAATCACTCTCCATATCTTTTTTTACTTCTTCGATAGCTTTTAGTTGATCTGGAGTATCTTCATATTCGAAGCTAGACTCTAACTCTATCTGTAAGTAGTTATCTTTTTGAAAAGCGAAACCTTTCATAGCTTTACGCTGTGCATACAGTGTTATCAGTTCACGAGCAATATCTTTGATGTGTTTTTTTAGCTTATTTTTTTTGTTTTGCCAAGCAATACTACCTAGCTTATGTAATGTGGGTGGCTTAGCATCAGAACAAATGTATTTAGTGATTTTGTGCATAGACTGTATATTTAGATATAGCACGTCATCATCTTTAAACATTAGCTTTATGACTTCTTGTTTATTTCCATTTATTTCTAATTGTTCTAGTCCTGCGAAGCGCCCAATACCATATTGTATGTGTACTATGAAGTCGCCGGGTTGTAGCTCCATTAGCTCTTCTATATTAGTAACTTGTTTTTTATGTATTTTATTAAGTAATCGAGGTTTTAAATATTTTTTGAATAATTGATGTTCTGGTACAACTATTATCTTAGTTTGGTTATCTATGAATCCTTCATTAAAAACTGTTGGTAAATATTTTATATAGGCTAATACTTCGGTATCATTTTCTATGTCCATATCTTCTATTATAGCCTGCATTCGTTCCCATGCTGGATAATGTGGACTAGTGAAATATATACTATAACCTTCATAAATTTTTTCTTTACAGAAAAGATGATAATCCTTTAAAATTTTAGTAAAAATCGGCAATGGTTTTACATCAAATTGTATTAATTTATCATAATAGTTTACATTTGTATTAGAGAAATTTACATTTGTAAACTCATTGATTTGTGTTATAAATTCTTGATAATCAATGAATTCTTTATTGATTTCATCGGATAATTGATTTAAAAAAAATTCTATATTATTATTAGTTAGATCAAAATTACTAGTCCATATTATAGAATTTATATTTAAAAGTTGAAAAATAGAAACTTTAGTTTGATTAAGCTCGTCCATGGAACCTAAAATATCTATACACGTAAGCTCTTGGATACTCATTTGAGAGACTACATCGATGAGTTTCACATGAGACAGTGTCTCATCTTTAAACAATAAACGATAGGGAGCATTAGCATTGAATGGATAAATATCGCAAATAGCTCCTCGCAGTGCAAACTGTCCTGGCTCATACACATAGTCTACCTCTACATATCCATAATATAATAGAAGCTCAATCAAAAAATTCAGATCCACTCTATCCCCTATCTTGAGCTTTGTTTTATTTTTAATAATATTTTCAGATTTGGGTATTTTTTCAACTATAGCTTCGGGATAGGTGATAACAAGGCTCACTATATCATCATCAGCAAAAAGCTCTGAACACTGCAATCGCATAGCTTCATTAGAGCTATTAATAGAAAAAGTATCGAAATTTTTGTAACTCGATGGCAAATATTGTAAATAAATTTTGTCATTTAATTGTAATTGCTCTATCCAATAATCTAAGTTATTATATATCTGTAAAGCATCATCCTCATTATTGGCTATATAAATACCTTTATTAGCTTTAGTTTTTCTATAAAAAAGTAAAAGTATAATAGAAGATAGAGCACCTGCTACCTGACTGATTTGAATATTTTTATATGTTTTAATAGATTTTTGCAATTCAGTAAAAGCAGGATGCTTAGATTCTTTATTAAAAAAATCCTCTATTATATTAATCATATTACAAAATTATTGAAAAATAGAGAAATAACAAAACAATAAAAAGGCGAATTTATCAGAAAAAAGAAAAACTAACAAAAGAAAAGTCTCCGCTGGTTTTAAAACCCCTGTCTATGTGAGACATCCCCTCTACAAGAGGAGAATACGATGTGATTCCCCTTCTCCGAAGGGGTGTCAGGCATAGCCTGACGGGGTAATTAAAAAAACTACGCTGGCCAGCCCTACCCAACCCTGCTTGCTTGTTTTATTGCAAATCATTTGCCAATGTGGATGGGACACATCTAAAGATTTGTTTTAAGAAAAATAATGATTTCTCTATGAGACAAATAGCTTGCCATAAGGAAGATACTGGAGATGAAATTTCATAAAGAAAAATTAGATTAGGTACTTTCGTCTTTTATCTTAACTAAATACCATTTGCTATTATAAATTTTGAAAATATAGTTAACACTAACTCCAGTATCTTCTATCTGAATGTTGTAATTAATTTCATCATCACTTATCTTGATTATTTTTTTCAAGTAATTTTCAGGGAGTTTTGAGAAATCAATATACTTCCATTCATTTTTATTGATATACATTTCATTAAATGAATCGTTTTCTGTATCATAGAAACAGCACTTAAGTGGGAAAATAATCCTTTCTTTCTGAAAAATTGAATCTTTTTGAAATTTATTCAAAAAAATATCAAAATTTTCTTCTTCCTGGAATGAAATAATGTTAGCAGTGTTTTTAATACTTTTAGTTTCATTTGTATTCTTTTGTATGATACTGCAACTATCTAACATTAAATTAAATAAACAAATTAATATCAAAAGAAATTCACTCATATTATTTTTATTTAAATAGTTAACACTTATAATTTAATTCTACTCAATATTATCTATTATTTGTTTTTCTTGTAAAGTTGCTGATATTGTAATCTTAGGTAATATCCCACCATTATAAATTTTACTATCTGGTGTAATCCATTTTTGAGGGTCTAAAATATTAGATATTTCATTCTCTTGATCACCAGTTGGATTAATAGAAACCCATTCGCCATCTTTTAATATTTGGATTTCATAATGTAAATGACTTGTTCTGCCAAAATCATCACCATATGCACTTCCACCCATCTGTGCAATATTATAAGACTCAGAAACATATTGTCCATCTTCAATATTAATTTCACTTAAATGAAAATATCGAGTTCTAAAAGTTCCATCAGGCGAAGTAATGACCACAGAACGTCCTTCTCCTCCACTTGGATTATTATCTACACTTGCAAAACCCTCATGCGTCGCAAATATAGGTGATCCATAATCTGTGTTACATCCTCCCGAATAATTAAAGTCTAATCCTTTATGATAATTACTTGCTCCTGGTAAACCTGTATTACGAGTTCCAAACCAAGAATCAACTTTTACGTACCAATTATTATATGGATTGTCAAGCGGTAAAGGTCTTTCTCCATTCGGATCAATCAATTTTACTGGATTACCCAAACAATACATATACGCCGACGTGCTCGGATACTTATCGCTCATCGGATCCACTGACAGCCACGCACTCAGCTCACTATCATAATACCTCGCCCCGAAATATGTGTAGCTGGTCTCATTGTCTAGCTCCTTGGCAGTGAATTTGTACCTACTATCAAACT
>LFSZ01000067.1 GCA_001512885.1 Rikenellaceae bacterium DTU001
GCTAAACCAATATTCATACGAGCAGTAGCTGCCCATCCACCTTTTTCGTCAAAAGTATTTACCCTTAATTCATTTACCCATATTTCAGCACATTTGGGCATTCCATCATCATCGGTATAAGTACCAGCTTTCGGATTTCGCACTCCTATCAATATAACTTTTACTTCAGCTAGATTAGGATTACCAACGACAGTATATTTACCTTTTTCATCTTCTTTAGAATATGGTGTAAATAGTGTTAGATTAGTATTGTCTTCTCCACGAAGTATAGTATTTCGTTCTAATTTCAACTCTACCAATTTGTCTAATGATAGATCAATAGAATCTGCCCATATACGTTTGCGACTTTCATTATCATGCCCATAATTACCCCATGGTGTAGGATGTAGAGGTATTTCAAATTCATAATAATTTCTATCAAAATCAGTACCTAATCGTATAAACAATGTTAAATCACCATCCTTTAACGAATAATTCAATGGATCCACCTCTTCAGTATGGACATTCATTTTAATTTTTTTATAATATCTAAAATCATAATCAGTACTTTTAAAAATACCCCGAGCATCTCCATCTATTAGATGACAAACTTTCATAGATAAAGCTTGTTCATTTAATTTTTGTAAATTTGTAGTACCATAATTAATCTCTCTCTCGATTCCTGGTGGCATAACGTATGGTATGGGTTTGCGTGTGCCGTTTTCCTCAATATTCAAATTAGTAATATCGAATGTTGTCAGATTTTGCTCATTTTCTGGAATATATTCACCAGGCTGCAGTAATGAATATGAATAACGGCGCCATTGACTACGAGCTAGATCTAAAGAACCGAAACGTAAAACGACAGAATCATTCCATTCTCTCAAAAACATTCTCATAAAACGAATAGAAGTAAAATCTCTAATATCTCCAACTATTTTATCAGGTCTTTTCACTGGTACTTTAAATTGATACCATTTTACTTGTTCAGAATTACCATTTGGTAATTTAACACTTGCAATGTAAATATCTGTAATATAATTTTTGCCAATTTCCATTTGATCAGGTCTGAGATTTATTTCATATTGATAATACCTTTCTAATTCATTTAAAGTATTGTCTCTATTAATGTCTTCACTATTAGGATTATTAGTAGCGCTAGTAGGATAAGACTCTGGACTCATTTCAGGTGTAGGGCTATTAGCTTCAGGATGCCTATAATATTTGTATCTTTGCAGAATATTATAACCCAAATTATCATAATCTCCGCCTCTAAAATAGTGATAATTGTCGGCAGAAGGATCCTGATAAGCTAATTGATATGCGATGGAACTAGCACCATAAATAGCTTCGATAGCTTGTAAATATGATGAATGAAAACTTCTTTCATTTTCATCTGACAAACCATCATAACCAACATCTTGATATTTTCTAGCATCTAGATTAGCATCAAAAGAGTTTACTAATGCTTGGTATTTAGGTACTACTCCCCATTGAGTTGTATCTATACCTATCATTTCTGGACCAGTAGGTA
>LFSZ01000070.1 GCA_001512885.1 Rikenellaceae bacterium DTU001
AGGCAAATTTCATTTGGAGTTGCTGAGGCTGTGATCGTTGGCAATGGAGCAAAATTAACAAAAATAGTATCTAAAATAGCTGAACATGATGGATAAGTAGAATCTCTAACTTCTAAAATATAAGTTCCTGATTCAGATGCTTCAAATATAGAATCATTACTTAATATATTACCATCTAAATACCAATAAAATTGATATGGTGGTAATCCACCATTTACAATAGGTATGAGACTAATAGCAGAATCTCCTTCACATAAATATGTAGTATCACCATCTAGAGTAAGATTTAGTTGATCATAAAAATAAACTCTAACTGTATCACAAAATTCTAAGCTTATTGTACATTCTGGGGTTAAAACCTCTCCACATACTTGATAATCAACAAAAGATGGATGATCTGGTGTGAAATTAACTATGGGATTTAAACAATTAGTACAGCTAAGATAGCTATCATAAAATCCATCATATGTGATATCTGTCCATTGCACAGTAGCTGGATCTAATCCTACTACATTAAGCTGAATATTACAATAACCATCTACATCAGCAAAGAAAAAATCAGCATTTGGAGTAGGTATAGCTTCTATTTTGTAAGTATTTTCATTTCCCCCAGGTTTACAAAAAGTCAATGTGTAAGGTCCTGGTGCCTGCAAACATACAGCATCGCCTACTGGTATCTGTGGACCACAATTAATTTGATAATACATCGACCCTGAAGGTATAGCACCAGAGTTGATATTAAATCTAATAGCAATAGTACCTGGATTCATTGTAATGTAAAACTCTATGCATCTATCTGGATGTGTTGTTCCACAACAATTACCATCACGTACTGCCAATGGAGAAATCCAGATACTATCAGCCGATGAAGATAAATCTACAAAATAATATGGAGTATTAGAATCACAATTACCTGATTGAGCATTTAATTTTTCGGTAAAAAAAATTATTATACTAAATAAACAAGCAAAATGTATGAAGAATTTATTAATAATAAAATTTTTCATTAAAAAAGTAATTCGATTTCTTATTTGACAAAATAAAAGTAAAAATATTAAAATAACAAATTTTAATTTATTATTAAAATTTATTTAAAAAAAAATTGCAAGTTATGAATTATTTGTAGTAGTTCATTAAATGATATTAAACATCAATAAAAGCTTCAGATTTCTAATTCAAGACTTAAAATTTCAATTGGATTATTTTCTTTAATAAAATTAATACTTTTATACATATAATCATGTAATAATGCATCCTCACTTATAAAACTCACGTTTTCTCTAAAAGAAGAAAAAACTTTTTCTAATAAAGGTGAAGTTTTATAAGGACGACGAAATTCCAAAGCTTGAGCAGCATTCATTAGTTCAATTGCCAATACTTTTTCTACATTATTAAATACTCTTAAGGCTTTGGTAGCGGCATTGGCCCCCATACTTACATGATCTTCTTGTCCCTGTGACGATTCTATAGAATCGACAGAAGCTGGAGTAGCTAACTGCTTACATTGACTCACAATAGATGCGGCTGTGTATTGAGGTATCATAAAGCCAGAATTAAGACCTGGGTTAGCTACTAAAAATGAAGGCAGATTTCTTTTACCACTAATTAATTGATAAATACGTCTTTCGGATATATTAGCTAATTCAGTAAGAGCAATACTTAAAAAATCTAATACAAAGGCTAAAGGTTCTCCATGAAAATTGCCTCCCGATAATATTTTTCTTTCATCAGGAAAAATCGTCGGATTATCGGTAGCACTTTGTATCTCTGTGTTTACTACTTCTCTAAAATATCTATAAGTATCTTTAATTGCACCATGCACCTGTGGAATGCAACGAAAAGAGTATGGATCTTGTATTTGCTGTTTCGTTATCTTTTGTATTTGACTACCTTCTAATAATAATAACATGTTTTTAGCAGTATTTTTTTGACCTAAATGTGGACGTACTCTATGTAATCCTTCATAGAATGGATCTGATAGCCCATAAAAAGCATCTAAAGATAATGCACTAATAATATCTGCCCATATTAAAAGATTTTTGGTTTTTATAACCAAATAACTAGCATAAGAAGACATAAATTGAGTACCATTTAATAATGCTAAACCTTCTTTAGAAGCTAAATTTATCGGTAACAAATTTAATTTTTTGTAAAGCTCTTGAGTATTCATTCTTTTACCTTTATAAATCACTTCACCTTTTCCTATTAAAGGTAAAGATAGATGAGCTAATGGAGCTAAATCTCCAGATGCTCCAAGTGAACCTTGCTCATAAACTACAGGATGTATTTCATTATTCAAAAAATATATCAATCTTTCAATAGTATCTAGCTTCACTCCACTATTACCATAAGATAATCCCTGAATCTTTAGAGCTAACATCAACCTTATAATTTCTTCTGATACAATATCTCCAATTCCACATGAATGCGATAATATTAGTTTTTCTTGTAGAAGAGAAAGTGAATCTTTAGGAATTTTAACAGAATATAAAGAACCAAAGCCCGTATTTATACCATATACAGGTTTGTCATTATTTTCTAGATAATCATCTAAAAAAATTCTAGACTCAATGATATTTTGTTTTGCTTTTTCACTCAATTCTACTTGAACTTTACGACACATTATATTTTCTAAGTTATGAAAATCTAATTTTTCATTGATTTTGTAAGTTGGTAACATAATTTTATAAATTTGTTTACAAAGATATATTTAAAATTTCAAAATTATTTTAATATACACATATTTTTTTTGATATTTATATACGTGAATAAAAAAGGTTCTATAACGTTTATTGTGGGTAA
>LFSZ01000011.1 GCA_001512885.1 Rikenellaceae bacterium DTU001
GCTCGCTCAAACAGTGTAAACCCTTCTTCCCAACACGGCTTGCTTGTTTTATGGCAAATCATTTGCCAATGCGGGCGGGACAGTATGAAAGAAATTTTTTAAGATATAATCTAAAAAAAAATTCATTCGTCCAACTCTATTACGCTCACATCGTCTATGAAATAATATATATTCTTTTTTTCTTTATCCCAATAGTGATAATAATAGGGACTATGAGAACGAATGTATTGATCTTCCATCTTTTTATATTTTTCAATATAGGGATTTTCTACTAATAAATTATTTTTTATTGCTTTACTCAGAAGCTTTTTATTATATTGTGTATTTTTATTTTTGTATTTTTTATGAGCTTCAACTACGGCAGGATTATCATCCCAAAACATACCTATTGTGATATATTGCTCTCCACCTTGTGCAGTATAGATGCCACTTATCTCTACCCAATTTGTATCTGTTACGAAATTGCCATCTGGATTTTTAATATGTGCTCGCAACTCTGGTGTCATATACCTCACATAGCTAGAAACATTATATTTTTTACCTACTATATCGGGATCTTTTGAGAAATAAAGACCAATATTATATGCTGCATAATCACTATATTTATAAGCTAATTTCACCCAAAAACTTACTTTATATTGTTTGCCTGCTTCTAGTGGCTCTATGAGTTTATTTTGTATGTGCTCCATCCAGAAATTTTCTACTCCAATCAATGCTAACCCTATATAACCATTACCTGTTTTTGGCATATAACTTGCTAAATATTCGTAATTGTATTGACAAAAATTTCTGTCAATAAGTTCCACCCAGCATTTATTAAAACAATCAGGTGTAGCATCATTGGGAGACCACCAACCTATACAAGGTATTGTATCTACATTATTTAGTTTGCATGGACAGCGATAATATTCTTCGAAGCTACCATTATAAATTAAATTTTTTTGTGAAAAGATATTATTTGAAATTGTACTAATTACAATAAATAATATTTTTATTCTGTAATTATTTAATATTTTATTCATGATTATTTACTTCTTTAAAAATTTCTGGTCCTAAAAAATGATCTTTCCTATAATATTTATCTAATACATTAGGTGATATGATTATTGTGCCCCATTGATTTCTTCTAGAAATTCTAGCACCTTTATCTAATATTTTAAATTTCATTATATATTTATCACCAATATATACAATGTTTTTTTGTGTAGGATATAAATATATTATTTGCATAATGTACGTCTCACCTTCTTTTAGTTTTTCTGGTAATCTAACATTACATTTAGGAGATATTAAAGTGTATAAAATGTCCATTGTAGAATTAGATAAATATATTAAATATGCATGCCTAATACTTTTTATTCTACTTATTCGATACTCGCCAGTTGTATAATATATGGTATCCTTGCCTTGATAAAAAAATTCATAATTAATTTTATTATCTAAATTATTATTAGCTAGGATACTCACAGATACAACTAGATTTAAAAGTAATAAAATACAAAATGCCTTTAATTTTTTCATTTTTTTATTTATTATTATTTATTTGATCATGAATACTTGATGGTTTGTTATATGGAGGTTGTGAAAATTTATATAGTTTCTTAATTAAAAAACCTGTAGCCTCATCTGCCGCATCTCCTACAATATACACTTTCTCCCCATTTGGATCCACCAGCACCACCGGATTATCTGCACTATAGCAATATGGCGATAGCGATGGATACTTATCGCTCATCGGATCCACGCTCAGCCACGCACTCAGCTCGCTATCATAGTATCTCGCTCCGAAGTATGTGTAGCTGGTTTCGTTGTCTAGCGCCTTGGCGGTGAATTTATACCTACTATCAAACTCTTTAGATTTTCGCTGGGAGACGAATAGCTCGCCGTATGGGAGATACTGCAAATGCTGCACAGCATTACCACCTATATCAGTTACGAAAGATGCGGAGCCGAGATGGTCGGAGTGGTAGTGGATTTTCATTTATAAATTTTGTTAGGTAAAATTAATGAATATTTTGGAATAAATTTCTACTTAGCTTACTTTTCTTTGTCAACTACACAAAGAAAAGTAACAAAAGAAAAGTCTCCGCAGGGGAAATGATTTGATAAAACTACGCAATCACCTCCTGGGGTTTACAAACTCGCAAGCTTTAGCTTGCTCAAACAGTGTAAACCCTTCTTCCAAACAC
>LFSZ01000012.1 GCA_001512885.1 Rikenellaceae bacterium DTU001
CTTGAGGTTTTACATATAATAAAGTTATTTCTTCTCCATTTAATGGCACAGTCGAATACATCTTAAATTCTTTGTTTTCTACATCTGTAATTGGACCAATAAATTGTCCATCTTCATTTATTATATAAATGGCATCACCTGGTTGCAAAAAGAAATCATCAAAAACAAATAAATAACATCAAGAAAAATAACGAGAATAAACGCTTCATAAGTTTTTATATTTTTTTACACAAATTCAAAATTATAAATTATTTTTGGAATAGAAAAATTTTGTCAATATGTAAAAATTATTTAATTTTGTAAAAAATAAAGAGGTAATATATGTTGATAGTAGAATTAAAAGAAGGTGATAGCATTGATAAAGCTTTGAAAAAACTAAAAAGAAAGTATGAAAAAACCGGTGTGGCTCGAGAAGTAAAAGCCAGACAATTTTATGTCAAACCTTCTGAAAGAGAAAGAGAGAAAAAATCAAGAGCTCTATATGTGCAACGTAGAATCACAAAAAGTATGAATGCATAAGTATTTTTTTTAAAAAAAAACTTAGTTTTTATTAATATTCTTAACTTATTTAATGGATTGGATAAAAGAATACCTAAATTATTTAGAAAATAATCAAAGATATTCATTCAATACTATATCTTCATATCGTATAGATTTATATCAATTTGATGAATTTATTAAAAACACATTTGATATTGACATTTTAGAAGTGAATCGTATACATGTGAATGATTGGATAATGAATTTATCTCAGTCAGGACTAAAAGCTTCGACCATAAATAGAAAAATTGTTTCACTTTCTTCATTTTATAATTATTTACTTAATAAAGAAATAATATCTAAAAATCCTATAAAAAATATCTCAAAACCCAAAATACCTATGCGTATACCTCAATACATTAAGTTAAAAGACTTATCACCTTATGATTTTGAAAATACTAACAAAAGTGAAATAAAAAATGACTACGAAGCTATAAGAAATATATTGATCATAGAAATGCTATATCAAACTGGCATACGCAGATCTGAATTGATAAATTTAAAAAATGAAGATATAGATCTCAATAGAAAAACTATTAAAATTTTGGGTAAAAGAAATAAAGAACGTTATGTACCGTTTACTAATAATTTAAAAAAAATCATAATTGAATATTTAGATATCAAAAATATTTTTTTTAATAATAAAGAAGTAGATGATAAATTTTTCCTATTAAATAGTGGCAAAAAATTATATGATAAATTTGTTTATCGTACAGTAAATAACTACTTGAGTAGCATTAATTATATTTCTCAAAAAAGTCCTCATATTTTGAGACACACTTTTGCCACACATCTTTTACATGAGGGAGCAGACTTAAATGCTATAAAAGAACTATTAGGTCACAGCAGTCTAGCTTCTACTCAGATATATGCTCATAGTTCTATAGAGCGTATAAAACAAGTATATTCAAAGTCACATCCTAGATCTTAAAAATAATAAAATAAATAAGGAGGTTTTTTATGAAAGTAAATATTAATCCAATCCATTTCAAAACTGATAAAAAGTTAGATGAATACATAACTGACAAAATAAATAAACTAAGCAAATTTCATCAAGAAATAATTAGTAGCGAAGTAATACTAAAATTAGATAACACTTCAGCACCAGAAAATAAAATTGTCGAAATACGCTTAATAATTGCGGGTAATGATCTTTTTGCAATTAAGAAAGCAAAAACATTTGAAGAAGCTACCGACTTAGCTGTAGATGCTCTAAGGAGACAAATAGAAAAAACAAAAGACAATTGGAAATAAGATTAATAAAAAAAAATAAAAAAATATTATTTTTTTATTTTAAAAAATATTATTAATTTTGCAAACTAAATTTTTAGAGAGTTAATTTAAAAAAAATTTTAATTAAAAAAAAAGCCGATGTAGCTCAGCTGGTAGAGCAGCTGATTTGTAATCAGCTGGTCGGGGGTTCGAGTCCCTCTATCGGCTCTTTTAGGGGAGGTACCAGAGTGGTCAAATGGGGCAGACTGTAAATCTGCTGGCGTAGCCTTCGGAGGTTCAAATCCTTCCCTCCCCATTTTTGCGGAAGTAGCTCATTTGGTAGAGCGAGAGCCTTCCAAGCTCTAGGCGGCGGGTTCGATTCCCGTCTTCCGCTTTTTTAAAAAATAATTGCCTTTGTAGCTCAGTGGTAGAGCACTTCCTTGGTAAGGAAGGGGTCGCGAGTTCAACTCTCGCCGAAGGCTCTAATTAAACCAAAAAAAATACAAAAAACATGGCAAAAGAAAAATTTGAACGTACAAAACCTCATGTCAATATTGGTACAATAGGGCATATTGATCACGGTAAAACAACATTAACAACTGCTATTACTCAAATATTATCTGAAAAAGGTATGGCTCAAGCTAAAAGCTTTTATGATATCGATAATGCACCCGAAGAAAAAGAGCGTGGTATAACTATTAACACCTCTCATATAGAATATGAAACTGATAATAGGCATTATGCACATATAGATTGTCCTGGCCATGCTGACTATATCAAAAATATGGTTACAGGTGCAGCTCAAATGGACGGTGCTATCTTAGTAGTGGCAGCTACTGATGGTCCTATGCCTCAAACAAGAGAACATATCTTATTAGCTCATCAAGTAGGCGTACCTGCTATTGTGGTTTTTATGAATAAAGTAGATTTGGTTGATGATCCTGAATTATTAGACTTAGTAGAAATGGATGTGCGTGATTTGCTAAACTTCTATGGATACGATGGAGACAATGTTCCCGTTATCCGTGGATCAGCTCTTGGTGCTCTTAATCGCGAACCTCAACGGGTAGAGAAAGTTCTCGAATTGATGGATGCAGTTGATAATTACATCCCTCAGCCACTTAGAGATATTGATAAAGATTTCTTAATGCCTATCGAGGATATATTTTCTATTACTGGACGTGGTACCGTAGCTACTGGACGTATAGAACAAGGCGTTATCAACACAGGTGATCCTGTTGAAATAGTTGGACTTAGTGAAGAAAAATTAAAAAGTGTCGTAACTGGAGTGGAAATGTTCCGTAAAATACTAGACAGAGGAGAAGCTGGTGATAATGTGGGCCTGCTTCTAAGAGGTATAGATAAAGATGAGATCAGACGTGGCATGGTTGTTGCTAAGCCTGGTAGTATTCACCCTCATAAGAAATTCAAAGCTGAGGTTTATATTCTAAAAAAAGAAGAAGGTGGTAGACATACTCCATTTAAAAACCATTATCGTCCACAATTTTATTTCCGTACTACAGATGTTACTGGTGAAATCACTCTGCCAGACGGTGTAGAAATGGTACTACCTGGCGATAATATATCTATCCAAGTAGATCTCATTTATCCTATTGCGATGAATAAAGGTCTAAGGTTTGCTATTCGTGAAGGTGGTAGAACTGTAGGAGCTGGTCAAGTAACTGAAATTTTGGATTAATAAAAAAATATGTTATACTATTATGCGGGTGTAGCTCAAGTGGTAGAGTAGTGGTCTCCAAAACCATTGGTTGGGAGTTCGAATCTTCCCACCCGCGCAAATTTTTTAATTTATGAAAAAATTAATTAGACAGTTAAAAGAAGTGAGAGATGAGTTTTTGTATAAAGTCACTTGGCCTTCTTGGGATGAATTAATAGAAGGATCTATTTTAGTGGCTATTGCTTCATTAATCATTGCTGTTGTAGTTTTGGTTATGGATTTAGCTAGTCAAGGTATAATGGGTTTGATTTATTAAAAAAAATTTTAAATTATTAATTAATAATGCAAGATATAGATAATGATCTACGTAAATGGTATGTTATAAGAACTATAACTGGCAAAGAAAAAAAGGTAAAAGAACTTCTAGAAATTGAAATTGATAAATTAAATTTACATAATTATATTTCTAGAGTTTTGATACCTATAGAAAAAGTTTATCAGATACGTAAAGGAAAACGTATTACAAAAGAAAAAAATTATTTTCCTGGCCATGTTTTAGTAGAAGCTATTTTAGATGGAGAAGTTATTAATACTATTAAAAGTATTCCTGGTGTGTTAAATTTTTTAGGCGATAAAGATAAACCAACACCATTACGTCCTGCAGAGGTGCGTAGGATACTCAGTAAAGTAGATGAATTAAATGATAAAGGCGAAGAAATTGAAGTTTCTTTTTTAGTAGGTGAAAATGTACGTATTATTGATGGACCCTTTAGTTCTTTTATAGGAACTGTAGAAGAAATAAATGAAGAAAAGAAAAAGTTAAAAATAGGTGTTAAAATATTTGGTCGTAAAACCCTATTAGAATTAAGTTTTATGCAAGTGGAAAAGGAATCTTAAAAAAAATAATATAATAATGGCAAAAGAGGTTGTAGGAATTATAAAATTACAAATTAAGGGAGGTGCAGCTAATCCAGCTCCACCGATTGGACCTGCCCTTGGAGCTAAGGGACTTAATATTATGGAGTTTTGTAAACAATTTAATGCTCGTACTCAAAATCAGGCTGGTAAACTATTACCTGTAATTATTACTGTTTATTCTAATAAATCTTTTGATTTTGTAGTGAAAACTCCACCCGTTGTGGTTCAATTAATGGAAGCTGCTAAAATTCAAAAAGGCTCATCCGAACCTAATAGAATTAAAGTAGGCAAGGTTACTTGGGAACAAGTAAGGCAAATCGCTCAAGATAAAATGAATGATTTGAATTGCTTTACAATAGAATCTGCTATGAAAATTGTCGCTGGCACAGCTAATAGCATGGGAATTTCTATTATCGGTAATCCTCCATTCTAAATTAAAAAAAAATTAAAAAAAAATTAATGAACCATGACTAAGATATCAAAAAAAAGAAAAACAGCGCTAACCAAATATGATAAAAACGCACTCTATAGCCTAGCTGATGCTATGAAGATCATAAAGGATATTACTTACACGAATTTTGATGCCTCTGTCGATCTAGATGTAGTTTTGGGGGTAGATCCTCGCAAATCTAACCAGATGGTTAGGGGGTCCGTGATGCTTCCACACGGTACTGGTAAAGAAGTTCGTGTATTAGTGCTTTGTGGACCAGATAAAGAAAACGAAGCTAAAGATGCAGGTGCTGACTATGTAGGATTAGATGAATACATTGAAAAAATTAAATCAGGTTGGACAGACATAGATGTCATTATTTGCACCCCTGATTTGATGCCTAAATTAGCACCACTGGGTAAAATCTTAGGTCCACGTGGACTCATGCCTAATCCTAAAACAGGTACTGTTACTATGGATGTAGGAAAAGCTGTCAAAGCAGCTAAAAGTGGTAAATTAGATTTCAAGGTAGATAAATATGGTATTATCCACGCTCCTATTGGTAAAGTTTCTTTTGAAACTGATAAACTTGTAGATAACGCTAAAGAACTATTGACTACTATTATTAGACTAAAACCCCCTACAACTAAAGGTACTTACATTAAAAAAATCACTGCTTCCAGTACTATGAGTCCAAGCGTAAAAATTGATCCTAAATCTATTAATTAACTTTTAAAAATTATGAAAAAAGAAGATAAGAAAATTTTATTAGATGAATTAACTGAGATAATCAATAAAAATGATTTTCTTTATATTGTTGATATTAGTGGCCTTGACTCTGTAGATACTTTTAAGTTACGTTCACTTTGTTTTAGAGAAAATATCAAATTGAAAGTTGTAAAAAATACTTTGCTTCGCATCGCTATGCAAAATAGTGATAAAGATTTTTCTGAGTTTTATCATATCTTAAATGGACCTACAGCTATTATGTATGGAGCAATTGTAAATAATGCACCTGCTAAACTTATTAAAAAATTTAGACAAAATTCAGATAAACCTATTCTAAAAGGTGCATTCATAGAAGGGGTAGCATTTATTGGCGACCATCAACTTAATACACTAGCTACTCTAAAGAGCCGCGAAGAACTAATAGGCGATGTTGCATTAGCTCTTAATAGTTCGTTTAATAAATTATTATCAACCTTGCAAGGTCAAGGACAAAAAATTGCTGGTGTTTTAAAAACATTGGCAGAAAAAGAATAAAAATTGTTTAACATTTAAAAATATCAAAAAATGGCAGATATTGAAGTATTAGCAGAAGAGTTAGTAAATCTTACTGTGAAAGAAGTAAATGAACTTCTTACAATTTTAAAAGAAAAATATAATATCGAACCAGCTTCTGCTCCCGTTATGGTTGCAGGAGCTAACATGGGTGATACTGGACAAGCCACAGCGCAAGAAGAACAAACTGAATTTGATGTCATTCTAAAAACTCCAGGTCCTCAAAAATTAGCTGTTGTTAAATTAGTAAAAGAAATGACAGGACTAGGTTTAAAAGAAGCAAAAGAATTAGTTGATAATGCTCCTAACCCTATTAAAGAAAAAATTTCAAAAGATGAAGCCGAAGCACTAAAAAAATCTTTAGAAGAAGCTGGAGCTGAAGTTGAAGTTAAGTAAAATGTATATTTGCAATAATAAAATTATCAGTCTGAACAATTATATAATTGTTCAGGCTGATCTTTTGCATTTTTTTTAAAGTAAATAAATATATAATTAAATTTTTTTATAATAAATTCTAAAAAATAAATTTCTAAATTTTAAAAATAAAATAAAGAGATTCTAAAAATATGAAAGAAAGAATCAAATTTGGCAAATCCTTACAATACGAAACACCTGATCTTTTAGAGATACAGTTGCAATCATTTAAGGATTTTTTTCAATTGGAGACAACTCCAGAAAATAGAAAAAATGAGGGATTATTTAAAGTTTTTAAAGAAAATTTTCCAATTACAGATTCTAGAGGTTTATATGTTTTGGATTTTGTAGATTATTATGTAGATCCACCTCGTTATACTATAGAAGAATGTATGGAAAGAGGGTTGACTTATAGTGTACCTTTTAAAGCTCGACTTTATTTGTATTGTACAGATCCTGAGCATGAAGATTTCGAAGCTGTTACTCAAGATGTATACTTGGGCCCCATACCTTATATGACTCCCAAAGGTACTTTTATTATTAATGGTTCCGAGAGAGTTGTAGTATCACAGATGCATCGCAGTCCTGGTGTATTTTTTCAAACTACACGTCACCCTAATGGAAGATTGATTTATTCGGCTCGCATTATCCCACTTAAAGGTACATGGATTGAATTTACTACAGATATCCAAAGTGTGATGTATGCATATATAGACCGAAAGAAAAAAGTCCCCATGACCACTCTATTGAGAGCTATTGGTTATGAGACTGATAAAGATATTTTAGAAATTTTTAATCTTACAGAAGAAGTAGAAGTAAATGAAGAAAATCTTAAAAATTGCATTGGTAGAAAACTCGCAGCACGTGTGGTTCGTACTTGGATTGAAGATTTCGTAGATGAAGATACAGGTGAATTAACTTCTTTAGAACGTACAGAAGTACTAATAGAAAGAGAAACTGTTATCGAAGAGATTCATATACCTATTATTTTAAAATCTGATACAGAAACTATTCTCTTACATAGAGATGATATTGTAACTGAAGATTATTCAGTACTTTTTAATACTTTACAAAAAGATCCTGCTAATAATCAAAGAGAAGCTTTAGAATACATTTATCGTCAGCTTCGTAATACCGAACCACCAGATAAAGAAACTGCTTTACAAATTATTGATAAATTATTTTTCTCAGATAAAAAATATGATTTAGGAGAGGTAGGTAGATATAAGATTAATAAAAAATTAGGTAGAGATACTGTAGATATTAATCAGCGTGTATTAACACATGAAGATATTATCGATATTATCAAATATCTTATAAATCTTATTAACAATAAAACTGATATAGATGATATAGACCACCTAAGCAATAGACGAGTAAGAACTGTAGGTGAACAATTATATATGCAATTCGGTGTAGGTCTGGCTCGTATGGCTCGCACTATTCGTGAGCGTATGAATGTAAGGGATAATGAAGTATTTAAACCTATTGATCTAATAAATGCTAAAGCATTGTCATCTGTTATAAATACTTTTTTTGGTACCAATCAATTATCTCAATTGCTAGATCAAACTAATCCGCTTTCGGAGCTTACACATAAACGTCGAGTAAGTGCACTTGGTCCTGGCGGTTTGTCTCGTGAACGTGCTGGATTCGAAGTCCGAGACGTTCATTATACTCATTATGGTCGTTTATGCCCCATCGAAACTCCCGAAGGTCCTAATATTGGCTTGATAAACTCTCTAACAGTCTATTCACGTATAAATGATTTGGGATTTATTGAAACACCTTATCGTAGAGTAGTAGATGGAGTAGTTCACATTAATGAATCTCCAATATACTTAACAGCAGAAGATGAAGAAAATTATTACATAGCTCCTGCCAATACCCTCCTAGATGAAAATGGACTAATAGTAGAAGATCTATTAATGTGTCGTTATGGTGCAGATTTTCCTGTTGTACCTCGCGAACAAATTAATTTAATGGATGTTGCTACTAATCAAATTGCTTCGGTTTCTGCTTCTTTAATTCCTTTTTTAGAAAATGATGATGCTAATAGAGCTCTAATGGGATCTAATATGATGCGCCAAGCTGTTCCATTACTAAATCCTGAAGTTCCTATTATAGCTACTGGTCTAGAAGCTAAAGTAGCTGAGAGCTCCCGAGTACTTATTAATGCCGAACATGACGGCATTGTAGAATATGTAGATGCTAAAAAAATTGTTATTAGATACGATCTGGGTGAGAATGATAAATTAGCTTCTTTTGATGATGATGCTACAGTATATGAACTTACTAAATTTCTAAGAACAAATCAAAATACTATCATTAATTTAATACCTATTGTCAAAAAAGGTGATAAAGTCAAAAAAGGTCAAGTTCTATGTGAAGGATTTGCTACTAAAGAAGGTGAATTAGCCCTTGGCAGAAATCTTTTAGCAGCTTTCATGCCTTGGAAAGGGTATAATTACGAAGATGCTATTGTTATTTCTGAACGAGTAATAAAAGAAGATTTATATACATCAATACACATCGAAGAATTTTCGACAGAAGTACGTGAAACTAAAAGAGGTGTAGAAGAGTTAACTAATGATATACCTAATGTGAGTATAGAAGCCACTAAGGATCTTGATAGTAATGGCATTATTAGAGTAGGTGCAGAAGTGAGAGAAGGTGATATCTTAATTGGAAAAATTACTCCAAAAGGAGAGACTGATCCTACTCCCGAAGAGCGATTGCTACGAGCTATTTTTGGTGATAAAGCTGGTGATGTAAAAGATGCTTCTCTCAAAACACCTCCCGGCACTTCAGGAACTGTAATAGATACTAAATTATTTTCTCGCTTGACTAAAAATAAAAAAGAAAAAGAAAAGGAAAAACATCTTATAGAAAAAGCCGAAGCAGAATTTGAAAAAGTAGCTAGTAATTTAAGAGATAAATTGATTAAAAAACTTTTATTTATTACTGAGGGCCTAGTTTCTAATGGGGTATATAATAAATATAAGGTAGAATTAATACCTAAAGGCGAAAAATTTACTGCAAGAAACTTGCAAAGGATTGAAAATTATCTAGATATTAATCCAGAAAACTGGACTCTCGATGAAGAAAAAAATAAACTAATCAAACAAGTACTTCACAATTATGAGATTAAATATAAAGATTTTTATGGTAAATTACAACGCAATAAATATACTCTAAGTGTAGGTGATGATCTACCAACAGGAATAGTAAAACTGGCTAAAGTATATATAGCTACCAAACGCAAATTAAAGGTAGGAGATAAGATGGCTGGTAGACATGGTAATAAAGGTATAGTAGCTAAAATAGTTTCAGAAGCAGACATGCCTTTTCTACCAGATGGGACTCCAATAGATATAGTTTTAAATCCTCTCGGAGTACCTAGTAGGATGAATTTAGGACAAATTTATGAGACTGTATTGGGATGGGCTGGCAAAAAGTTAGGTCTCAATTTTGCCACTCCAATTTTTGATGGAGCTACAATAGATGAAATTAATGAGTACATTAAAAAAGCTGATTTACCCGATAACGGGCAAGTTTATTTATATGACGGCGGTACTGGTGAACGTTTTGATCAGCCAACTACAGTTGGTGTTATTTATATGATGAAATTACATCACTTAGTGGATGACAAGATGCATGCTAGGTCTATTGGTCCGTATTCACTTATTACCCAGCAACCATTAGGTGGTAAATCGCATTTTGGTGGTCAGCGATTCGGTGAAATGGAAGTATGGTCATTAGAGGCTTTTGGTGCAGCTCATATATTACGTGAAGTATTAACAGTTAAAAGTGATGATGTGACCGGTAGAGCAAAAGCTTATGAAGCAATTGTAAAAGGTCGAAATTTACCAGAACCAGGTATTCCTGAGTCATTTAATGTATTAGTTCATGAATTGCGTGGTTTAGGTTTAAAAGTAACATTTGAAGAATAGGTAAAAAATATGGCATTTAAAAGTGATTCGATCCCCACAAATTTTTCAAGTATAATAATCAGTATAGCATCTCCTGATGATATTCTGGCTATGTCTCATGGGGAAGTGACTAAGCCAGAAACCATTAATTATCGTACATACAAACCTGAAAGAGACGGTTTGTTTTGTGAACGAATTTTTGGTCCAGTAAAAGATTATGAATGTGCTTGCGGTAAATACAAACGCATACGCTACAAAGGTATCGTCTGTGATCGTTGTGGTGTAGAAGTAACTGAAAAAAAAGTTAGACGCGAGCGTATGGGACATATACAATTATCAGTCCCAATAGCTCATACCTGGTATTTTCGCTCTAATCCTAACAAGATAGGAGCACTTCTAGGACTCAATTCAAAGCAAGTAAATAATATCGTTTATTATGAAAAATATGTAGTTACCAATCCAGGTATAATGGCTAAGGAAAATATCAATCAACTTGATTTTTTAACTGAAGAAGAATATTTTAATATTTTAGAAAATATTCCAATAGAAAATCAACAACTCTCAGATGATAATCCTGATAAATTTATAGCTAAAATGGGTGGTGAAGCTTTGTTAGATTTGCTTTCTAAAATTGATCTAGATGAATTATCTTATCAATTGCGTGATAAAGCTAGTAAAGAAACTTCTCAACAAAGAAAATCTGATTTATTGAAACGCCTTCAAGTAGTGGAGGATTTTCGTGAGGCACAAACTCGCATCAAAAATCGCCCTGAATGGATGATTTTGAAAGTATTACCAGTAATACCTCCAGATCTCAGACCATTAGTACCTCTAGATGGTGGCAGATTTGCCTCTAGTGATTTAAATGAGTTGTATAGAAGAGTAATAATACGTAACAATAGATTGAAACGATTGGTAGATATCAAGGCTCCTGATGTTATATTGAGAAATGAAAAACGTATGTTGCAAGAAGCTGTAGATTCTCTTTTTGACAATACTCGTAAAGTTGCTGTTACAGGCTCTTCACTTAATAGACCATTAAAATCACTTAGTGATAGCTTGAAAGGCAAACAAGGACGTTTTAGACAAAATTTATTAGGTAAAAGAGTAGACTATTCTGGTCGCTCTGTTATCGTAGTGGGGCCTGAACTTAGAATGAATGAGGTAGGTTTGCCAAAAGAAATGGCTGCTGAATTATTTAAACCTTTTATCATTCGCCATTTGTTAGAAAGAGGCATTGTTAAGACAGTTAAATCTGCTAAAAAAGTTATTGAAAGAAAAGATCCCGTTATCTGGGAAATACTAGAAAATGTACTTAGAGGTCATCCAGTACTGCTTAATAGAGCGCCTACTCTACATAGATTAAGCATTCAGGCATTTCAACCTAAAATGATTGAAGCTAAAGCAATTCAATTGCACCCGCTTGTTTGTACTGCATTTAATGCAGATTTTGATGGTGATCAGATGGCTGTGCATGTTCCTTTAGGTAATGAAGCTATTGCTGAAGCTCAATTATTGATGCTTTCTACTCATAATATCTTAAATCCTGCTAATGGTGCTCCTATTGCAGTACCATCACAAGATATGGTACTTGGACTATATTATCTAACTAAAGCTCGAAAAAGCACAAATGATTTTCCTGTAAGGGGAGAAGGTAAAATATTTTATTCCACTGATGAGGCATTGATAGCATATAATGATGGTAAAGCAGATATTCATGCTATTGTTAAAGTAATGATTAATGATAAAGACGGCAATCCGACTTTAATAGAAACTACTATTGGTAGAGTAATACTCAATCAAATAGTTCCTAAAGAAATAGGTTTTATTAATAAATTGATAACTAAAAGCATAATTAGAGATATTATAGCTGATGTTTTGAAAGCTACTAATAATGTAGTAACTACGCAATTTTTAGATGATTTAAAAAATCTTGGCTTCAAAATGTCTTTTAAAGGTGGTTTATCCTTTAATCTTGGTGATCTAATAGTACCAGAAGAAAAAATAGATATAATAAACGAAGCTAAGCAAGAAGTAGAGGAGATAACGTTAAACTATAATATGGGTTTAATTACTAATAATGAACGTTATAATCAAGTAATAGATACTTGGACTCATGCTAATGCTAAATTGACTCAAATACTAATAAAACAGATTGCCAGTGATAAGCAAGGCTTTAACCCAGTTTTTATGATGCTTGATTCTGGTGCAAGGGGATCAAAAGAACAAATAAGACAATTGTGTGGCATGCGTGGTCTGATGGCAAAACCTCAAAAAAGTACAACATCTAGCTCAGAAATTATTGAAAATCCCATCATAGCTAATTTCAAAGAAGGACTTTCGATGCTTGAATATTTTATTTCATCACACGGTGCACGAAAAGGTTTGGCCGATACTGCTCTTAAAACTGCTGATGCTGGATATCTTACTCGTAGATTGGTTGACGTAGCTCAAGACGTGATAGTAAGTGAAGATGATTGTGGTACACTGAGAGGTCTAACAGTAGGAGATCTACGTAATGGAGATGAGATTGTAGAGACTATGTATGATCGTATTTTAGGTAGAGTATCTTTACATGATATACAAAAACCTATTACAGGCGAGATAATAGTACATGAAGGAGAAGAGATTACTGAAGAAAAAGCTCAAGCCATTGTAGATGCCGGTATTACTGAAGTGGAAATACGTTCTGTACTTACATGTGAATCGCGACATGGTGTTTGTGCTAAATGCTATGGTAGAAATTTAGCTACGGGCAAATTAGTTAACATCGGTGAGGCCGTTGGTGTCATAGCTGCACAATCTATTGGTGAACCAGGTACTCAATTAACGCTCCGTACCTTCCATATTGGAGGTGCTGTAGGTGGTATAGGTATCGAAAGTAAAATAGTTGCTAAGGCTGATGGTGTTGTTCATTTCGATGAATTAAGATACATAGAATATGAAAACAATAGTAAAAATAAGTATTATATCGTTATAGGACGTTCTGCCGAAGTACATCTTTTAGATCCTAATACTATGACTATTTTACAAACTGCTAATATACCTTATGGTGCTAAATTATACAAACTGGAAGGTGAAGTAGTGAAAAAAGGTGAAATTATTTGTGAATGGGATGCTTATAATTCATTAATTATTAGTGATGTTGCTGGTAAAGTTGCATACAATGATATAATAGAAAATATAACTTTTAAATACGAAATAGATGAGAATACAGGCCATAAAGATAGAATAATTATAGAATCTAAGCAAAGGACTAAGATACCACAAGTTTTAATAACTTCACCTAATGGTGATGTTATCAAAACATATGATTTACCTGTAGGTGCAAACGTTTTGGTTGATAATGGACAATTAATAAAAGCTGGTGACATTATAGCTAAAATACCACGTGTAGTAGGTAAAGCCAGTGATATTACTGGTGGATTACCTCGTGTACAAGAGTTATTCGAAGCTCGTTCTCCTATGGATCCTGCTGTAGTTGCAGAAATAGATGGTATTGTTAGTTTCGGTCCTAAACTTAAAAGAGGTAATAAAGAATTAATTATAACTTCTAAAACAGGTGAAGAACGTCATTATCTAATCCCTATAACTAAACAAATTCTTGCTCAAGAAGGCGACTTCGTTAAAGCTGGCACCCCACTATGTGATGGTCCCATCTCTCCACTTGATATACTAGCTATTAAAGGTCCTACAAAGGTACAAGAATACTTAGTAAATGAAATACAAGAGGTTTATCGCTTACAGAGTGTTAAAATAAATGATAAACACTTCGAAGTTATAGTAAAACAAATGATGCAAAAAGTGGAAATCGTAGATCCAGGTGATACAAGATTTTTAGAAGGTGAAATAGTTGATAAATTCACATTTAAAGATGAAAATGATAAAATCTTTAATATGAAAGTAGTAACTGATGCTGGTGACAGTGATTTACGTCCTGGTATGCTTATAACTGCTAGACAATTGAGAGATATTAACTCTGTTTTAAAACGTAGAGATATGAATCTCATACAAGCTCGTGATGCTCAACCAGCTACAGCTAAACAAGTATTACAATCCATTACTAGAGCTGCACTACAAACTCAAAGTGTTTTATCAGCTGCTTCATTCCAAGAAACTGTAAAAGTCCTTACTAATGCCTCTGTAAAAGCAACTCGTGATACTTTACAAGGCTTAAAAGAAAATGTAATCGTAGGACATTTGATACCTGCAGGTACAGGTATTCGCCAGTATGAAAACTTAATAGTCGGTTCAATGGATGAATACGAAGCCTTAATAGAGTCTAAAAAAGAATTTCAAAATCAATAAATTATGAATGAAAAAGATAAAAAAGATAAAAAAGAAAATCAAATTAATGTAGTTTTACCTCCTGAGATTGCTGATGGTGTTTATTCTAATTTAGCTATCATTTCTCATTCGACAGATGAGTTTGTTTTAGATTTCTTATCTATAGTCCCTGGAGTACCTGATGCTAAAGTGAAAAGTCGCATTATCTGTACACCTCAACATGCTAAAAAACTACTAAGAGCTCTATCTGACAATATTCAACGTTACGAAAATAGTTTTGGTGAAATAATAGAATATGAACATAAAATGCCCAACATAAATACTAAATTCTACGGCGAAGCATAGTGAAAGTATAATAATTGCGAAAATGCTTGATTTTTACAGAAAGCAATAGATGGTAAGCTATTTTTTAAAATTGCATTATTCTTTTTTTAATTACAAAAAAATTAAAAAAAAACTACTTACTGCACATCGCATTTATAATTATTATTTTTGATTGTAAAGAGTTTAATTTATAATTAATTTGTAAATCAAATTTTTGAAATAATTTTTATTGATGAAGCATTAATAAGTTTTATTTTTATATCATTTATTATTCTAATTCTAAATGTTTTATATAGATATTTATTTTTTCACCAAAAAATTCTTTTAATCTTCTAGCTATTTCTTCAGCACAAAATACAGATCTATGTTGTCCACCAGTGCATCCAAAGCCGATTTGCATAAATGTATAACCTTTAGCTAAGTATTCCTCAGTAGCTAATAAAACTGTATTAAACGTATAATTTAAAAAATTTTGTACGATCTCAGATGTTTTTAAATATTGTATCACTAATTGATCCTTTCCATTGAGACTCTGCATTTCAGGTATAATACCAGGATTAATAATACAACGACAATCAAAAATAAAACCACCACCGTGTTCCATATCTAAAGGTGGGTAATGTTTTTTTATAGAAAAAGAATAAATTTTTATATTTAATATCTTTTTGCCTATTAAGTTATCATTGGATTGGTATTTATTGATAATATTTTCAATAATTATAGGTAACTGGCAATAATCATTAAAATTTAAAAATTTATAAATAATTTCAAGATTTTTAGATCCATAAATAATAGAAGAGGTAAAACTAGGTTTATTTTGAATTAATCCTCTATAACCAAATGTTCCAAAAGCTTGCATTAATCTAAAAAGTGCTAACCAATAAAATTCTTCTTTTAATTTTGTTTTATCATTATCATCAATTGAAATCAAATCTAAGTAATAATCAAATAATTCTAATTTGATCTCATGAGGTATACGCGCTTTACTATCAAAAATTATAGAAGCAACATCATACATTTGAGAACCTAATCTTGCACCTTGATAATCAATCACATAAATTTTATTTTCTTTAATTAATAAATTAGAAGATTGATAATCGCGAAGTGAAAGATAATTTTGAGGGAAAGACAAAATTTTCTTTTCTAATAAATCGAAATCATTCTCAAGCTTATCTTCATCAAAAGGAATATTTATTATTTTCAAAAAATTATATTTGAAATAATTCAAATCCCATCTTATACATCTACTATCAAAACAATGTCTCGGAAATGTTTTACTAAAATCAATATTGGTAAGCTTATTGAAATTAGTTAATAATTTTAAAGCTTGCTTGTAATAGTCAATAATCGTACTATCAAAAAGGTAATTGTTGTATTTCAATTTATCATAGATAGTTTGATCAGAAATAAAAGTTTGAAAATAAATAGTTTTATCCTTGTTTACATGAACAATTTTAGGGACAGGCAAATTGTAATTATTAAAAAAATTAGTAAAATAAATAAAGGCTTCATTTTCTTTTACATTATCGTTATAGCAACCTAATAATGCAGTATCATTGAAATAGACAATAGCATAAAAACGAACCGAACCGGATGCTGATATTGGTTTTAGGCTATTTATACGACCTAATTTAGTAGCTTCTTTACTTATTAGAAATAAAGGATTCAATTAAAAATTATATTTATCGTCTTGATGAATACTCAATACTGGAACTGGACAATGATTAATCATTTGCATAGCATATTGTCCTAGTAAAATATTTGTATTTCGATTTTCTTGTTCTGTCATAATGATAGCCAAATCTATATTGTTTTCTTCGATATAAGTTATCAAATCAGAAGCATAATTAGATATATTTTTTTTAAATGTTTTAAAATTGATATTTTCTGTTTCTAATTTGCTTTCTATCATAGCTACATTTTTATTTACTTTGTTTTTCAAAGTAGTTAAATCAGTAATATATGCACCGAAAATATGTATTTCGGCTCCAGTATTTTTAGCTATTTCTATAGCCCATGGCAATTTATTAGTAGTTTCAGCTGTAGAATCTATTGGCAACAAAATACTATTTATTTTATCATGTACTTCATACGTTTGTCTAACAATAAATACTGGGCAGGGAGCAGTAGAAACTATTCTATTAGCATTACTGCCTATCCATAACTCCTCATAACCAGAAATGCCGTGGGTACCTGCAAAAATATAATCTACATTATTTTTTTTAGCATAATTAGCTAGCTCTTCATACACTTTACCTGTAGTGATTTTATATTCTAAATTTTCTGGTTCTTTTATATGTTGTCTAAATTCATTTAATAACTGTTCAAATCTTTGATGCAATTCACTTCTATAGTTTGCTGTAACTGTAGCATAAATTGATTCAGTAGGTATAGGCTTATCTACATAAAGCATAGTGATTTTAGAATCTATATATTTGTTTAACATTACTGCATATTCTAAGGCTTTTATCGAACCTTTAGAAAAATCTATTCCAACTAAAAAATTCTTCATAATTTTTTTACAAATTTAATTATTTTATCATTATAAACAAATTTTAAATAAAATCTAAAATCTCTTGTATTTTTAATGCTTTATATATGTTTTTAAGTATTTATGCAAATGATATCATTGATACATGTATTTACTTAGATATTATATTTGTCGTAGGATAAATAAAAAGCATCCCTACTTTCTGAGATATATCTGGCAACATAGATACTGCCCTATACATTATCAATGAAATTTTGAGTTTATGATTTTTACATTGTACGATCATTATATTATTTGGTAATAGGTGAATAGCTCTTACAATGTATTGAGGGTTATTTTCATTGTGCACAATATAATACTCCAATAAAAATTTTAAATTAAAATTTACAAATAAGCAAAATAAATTGTATTGTTTTAAATTTTTTTAAACTCAATATAATTACGATAAAATTCATTAATTTTACAAAAATTAAAATATTATGAAAAAATTTGTTTTTATATTCATTTTATTACCTTTTACATTATTTGCTCAAAATATAACAAAAGTAAATTCTAATATTAATGAAATCAAAATATTTTTAAATGGTGCACAGATTACTAGAATATCTGATATCAATTTACAAAAAGGTGATAATAAAATATTAATAAGTAATTTGCCAGATGATCTAGATCCTAAAACTGTTAATGTAAAAGGTCAAGGTGATTTTATAATCCAAACTGTGAATGTATCTATAAATTATCTATCTGATTATGCTAAGGACCCCACATATAAAATATTAAAGGACTCCTTAGAATTATTGCAGCAAAAATTAGATAAAAATAATACTATTTTACAAGTATATATCGAAGAAGAAGCAATGATAAAAGCTAATAAAACTATAGGTGGCACACAAAATGGAACCAATGTAAACGAACTAATAAAAGCTTCAGAATTTTTTCGTTCGAGATTGTTAGATATCAAAACCAGGTCATTGGCAATTCAAAGAGATAACAAAGAGTTATTAGAAGCTATTAATAAGTTACAAAATCAAATAGCATCATACGAAAAAATAGCTAAACGTCCTGTAGGTGAAATACTTTTAAATCTATATGCAGATAAAGCTACTAATGGCAGATTGGAAGTTTCATATTTTACTAATTATGCTAATTGGCGACCAAGCTATGACCTTAGGTTTGTTGATCTTAATAATCCTATTTCATTGTTTTTAAAAGGAGAAATAATTCAAACTACAGGTGAAAATTGGGAAAATGTAAAACTAATTTTAAGCACTTCTAATCCAACAATTTCGCAACAAAAACCAAAATTATATCCTTGGTATCTTAGTGTTTACATGCCAAAAGCAACATCGGATATTGAAATTAGGGGTCAAAGGGAAAATATTGCAGTAGCTTATGCAGAAGAAGAAATTAAAACTTATAACAAACCAGCACCAGTGATGATGGCCATTGGCTATGAGACACCTATATCGATGGAATACACATTAGAAGCCAAGATAGATGTGCCATCTAATCAAGAAAAAATTGTAAATATACAATCTTATGATTTGCCAGCAAAATATCTATATTATACGGCTCCCAAGATAGATCCCGATGCTTTTTTGATAGCAAATATATATGATTGGGATAAATATTATTTTTTAGATGGTATAGCTAATATTTATTGTGAGAACAGCTTTGTAGGTACTACTAAAATCTCATCATATCAAATAGAAGATACAATGCAAGTGTCACTCGGAAGAGACAAAAATGTAATAGTCACGCGTAATAGCATAAAAGACTCAACTGCTAAACAATTGATAGGATCTAAGGTGAAATACATAAGAGCCTATGAAATAGTTGTGAGAAATAACAAAAAATTACCAATAGAAATCATAATAGAAGATCAATTACCAATATCACAGCAAAAAGAAATAGAAGTAACTGAAATAGAAGTAGGTAACGGTAAAATAGATCCAGATACCAAAATAGTAACTTGGAGATATGATATATTACCTAATCAAACTGTGAAAACAAAATTAAAATTTGTTGTGAAAAGCCCGAAAGAATTAAATTTAGCTTTGTAGCGGGGGCAGGAATCGAACCTGCGACCTCCGGGTTATGAGCCCGACGAGCTACCTCTGCTCTACCCCGCAATATTTATATTTGCAAAATTACAAATAATTTTTTAATTAACAAAATAATTTTTTAAAAAAAGCTTAAATTAATATTATAATAATTTGCATTCAGACTGAGATTTTGATAAATATTCAATTAGACTATCTTCTATCTAAGCTATAAAACTATTGATCAAAGCTAAAGTATATTGGATTTTTTACTCTTTTATAAGATTTCAATTAATGTAATGTTTTTGTACCAATAAGAGATAAAAATTCTGCACGAGTTTCTTCTTTTCTAAATGCGCCTGTAAAATCAGAAGTAACCATCACAGAATTTTGTTTTTGTATTCCACGCATCATCATACATAAGTGATGAGCTTCTATTACTACAGCTACACCCATAGGATGTAAAACATTTTGGATACAATCTTTTATTTGACTAGTCAGCCTCTCCTGCACTTGTAGTCGACGAGCAAATACATCAACTACTCTAGCTATTTTACTCAGTCCCACAATATTACCATAAGGTATATAAGCTACATGAGCCTTACCAAAAAATGGTAACATATGATGTTCACACATAGAATATATTTCTATATCTTTTACTATTACCATTTCTCTGTAATCTTCTTTAAACATTGCAGAACGTAAAATTTGTTCAGGATCAGCATAATAACCATGCATTAAAAATTGCATTGCTTTAGCAACTCTGATTGGTGTCCTTTGCAATCCTTCACGATTAGGATCATCACCTATAAGTTTTATGATTTCATAGTAATATTCAGCCAATTTATTAGTAGTTTCTTCATCATAATAGTCTATTCTGGAATAACCATCACCTGGCTCAAAATCATCAAGCATATTTTCAAATTTAATATTTAAACTCATAAGAAAATTATATTTTTTATTTTATTCTTTGTCACATCGAATACAAGTAGATATTTTTTTTCCTGTCTTAGGATCTATTATATAACACTTTTTTTCAAATTTACCATCTTTTTTAATCAACATTTTAATACCTATCCCTAGTATAGCTAATATTAATATCAAAAATGTAATGATAAATGTTAATAACATTATTAGAAAAAACTATTTATTCTATCTTTCCAACTTTGATAGCGATTTCTGCTAATCTATTAGAATAGCCAAATTCATTATCATACCAAGACACTATTCTTACAAATCTTTTTTCTGAAATATTAGTTAATTCTGCATCTAAAATAGAAGAGTGTGGATTGCCGATAATATCTGAGCTCACTATTGGGTCCTCACAGTATTCTAAAATACCTTTTAAGCTACCTTCGGCATAATTTTTCATTATAGCATTTATTTCTTTCACAGAAGTATCTTTTTTTAGTAAAGCATAGAAATCTACAACTGACCCATCTGGTACTGGCACTCTCATAGAGCTACCATTTAATTTGCCTGCTAATTCAGGTATCACAAGTCCAATAGCTTTAGCTGCTCCTGTAGAAGTAGGTATAATAGACATAGCAGCAGCACGTGCTCTACGTAAATCTTTATGAGGTGAATCTAAAATAATTTGATCATTAGTATAGGCATGTATAGTATTCATAAAGCCATATTCAATACCAAAATTATCGTGCAAAACCTTTACTACTGGTGCTAAACAATTTGTAGTGCACGAAGCATTAGATATGAGTATATGATCTTTTGTTATTTTATCGTCATTCACTCCTAAAACTACAGTTATATCTACATCTTCACCTTTGCTAGCAGGTGCACTTAAAATTACTTTTTTTGCACCAGCTTCGATATGCTTCATCATTCCATCTCTGCTTCTAAATTTGCCAGTACATTCTAGCACAATATCTATATCTAATTCTTTCCAAGGCAAAACTGATGGATCTTTTTCAGCATAAATTTTATATTCTTTACCATTTACAAATATACTTTGCTCCTTAGTATCAACCGTACCTTCAAATTTGCCAAATATGGAATCATATTTTAATAAATGTGCTAATGTAGCTGGTGCCGTTAAATCATTTATAGCTACTATATCTACATCTTTACTAGATTCTAAAATTTTGAATGCGTTTCTGCCAATTCTGCCGAAACCATTGATTGCTATTCTTACAGTTTTCATATCTTTTTTCTGCAAAATTACTTAAATATTGTAATAATACAAAATGATTTTTTCGAGTTCTGATAAAAACAAATATCATTAAGATAAGTTTATCTATTCCTTAAGATTTTATAATCTAAATGAAAAGTAAAATCCTATTTTATAAATAAATCAATAATAGATCAAGATATAATAATATTGTAAATCATATAAATTTTTATTAATTTTGGCAAAATAAAAAACTAAAGTTATGAGTATAAAAAATCAATTAAAACCAGGAATAGTTTGGGGAGATGCCTTAAAAGCATTATATGAAGATGCTAAAAAGCGTGAATATGCGTTACCTGCTGTAAATGTAGTCGGTACTAATTCTGTAAATGCAGTATTAGAAGCTGCGAGAGATGTGCACTCACCTGTAATAATACAATTTTCTAGTGGGGGAGCACAATTTTTTGCTGGCAAAGGATTGTCAAATGAAAATTATGAAGCAGCTATAATAGGAGCTATCTCAGGTGCTATGCATATACATAATGTAGCTGAATATTATGGTGTGCCTGTTGTGATACATACAGATCATGCTCAGAAAAAATTATTACCCTGGGTAGACGGTATGCTAAAAGCTGGTGAAAAATATTTCAAAGAAAAAGGTAAACCATTATTTTCATCTCATATGCTAGATCTGAGCGAAGAAACTATAGAAGAAAATATTAGTATTTCTAAATCATTTCTAGAACGCATGCATAAAATAGGAATGTTTTTAGAAATAGAATTAGGAGTAACAGGAGGCGAAGAAGATGGCGTTTATCATTCTGCTATTGATAATCCTAAATTGTATACTCAACCAGATCATGTAGCTTATGCTTATGAAGAACTCAAAAATATCAGTCCTAATTTTACAATAGCTGCTGCTTTTGGTAATGTACATGGTGTATATAAACCAGGTGCAGTAGTATTGAAACCTGTAATTTTAAAAAATAGTCAGGAATATATATGCAAAAAATTAGGTATTTCTGAACCTAAACCAGTAAGTTTCGTTTTTCATGGTGGTAGTGGATCAGCTTTAGAAGAAATAAGAGAAGCTGTAAGCTATGGTGTAGTAAAAATGAATATCGATACTGATACACAATGGGCTTTTTGGGATGGTGTGCATAAATATTATTTGAAATACAAGGATTATTTACAGGGACAAATAGGTAATCCAGAAGGTCCAGATAAACCTAATAAAAAATATTATGATCCTCGCGCATGGCTGAGAGAAGGTGAAATATCTATGAGAGAAAGAGTGAAAATAGCTTTCGACGATCTCAAATCTTTAAATATTTTAGATTAATTTAATATTGAAAGACAAAATAATTATAGAAAAAGCCCCAGCAAAGATTAATTTGGGGCTTTTTGTTTTAAAAAAACGTGATAATGGTTATCACGACATTAGCACTATAATGTATCCTATTAATGATTTTTATGATATAATAACTATCTCTATTTCAGAGACATTATCATTAACCGTACCAAATCATATCGAACTAGAAAATGAAGACAATTTAGTTTTTAAAGCATACAATTTATTAAAAAATAAATTTAATTTGCCTCCAGTTAAAATTGTTTTAGAAAAAAACATACCATATCAAGCCGGACTAGGTGGTGGTTCAAGTGATGCTGTAGCTACATTAAAAGCTTTGAATAAATTATTTAATTTAGGGTTAGATGCTAATGAGTTACTAAAATTTTCTATCAAGCTTGGTAGTGATTGTCCTTTTTTCGTCTATGCCAATCCTCTAATTGCTGAAAAACAAGGTGATATTCTGACCACCATAAATTTATCATTAGAAAATAAATATATATATATTTTTTTGCCTTATTTGAATGATAAACCTATTCAAGTATCTACAACCGAAGCATATTCTCAAATAAAACCTAATGAATTTAGAGAAGATATAAAAACAATAATCAAAAATTATCCAATGGTTCAGTGGAAATATCAGCTAAAAAATGATTTTTTGGAAATTTTTATTAATAAGTATCCTTTTTTGTATGAATTAATAGAAAAATTATATGAATTAGGTGCAATTTATGTTAATCTGAGTGGTAGTGGATCAGCAATTTTTGCAATTTTTGATAATAAAAATAAAAAATTAGAATATTCATCAATTATTAATAAATATTGTAAAGTTATTTATAAAGGTTATTTATAAATACAATATAAAATTAATAACAGTGAAATATAGAAGGGTGTCAGATGTGAAATTGAGTATAAAAGACGAGAAAAGTATGAAGCAAATAAAAAGAGTATTTTATATCAATACATAGCAAAATATGCCCTTATTAATGAAACAAAATCAATTGTTCAGATATCTATTTTAACAATCTTCGATTACTTAGATTTGTCGGGAGGAGTTGGTATATCAGGAATTTCTTTAGCATTTTTGAGTTCTTCCATGATCACTTCAATAGCTTTTAAGAGTTGATCATCTATACCTAAATATTCTCTATATGGATCATTATCTATCACAATATCTGGCTCTACTCCATAACCCTCTATAATCCATTTAGACTCATCTATGCTATAGCTAGCAAATTCTGGTTTATTGAGATAAGTACCATCTACAAAAGGTAATGAACCACGTATACCTATTACACCGCCCCAAGATCTCACGCCAATAGTTTTGCCAATATTATATTTTTTGAATCCATAAGGAAAAAGGTCTCCATCACTAGCGCTGTATTGATTGAAAAGTAAAACCTTAGGTCCTACCATAGTCTGAGTTGGCACTACTCCTGGAATCAATACATTTCTTGCCATTGTAGCACGTTGTGGTACTCTGAGAAGTCTTTCTAAAATCATTGGAGATACGTTACCGCCACCATTACCACGATCATCTATTATCAAAGCTTTTTTTGTTAATTGGGGATAAAAATATTTAACAAACTCATTCAACCCATCTACACCCATATCTGGTATGTGAATATAGCCTACTTGTCCATTTGTTTTTTCATTTACCAGTTTAATATTATTTTGCACCCAATTATAGTAATATAGAGTTGCCTCATTAGCCACAGGTACTACGATGACTTTGCGAGCACCTTCATTATTTGGCTTATCATTTATTACTATCTCTACTTGTTTATTAGCTTTATCTATCAATAGCTTGTAAATGTCATTCACTGTATTAGTCTGTATATTATCTATACTGATAATGTAATCATCGACTTTAGCATTTACCTGTAGCTCTTGTAGAGGGCTACGAAGGTCTCTGCTCCAATTGGCACCTTCTAATATTTTATCTATTTTAAAATAACCACTTTGAGTATCTTTTGATAATTCTGCACCTAAAAGGCCAGTGTAAATTTTATTAATAGTAGGTAAATCGCCACCTCCTATATAAGCATGCCCCACACTTAGCTCTCCAACCATCTCACCAATAATATAATTTAAATCATGTTTATTAGCAACATAAGGTAACAAAACTTCATATTTATTTTTTATTTTTTCCCAATCTACGCCATGCATATTAGGTACATAGAAAAAATCTCGCATCTGTCGCCAAGCTTCGTAAAATATTTGTTCCCATTCTGCTTTTTTGTCTACCCATACTACCATTTCTTGGGTGGGGACTTTTTTATCTGGTTTTAGCTCTGCCACAGCAAAATCTAAAACATAGTAATTGTTTTTACTTTTAATTAAAATCTTTTTCTGATCATTAGATAAAAGATAAGTATCAAATTCACCTAATTTAGTTTCTTTTCTTTCTTTCAAATCGAAGGCTAATAATTGAGTTTTCTCATCTTTAATACCTCTTCTCTGATAAAGTATTTTATCATTAGTAGCTTGTAGATTCCAATATGTAGATACCTCGATAGGCAAGCTAATGATACGATCTTTTAATCCATCAATATCTATTACAACTTTTACAAGTGCATCCTCTTCAGTTATTTCTTTATCTTTCTTTTTTTTATCTGATTTTTTATCATCAGCAGTTTTTTTACTTAAATCTAAATCATCATTTCTGGGAGCTAATGGATTAGGTATAGATTTGTCGAGAATAGCAAGATAAACTTTAGATATATCCTGATAAGCATAATTCCACTCTACACGTGAATAAATAGGATTAAAATCCCTCTCAGAAACGAAATAAAGATATTTACCATCAGGACTGAAGTGTGGGCTATGTGAGTCGTACCACATATCTGTAAGGTCAAAAGTTTCTTTAGTATACGTATCATAAATTCGAATAATATTAAAATCATTTTTCTGTGGATCGCTGTATGCTATATATCTACTGTCTGGGCTCCAAGTGAAATCACGATATTCCCATACTTGACTCTGAGCCACCTCAGTAATTTTTTTAGTATCAATATCAACATAACGAAGGCGAAGTTTTTTGTCACTAAACAATAATTTTTTGCTATCTGGGGACCAGAGTATTTCGAAATAATAAGTATCTGCATTTTTAGTCAGTTGAATGGGGGGTTCTGAACCATCATGTTTTTGAATATAAATTTCAAATTCACCAGTATTATCTGCAAGATAAGCTAAATATTTACCATCTGGGGACCATTCTACATTTCTTTCATGCACACCAGATGATTTAGCAAGGTTTCTAACAACGCCCTCGGTAGCTGGTACACTAAAAATATCGCCACGGGCAGAGAAACCCATACGTTCTCCACCGGGACTTAATGTAAAAGATGTAATATAATCAGCAGCATTTACTTTTAGCGTTCTAGCTAAAGGTAAATCTTGATTTATGATAATAGAAACTTTATTAGCTTCTTTAGTTTTAGTGTCAAATAAATAAATATAACCGCCTTTTTCGAATACTATTAATCCATTAGTCACTGAGTGTGAAGGAAACTTGATATCATAATCATCAAAGTTTGTAACTTTTTTAGTTTCTTCAGTTTTAGTATTATAAACAAATAGATTCATGATGCGGTCTCTATCTGAGATAAAATAAATCTCTTCTCCTATCCACATAGGTATTATATCTTGAGCTTCATTATTAGTAATATTAATGATATTTTTAGAGTCGAAATCAAAGATTCTAATATCATCAGCCATACCGCCACGATAATATTTCCAAGTTCTAAATTCACGAAACACCCGATTAAAAGCCAAATATTTACTATCAGGCGAGTAAGAGCAGAAGCCACCAGAGGATAATGGTAATTGAGTAGAGAGACCACCATCAATAGAAACTATAAACAATTGACCTACAAAATCATTAAAAGAACTTTTTCTACTGCGATAAATAATGTATTTACTATCAGGAGTCCAGCCGATTACGATATTATTTGGTCCCATACGATCGCTTAGATCATCACGATTGAGAGTAGCAGTGTAAGTGAGTCTTTTAGGAATGCCCCCTTCGGCTGGCATCAAATATACTTCAGTATTGCCATCATATTGTCCAGTGAATGCTATCCATTTACCGTCAGGCGAAAATCTAGGAAAAATTGCATAACCATCACCTGTAGTTAACTCGCGAGCTATACCCCCATCTTTAGACACAGTATACAATTGTCCTGCATACGTGAAAACAATTTTACTCCCATCAGTAGTAGGAAAACGTAATAAACGTGTTTCTTGTTGTGAATAACTCATTTTGATTAAAATTAAATTTAACAATAAAAAAATTGATAATCTTTTCATTTTTTTTATTTACAAAGATAAAAAAAAATTGCAATTAAGTAAATGAAAATTAATCGAGTTATATCCTGAAATATTAATTTTTTATTTAAAAAAAAAACTGAATAATGCAAATTTCTGAGAGATTTAGGGTTATTAAATTGATACTATCTAGCTAAATATCAGCTTAAAAGATAATTTTTCAATTACCTTCAAAGGATTTCATTATTCATATTATTTATATTTTTGTTTTCTGATGAAAAAAATAATTTTATTCATATATTTTATTCCTATATTAGCCTTCTCTCAATTAAGTATTGGTATATCAGGGAGTTATGGTTTTTTATTTCCACATTACAAAAAAATGTATAATTTTATAGAAAACCACCCAGCTGGTTTTAGCTTATTTTATGAAAATAAGTATTACCCTATAGATACTTTTCAAAGTCCTAAAAGATACAGAATAGAAGCATATTATACAAGCTTGAGTAATAATAAAGTGCTCGGGCAAGCTTATAGTTTATTAGGAGATATATATTTTAGAGTTTATAAAGAAAAAATATATTTTTTTCTAGGTAGTGGCGTGTCATATTTATCCAAGCATTATACTGAAGATAATTATCGCAATTTTGCTATTGGGTCACATTTCAATGTACATATTAATTTTGGATGGGATTTTATTATTTATCAAAAGAGTCCTTTGCTAATAAATATGCAGTTTAGATGGAATCATTTTTCTAATGGAGCTATTAAAATGCCGAATACAGGATTAAATATCCCAAGTCTACACCTTTCTATTGGATATTTTCAAGAAAAACATAATAAAAATAAAAAAATTGATACTTTTAATTTGTTTCAACCAAAATATCACTCTTTTGGGACGTATTCTATCAAACAAAATAGAACTAATGACGTCTACTATTCTGTTTACACTACTAGTTTCGAATATTATGTATCGCATTATAACGCGGTACAATGGATGGTAGGTACAGATTTTATTTGGGATGGATCTTTACCAGATTATTTAAAAACCAAAGACTTCGATTTAGATAAATATAATGCTATACCACTTAAAATTTCATTAAAAGGTGGATGGGATGTACATATAGATAAGATGGATTTAATTTTTCAAGTTGGCATATATTTGAGAAATTTAGCTTTCAAATATCAACCATTTTATACTAGATTTGGTATACGTTATTTTTTTTCAAATAATTTTGGCGCACAGATTTCTTTGCGTAGTCATTATGTGAAAGCTGATGTAATAGAATGGGGGTTAGTATGGAGAGGAAAATAATTATTTTAATTGCTTTGATTATTTTATTTTTTTCTTGCGAAAAACAAGAATCTTGTTTGATGTCAGTAGGTAAATATTCGGAAATTATAATCCCTTTAGATAGCATAGATAGACTATATGTAGAGGGTAGAGTAAATTTATATTTAATAAAAGATAGTATAGATTTTTTAAAAATCAAAGGTGGCGAAAATTTAATAAATGGAGTATCTATAAATCAAAAAAATTATGAATTAAAAATTAAAGACAAAAACAAATGTTATTGGCTTAGAAATTATAAGCATTGGATAGATATAGAAACACATTATAGAAATATTAATTATATAAATCCTGAGATTTATGGAGAAATGATTTTCGAAAATACTTGTATACAGGACACAATAAATATAGAAGTATGGGACTCAGCTTTAGATATAAAAGGAGAATTAAATGTAAATCGCTTTATCTTTAGATCTCACGGTGGCAATGTGGGATTATATATTACTGGGCAAAGTAAATATCTTTATACATATCTACACGGTGCAGGGCCACAGCATTTAGAATATCTATGTTCAGATACTGTGTTTGTAAATTCTTGTAGTTATCAAAATATATATGTTTGTGTTAATAATGTTTTGTGGGTAGATATTAATAGCAATGGCAATGTATATTTTAGAGGAAATCCATCAGAAAAAAATTTCAATTATAAAGGCAGTGGCAAGGTTTTACCTTTAGAATAATGGAGAAATCTAATGGTGGACGATAGAATGAGATAAGAAACTGATGGACAATAAAAAGCCAGATAGATTATTAAAAAATATTTATAAAAATTATAGTTATTTATTTTTAATTTTGTAGTAGGATATGTAATTTTTAATTTATGTGCAAAATTTTTTTATATACTTTTATTATATTTTTAATTTTCTTTAAATTACAAGGACAAAATGAAGGAATATATAAAGATTTAAACACTGCCCTTAGCGATGCTGAAAAGGTGAAAGTATTAATATTAAAAAATAAAAAATTAGAAAAATTAACATCAAAAATAGATACATTTCAAAATTTAGAAGTATTGGTATTAAAGCGTAATAAATTAAATAGTTTACCAGAGAACATTATTAATTGTAAAAAAATAATAAAAATAGATCTTAGTTATAACAAATTCAAAGATTTCCCAATTATTTTGATAGAGCTACCAAATTTAAAAGAATTGAATTTGTATCATAATGAAATCGAATATTTGCCAAATGAGATAAAAGAATTTTGTTGTTTAGAAAAATTAGACTTAGGTGATAATTATTTAACAAAACTCAATCAGAGTATTACAGGATTGAATAACACATTGAAAGTATTAAATTTAAGATTAAATATGATACCATTAAAACATCAAAAAGAGGTGCGAGAGCGTTATCTACCTAATACAAAAATATATTTTTCAACACCATGTAATTGTGATTTATAAATAGCTAACAACTGGCAACAACTGTTTTGCTAAACTTTTCTCAACTATCCAACTTTTATCTTTATTTGTACTAATTAATGTCTATCTATGGAGAAATAACAACGAACAATCTAGATTTGATAAATTTTTATAGTTATAACGGATCAAAATTTAGCCAATACTAATGTATCAGAAATCAATTAATTTATCCATTATTTTTTTTATTATTAATATATTCGAGCAAAATATTATTAAATTTAAGAGCAAGATTTTTTCTACTGTATAATTCTTTTTGATGATAATCTACTACTAATTTATCACCATTAATATATTTTTGATAAATGTTTGTAATAAAATTTTTGATACCTTCTAAATCGTCCCAATCTACCATCTTTGCATATTCTGAATCACCTAAAATCCTAGCTGCATCACCATCAGTTGGGCCAATGCCTAGGATAGGTCTTTGACATGCAAAATATTCATAAATCTTCCCAGTGATCATGCCTTTTGCAGTTGAAATATATGTTTTTGCCTGATCAATTATTAAAAGAAGGAGTGCTGCATTTATTTGATATTCAATAACTTCCTTATGAGACATGGGTGGATATATTTCGGTTATATCATAAAGATCCAAATTTTTTAATTCATTGATTACACTAGCATCCAAATTTCCTATAAGTTGAATTTTGGCAAGATCAACAAATGCGGGAATTTCATTTTTAATAATTCTTAAACTATTCCATAAATTATGTGGATTTCTCGTAGCATACATTACGCCTGTATGTACAATATTAAATCTTTTAGGTTGATTTATGATTTTTATATGTTCAAATAATGAATCCTCATATCCATTTTCTATTATTTCAATTTTTCGTTTAGAAATATCTCGAAACATATTAGCCCATGAAGGGGTAACAGTAGTTACAATATCAGAATTTATTAGAACTTTTTTTTCCAATTTTTTTATTTTATTAAATGCAAACTTTGTAGTTTTCAATGTTTCATAGTATTGAATTTCTGACCATGGATCTCTGAAATCTGCTACCCAAATAATTTTTTCTTTGAAATATTGCTTTAGTTTGAGTCCTATCAAGTGCATACTATGTGGTGGACCAGTAGTGACTATAACGTCTATTTTATTTTTTTCGATATATTTTTTTAAAAAACGATATGAAGGATTTACCCAAAACACTCTAGAATCTGGGACAAAAACATTGGCTCTAAACCATAATCCTATTTTTTGAATCAATGATTTTTTTTCTTTTACAGAGCTCATCCCGACACCTATTTTGTTTTTCTCACCTACAGCTTTATTATAAAAATGTGCTGGATCCCAAATAGGTCTTTTGATGATTTTCAATTTTGGTGAAATATCAGCAGATAAAGTAGGATCTAACACTTGATAATCTGTAGTATCAGGCACATAAATGGTTAGATTATTACCTGGAATATCCGCTAAATGATTAGACATGTACAACCATCTCTGAACTCCACTACCACCAGCTGGCGGCCAATAATATGCTACTATTAAGATATTCATTTTTTATTTTCTTTATATTTTATCTCTTCTATATCAGATATATCTACTTTGCTTTTTTTATAACCTTTAGGCATTTTTATTTTTATATTTTTACTTTTTTTGGTTTCTGTATGAGTATTCATTTTATCTTGGTATTTTTTCAATTTTCTTTTTAAAAAATAGGGCAGCAACCTTTGTGTGATCCAAAATAAAAGTAATAAACCAATTATTAGATATAAGATAAAATTCATAAAATTCAAAAATAATTAATTACAAAATTACATAAAAACCATATTATCCGTAGATATTAAAATATTTACCAACTAATCAAACCATAAAGACACTCAAACCAGTTATTATTCCTAAAAAAGCCCCCATAAATATTTGTAATCTATTATGTTTGCCAACTACATACCTAGCTTGGGCAGCCAAGCCCCACAATATAGGTATAATAACAATAATCCAAAATATATTTATTTCTATAAGTCTATATTGCAATATATATAAAGAAGTAAATAAATTCATCCATCCAGCACTGTGTATGCTAACATTCATAAAGCTACTAAAAATACATAACAAAGTCGTTAAAATTATTGTAAGCCTTATGGGTAATAAATAAAATATAGGTATATGTAGTCTTTTTAAAAAAAAGTATAAAATAAAACTAGAAACTAAAATTATCAATAATATTTTTATTCGCTCAATAGGTATAGAGCTATGAACGCTTTCAATCAATCCTAAATGATACGAAAAAAGAATAATGATAGTGGGGATGATCACCATAATGATGATAAGCAACCAAATATATGATTTAAAAAAAGCATTTGGTAAAAAAGCATTTAAGAAATAACCAGAATTAAATAAGATAATAGCAAACCATATAGGGATAAAAACAGGATGTAAAGCTATAGATATTACCTGAGATAGATTTTTTTTCATATTTGATGTTAATTATTTTATAGTTCTTTTCTAAGTCTGGCAACGGGTATATTTAATTGATCTCTATATTTGGCTACTGTTCTTCGTGCAATTTTGAACCCTTTTTCTTCTAATATTTTTGTCAATTCCTCATCAGTTAATGGATTCGATTTATCTTCATTTTTGATTATATCTTTTATTATTGCTTTTATAGTTTTATTCGACACTTCTTTTCCTGATTTAGTTTCTAATGAATCAGAGAAAAAATGCTTTAAAAGAAATGTTCCATACGGTGTAGCCACATACTTACTATTAGCCACTCTACTAACAGTAGAAATATCCATATTTATTTTATCTGCTATATCTTTTAGTATCATAGGCTTTAGTTTAGTTTCATCGCCAGTCATGAAAAAATCTTTTTGCAATTCCATAATAGTTTTCATAGTTATATAAAGGGTATTTTGTCTTTGCTCAAGTGCATTGATAAACCAACGTGCTCCGTCCAGTTTTTGTTTAATAAATTGAACAGTTTCTTTTTTCTTAGGATCATTACTAGCTTCTTTAGACAGACTCTGATACATGTTTTCGTATTTTTTATTTGTGCATAAGTATGGAATATTGTAATTATTTAATGTCAGTTCAAGTTCTCCATCATTATTATATATGATGAAATCTGGTATTATACTTATAGCTGAATTGCCAATTTGATACAAAGAATTACCAGGCTTTGGATTTAGTTTTTGTATCTCACTTATAGCCATCTTTAATTGATCTTCAGTGATATTAGCTTTTTTGATTATTTGATCATAATGTTTTTTAATAAAATCATCATAATAGTTTTCTAAAATTTCAATAGCTAAGTTTATTTCCGGTGTTTTATGTTCTTTTGCTTCTAATTGTAATAGTAAACATTCTTTTAAATCTCTAGCTCCTATACCTGGTGGATCGAATCGTTGTATTATGTCGAGCACTTTTTCTACCTCATCTGCGTTTGTATTGATTCCCCTTATAAATAATAAATCATTGACAATGGCATCTATACTTCTTTGTAAGTAACCATTATCATCAATATTTCCTATTATATATTCTCCTATCAAATATTCTTGCTCACTTAGATTTTTATAATCTAGCTGTTCTTTTAGATAGTCATTTAATGTTTTAGTAGTATAGTCATAATATTGTATGTTTGTAGAGTCATCAGGGCTAGTATTATTTATATATAATTTATATTCAGGAATTTCATCTTCATCTATGTATTCATCTAATAATTCATCATCATCATTTATTATATCTGTTTTTTCATCGTCTATGTCTGGATAATCCAATTCATTGTTTTTATCTATTTCATCATCAATAATCATTATATTCTCATCGTCATCAGTATCATCTAAGGTATCTAGAGCAGGGTTTGATATTAATTCTTCTTTGATTCGCTGTTCTAACTCAGCAATAGGTAGCTGTATCAATTTCATCAATTGAATCTGCTGTGGAGATAGTCGTTGTAATAATCTTAAATGTTGTGTTTGTTTAAGCATGATAATTTTTATTGAATTTATTTTATACAAAAATAATGAATTTATTGCTATTATAAAAATTTTTGTAACCTTTCTATTAAGTTATATTTATAGAGCTATAGAATTATAATAATACTAAAATTTAAAAAAACAAATATTCAAATAAGAGAAATAATTTTTATTAATAGTTGCAAAATTATAACTTTTAAAAAAAAAAATTTGATTATTACTAATCTTTTCTTTTAAAACAGATAAAGGGGAATATTTTATGCATAAATTTGTAATTTTGTGAATTAAAATTTCTTTATTGTAAGTATAATCAATCATGAAAATACATATAATAGCTATAGGAGGTGCTGTAATGCATCAGTTAGCAATAGCTTTACAACAGGCTGGACACATAGTTAGCGGATCAGATGATGAAATATTCAATCCAGCAAAAGAAAATTTAGAAAAATATAATCTATTGCCATGTGAAATTGGTTTTTTCGCTGATAGAATCACTCCAGATATAGATTTAATAATTTCTGGCATGCATGCTAAGGCTAATAATCCTGAATTAACTGAAGCAAAAAAATTGAACCTAGACGTTTTATCTATGCCAGAATTCATTTATCAACATTCGAAAAACAAACATAGGATAGTGATAGGTGGCAGCCATGGCAAAACAACTGTTACAGGTATGATAATGCATGTATTAAGACTCTTAAACAAGCAATTCGATTATTTAGTAGGTTCTAAGGTGGTTGGTTTCGATTTTAACATAAAACTAAGTAATGAAGCTCCTATAATGATCATAGAAGGTGATGAATATTTAGCTAGTACTGAGCTCCCTATTCCAAAATTTATTATTTATAAACCAGATGTAGGATTGATAAATGGTATAGACTGGGATCATGCTAATGTTTTTCCTAGTTTTGAAAATTATTTAGAGCAATTTAAAAAATTTGCCGAAATGGTTCCTTCTGATGGTGCTTTATTTGCAGTGGACGAACCTATAGTACGCAAAATATTGGATGAAGCACAACTAAAACTAACTCCCATTTTTTATAAAACCTTTCCATACTTTGTAGAAAATGGGCATTTTTTTCTTAAATATCAAGAAAAATCATATCCCTTACAAATTTTTGGTAAGCATAACATGCAAAATATATCTGCAGCACATAAAATTTGTGAATATTTAGATATCGATACCAAAGATTTTTGTGAAGCAATGATGAGCTTTCGTTCTGCTAATAAGAGGTTAGAAAAATTATATGAAAATAAAAATTTGGTGGTTTTTAGAGATTTTGCACATGCACCATCAAAAGTGAGAGCTACCATTGATGCGGTAAGAGAACACTATCCTGATAGGCAGCTAATCTCTGTATTTGAATTACATACTTATTCTAGCTTAAACCAAAATTTTTTACCTCAGTATAGTAAAACTATGCAAAATTCAGATATCTCAATAGTTTTTTATAGTAAACATGCCCTAGAGATAAAGCAATTGCCAGATCTAAATACAATAGACATAATAAAAGCCTTTGACCAGCAAAATCTATTTGTTACCACCATAGTAAATGATATTCAAAATATTATAGAGCAATATATTAAATTACCTGCAGCTATTGTTTTGATGAGTAGTGGAAATTTTGATAATTGGGAATTAAACATTAACACAATTAAAGAAATAGTTAATTAGTTATACATAGAATATAAAAATAAATTAGTCAAAAATAATAAATTTACCAAAATGTATTCTAATGGTTTCTACTCATCACTTTTTTTTTGAGACTTTAAATTTATCATAATTATCAATTATAAATAATTTAATTTCAATATGCCCTTTTATTTTTACCTTCATAGTAATTAATAAAAGCATTATTAACCACTCGATATCCACCTATAGTGGGAAAATTACCAGTGAAATACCAATCACCTTTATTGTCTTGCAAAACCTTACTTAAACCTTCTAAGGATTGATAAATGATAGTTAACTTAGTTTTATTAGCTATAGGAGTTAATAATTCTTCTATTTTATGAGTTATTTCTTCTTCTTCAAAAGGTTGATAAATAAGAGAAACGTAATTTTCTAATTTATTGTCAGGTAATGAATCTTGCTCTTTACATTTATCGTATACATATTTTATCAATTTGGCTTGTCCTCTTTCTTTTAAAAGAGAAATAGCAGCCTGGAAAGCTATGAATTCTTCTAAACGAGCCATGTCTATACCATAGCAGTCAGGATACCTAATTTGGGGAGCTGTAGAAGCAATTACGATTTCTTTTGGTTCCAACCTATTTAGCATTGGAATTATACTTTTTTTTATAGTGGTACCACGTACAATACTATCATCTATAGCTACAATTCTATCAATATTAGGTCTCACTACACCATAAGTCACATCATACACATGGCTAGCTAATCCATTGCGTTTAGATTCTTTAGTGATAAAAGTACGATGTTTCAAATCCTTTACTACGAGTGTATCAGCACGCGGATGCCAGTTAAGTATTGCTCGTAATTCTTTATCATTAATATTTTCCCCCATATTAATGATATCTATTATTTTTTCTTTTTTTTGTACATCAAGCCATTTCTCTAATTCAGCATATAAACCAAGAAAAGCTACTGTAGAAGTATTAGGGATATAAGTAAAAACTGTATTTTCTAAATCATAGTCAATGGCAGATAATATAGGATCTGCCAGCATAGCACCTAACATTTTTCTTTCTTTATATATGTCTCTATCTGTTCCACGGCTAAAATAAATATGTTCAAAACTACAAGCCATTTTAGAAGGTATATTATCTGTATAGGGAACAATAGATAAATCTTTATTTTTTTTTAAAATCAAAACATGTCCCGGAGGCATTTCTTTTATATCATCAGTTTTTACGTTAAATGCAGTTTGTATTGGTGGTCTCTCTGAAGTAACCACAAAAAACTCATCATCTTTATAATAATAAGCTGGTCTGATGCCTCGTGGATCTCGAAATACAAAAGCATCTCCATGACCTAGTACTCCTGCTATAACATAACCACCATCAAAGTTTTGTGCTGCTTTTTTAACTATACTAACAATGTCTAATGTTTCTGCTATTTTGGGAGAAATTTCAGCTTTGGTATAACCCTGAGTTTTAAACTTTTCATACAATTCGTTATTCATTTCATCTAAATAATATCCTAATTTTTCAAGAATAGTAACAGTGTCCGAAGTCTCTATAGGATGCTGTCCATAATTTATAAGATCTAAAAAAAGTTGATCAGCATTAGTAAGATTAAAATTACCCACTAAGGCTAAAGTATGCGTACGCCAGTTACTCTGCCTGAGATGTGGATGTACATATTCTATTTGATATTTACCATAAGTACCATATCTAAGATGCCCCAAATACAACTCACTAATAAAAGGTATATTTCGCTTAAGATATTCAGGATCATAGAGTAAAGGCGAATTGTTGGCTTCTAATATGCGTAAAGGATCATAAATTTTTTGAAAAATATCTATGATAGGAGAATCAACATTAGAGCGTATCCTATCTAAATATCTATATCCAGGCTCTACATCTAACTTAACTGATACTACTCCCGCACCATCTTGACCTCTATTATGTTGTTTTTCCATTAACAAATATAACATATCTAGACCATGATAACAACAGTTATATTTCTCCATATAATAACTGAGAGGCTGTAATAAACGGAGTAAAACTATTCCGCATTCATGAGGTAAATATTCACTCATTTTTTTACAAAATTATAATAATAATGTTAAAAAATAAATAATTTTTTAAAAATAATTAAAAATCATAAATATAAATCAAAATAGACTCATTTGTTTAAATAAATACTTTATTTGCATTATAAAAGCAACTTTTGATCTAAGTAATATATTATTTTTTAAATGAGTAAATGAATTCATAATTTAATTAATCAATTTTTTTAATTGTTTTAAAATATATACAGGGATAAGTGTGTTGCGAATTTGGTTAATTAATATATGTTTCAATTAACATATGTTATATTCACTAATTCTCTATACCGATACCATGCCCATCTGTCCGAGGATGCAAGATTGAGCATTCGCCCAGTATTGCTTACAGTCTTGCCTGTGAGGTATTTACCCATCACTACATACCACATAATGTAGTTTTGCAGGTATTTGGTAGCTACACCCCTAAATTTGAAATATATCCAATTCGTGAATTCACTAGCCTTTTTCTTAACAGTACTTAGGCTATATATGCCTCGCTTTTGCCTATGGCTAGTTACTA
>LFSZ01000111.1 GCA_001512885.1 Rikenellaceae bacterium DTU001
ATTTAGTTATTATCTAAATGCATATTTCAATTAATTTACATTTGTAAATTATACATTAAATCTAATATGTAACATATCACCATCTTTAACAACATAATTTTTGCCTTCTAATCTAACTTTACCTGCAGCACGGCAAGCTTGTTCTGATTTATATTGTATCAAATCCTCATATGAAATCACTTCAGCTTTAATAAATCCACGAGCGATATCACTATGTATTTCTTTAGCAGCTTCTACAGCTGTACAACCATTTTTAATATTCCAAGCTCTATTTTCTTTGCCACCAATAGTAAAAAATGTTATTAAATCCAATAATTTATAAACTCCCTTATATAATTTATTTAGAGCTGGTTCATCTAGTCCATATTCAGTTAAAAAAACATTCCTATCATTTTCGTTTTCCATTCTCATTATTTCTTCTTCTATTTTAGCTGATACTATCAATACATTATTAGAAACAGAGTTAATAAAATTTTCAGTATATTTATTTCCATCAATACTATTTTCATCTACATTTAATACATAAAATACTGGTTTAGCGGTTAGCATAGCAAACTCTTTAATCAAGTTTTTATCAATTTCATTAAGCTCTAAATCTCTAATATTTATAAAATTTTCTAATGCTTCTTTAAATTTTAATAAGCTATTATAAGTATCTTTTGCTGATCTATCACCAGATTTAACTAATTTTTCAACTTTTTGTAATTTACGATTAACTTGCTCTAAGTCTTTTACTTGTAATTCTAAATCTATTATATCTTTATCTCTTAATGGATCTATACAGCCCTCTATGTGGGGTAATAGATCATCTTCAAAGCATCTCAATACGTATATCAAGGCATCCATATTGCGTACTTCATTTAAAAAAGTATTTCCTATACCTTCGCCATAGCTAGCACCTTTTACTAATCCAGGTATATCTACAATTTCTAACGTTGCATAAACTTTTTTATCAGCAGATATTAGTTTATGTATCTCATCTAATCGAGGATCATTTACATAAGTAATGCTAATATTTGACTTAGTATTTTGAAAAGAATATGAAGCTGTTTGTATTTTATTATTACTAAGGCAATTGAATAAAGTAGTTTTACCACTATTGCTAATACCTACAAGACCTGTTTTTAATCCCATAACATTATTTTATTCTAAGAAAACAAAATAAAAAATTATACTCCTGCATAGCATAGCTTTGCAAAACTTTCGATAGCCCAATAAGTTCTATTAAAATCTTCCACAAATCCCATATGCCCGCAGTGTTCGAGCATTAATATAAAAGAAATTTTAGTAAGACTAGCTTGGGCTAATAAAGTTTCATAAGGTTGATTAGGATCTTGCTTGCCAATTATAAATAAAAAAGGAAAATTTGCATTTGTTAGCAATTCTAAATGCCCTTCACGATCACGCATAGCGGTCTGAGCATTAATAAGAGCTTGTTTTTCCATATTTTGAGACAAATTAATTAATTTATCTATTTCACTTTTATATTTTAAAACATTTTCTTTAGCAAATAAAGATGGTACAGAATTATAAATATATTTCTTATGATCTTCTTTAATAGTCTGAATAATACGATCACGATTTTGCTTTTTCTCCTCAGTATCTGCTCTAGCAGAACTATGAAATAGTCCCAATCCGCTTACATTATTAGGAAATAACTCTGCGAAATTACATGCAACATAACCACCCATACTATGACCTATAATCGTTATTTGATTAATAGATAAAAAATTTAAAAATTCATAAATTTTTTTTGACCAATCATCTAAATCTGGTTTACCATATATATCACTATCACCATGGCCTGGTAAATCTATTGCCAAAGTGGTAAAATTAGATATTTTTTCCATGTAGGGATACCAAATAGATTTATTAAAAGGAAAACCATGAATAAAAAGTATAACTGGACCACTTCCATTAATGCTATAAGATAATTTCCCTTGTGAAGTATCAAAAAATCTTGTTTCCATATTTTTTCACAAATATAATTAATTTATACGATATTACAATGAAATTTATAAATTTTACAACTTATATTTAAGCAAATAACAAATTCATTTCAATGATTTCTAACAAATTAGAACTTTTTACAAACACTAATAAATAATAATAGTATCATAACTAGTAGCATAACAACCAAATACACCTAAACCTCCATCTACAGTATGCTTTATTCGCACTGGGTTTATAAATGGGCTAGTACCGATGTAGATTTCTTGTTCTGCGGTCCTCCAAAAATTATAGTGCTGCCGAGTCATATTAGCAGTTTTCACTACTACAGTATCACCTATTTTGTATTTGCCAAATTCTTGATCTCGATATGTACTATCACTATATATATTTTCAAAACCTCTCATAAGAAAAACTTTAAAATATTGATTGCTAAAATATACATCATCTAATACAAATAATCCTGATGGTATGTAAGCTTGGTCTCTGAGTAGCCTTTTAGTAAAAAAACGATAAAAATTTTTTTCTGGTGGATCTGTCAATGAAATCCATAATTCTCTAAGCGTGTCATTATCTTTTATAGGTTCACACCATAGTGAGTCTAGACACACAATATTAGGCATTGTATCTTTTCCTGTAATAGTATCAGAATCAATTATAATTTGTATATAATATATTTTATTTATTTCGCCTATTATTTGATCAGTAGTATAATATATGTATGGCCATACACCTTTCAAAAGATTATCCATAGATAAATGACACTCGGCTTCTATATCTCCGTCCGAAATATATACTTTAGCATTTAAAACAAAAAGATTCATCAAATATGCACTGTCTATAGGATCGAAATAACTAGTATTCCTTGTAATAGCTATTACTGGATGACAACCATTTTCTATATATCCCTCAACTACATATTTTTTATTTGGTTCTGGCAGATTGAGTTCTATATCCTTAGAACAAGATATCAGAAATAAGAATAATATAATTAAGTAAATTATATTGAATTTCATAATAATTATATATTAAAATTTAAAATTCCATGTAATAGAAGGTAAAATGGGAAAAAGCGATAACTGCTTAGCTGTAGTAGTAATCTTGTTTTGAGATATATCACCATCAATATCAAAATATATAAGATAAGGATTTTTTCTATTGTAGATGTTGTAAATAGATAGATTCCAACTTTCTTCTATTTTTCTTGTTTTTTTCTTATGTTGTGGATACCACGTGATACTCAAATCAGCTCTATGATATGATGGTAAACGATAAGCATTCCTATCACTATATTCAGTTACAATATTACCTTCAATGAAATAGCGAGAAACTGGCACTGTAGCAGTATTACCTGTAGCAAATACCCATATTGCTGATATACTAAAAGCTTCATTTATCTTATAATTAATCACTATGTTCACATCATGCGTACGATCATACTTAGCTGGAAAAGGTTTGCCATCATTGATCTTGGGAAATTTTCTCTCAGTTTTACCATAGCTATAGCCTAACCAACCAGTTAAAGTGCCATACTTTTTTTGTAAAAAAAATTCAACTCCATAAGCTCTACCTTTGCCATAGGTGAAGTTATTATCTATATTTGTAAGCACATAATTTTCGTAAAGAGATTCTTCCTTATAATCAATTTGGTTAAAAAACCATTTATAATATCCCTCGACACTCATTTCTATTGAATTATTAAGAAAATTATGATAATATCCTAATGATAATTGATAGCCCACTTGAGGTTTTACACTATCTGTACTAGGCACCCATAAATCAGTTGGCAATGTGATCGATACAGGTGATACCATATGTATAAATTGAATATTACGAGTAGCAGAAAACTTAATAGCATTTTTATCATCTATTTTGAATCTTGCTAAAAAACGTGGTTCTGCTTCATAATAATCCTTTACTTTTTTATTTTTGTCATACACAATACTATCTACATTTACCAATGTAATAGGATCGAATATATAGCGAGTAAAAGGTCCTAGCTGCTGATAATAGCTAAATCTAAGGCCAGCAGATATACGCAGCCATTTGTTTATATCACCCTCTGTGTGAATATAAGCGGCAAGTTCGCCAGCATATTGTTTTGGTGGGTTACCGAGATTAAAAGGGCTGTTTTCCATAGTAAATGAAGCAGTATAAGGTTTGAAAGTATGATATATACCATCTATACCAAATTTTAAACTCCATCCATTATTCATAAAATAAGCAAAATCTGATTTGAGTTGAAAATCTTTAATAGAAGTATTCAGGTCAAAATTGTAAATCTCTTGTTTAGCTTTGAAATTAAAATTATAATCACTATAGATTAAAGTAGTATTAGAAAATAATTTTTGAGAAAACAAATGATTCCACCGCACAGTCATAGTAGTATTACCCCAGCCTATATCTGTTGAGAAATCATCATTGCTCACCTTTGCATCGAATATATCTCTACCCAAATAACCACTAATAAATATTCTATCTTTGGGAGAAAAAATATAATTAGCTTTTGCATTAATGTCATAGAAATAGTAACCTAAAGGATTTTTAATAAAAGGTCTCATTACTATATCAGCGTATGTGCGTCGAGCACTTAGTATAAAAGAAGAAGTATCTTTTTTAATTGGTCCCTGCACTGCTAATCTACTAGATATTAATCCTACCCCACCTTCAAATTGATATTTCCGCATATTACCTTCTTTCATAGAAATATCTAAAACTGACGATATACGCCCCCCATAATTAGCAGGAATACCAGATTTATACAATTCTACATTTTGTATAGCATCAGAATTGAAAGTAGAAAAAAAACCCATCAAGTGGTTGGCATTATAAACTGGTGCCTCATCTAATAAAATCAAATTTTGATCAGGACCTCCTCCTCGCACATAATAAGTACTACTGCCTTCACCAGCTGTCAAAACTCCAGGAGTTAGTTCTATGACTTTTATCACATCTACTTCTCCGAAGAGTACAGGAATAGTTTTTATCTTTTCTATAGGCATTTTTATAACTCCCATCTCAGCATTATGTATATTAGCATCTGAGCGCTCAGCTGTAACTACTACTTGCTCCATTAGATAACTTTTAGGCTTTAACTCTATATTTAGCTCATAGTTTTTATCTAATATGATGTCTAGTTCCAATTTTTCATAACCCACAGCTGATATAATAAGAGTATAATTGCCTTTTGGCAATGTGAGTGAAAAAAAACCATAATGATTTGTAGTAGTACCTTTCAATGGATTAGTTACATACACGTTAGCAGCAATTATCTGCTCTCCACTATTAGCATCTTTAACATATCCAGAGATTGTAAAATTTTGAGCTACTAAAATATAAGTACAAATATTAAAACTTATAAAAAATAATATTTGATAAAAATTCATTTATTTAATAATAAATTATTACAAAAATATATATAAAGAATGAATAAAATTATTTTTGAAAATAAAGATTAAAAAAAAATTAACCATTTGAAAAAAAATCAAAATTTATAACATGTGAGTTAAATTCTTGTGATTTTAGATTTGCATTACATCATTATAAGTAGTAATTAGATATCATTCTAATTATCAAAAATAATTGAACTACTAAAATATTAGTTATAATAAATAAATCTGCAATTATTTCAAAATATTATAATTTTTATTTAATGATAATACGTTAGATACTAGGATTTTTTAATTCTTTGAATTGTGGATAACTTATAAAATACACATAGTAAAATGCCACATAATGATGGCGGCAGCTGTTGCAGCATTGAGTGATTCAGGTAAATTTAATTTATTTTTTCTAGGAATATTTAAAATAATATTAGCCATGTTCATGAGCTCTTTTGATATACCACTACCTTCATTGCCAATGATAATTGCATAAGGAAAATCAATTTTAAAATTACATATACTCTCTCCAATGATATCAGTAGCTATTAGACAATGAGTACGTGAAATATATTTTATTTGTTCTAGATCTAAATATGCAATATTTATTCCCATAATACTACCCATACTTGCTTGGACTACTTTAGGATTATATATGTCTACAGAATTTAAGGTAGAAACTATATATTTAAAATCTAACCATTCAGCTGTACGCAGTATATTACCCATATTACCTGGATCTTGTATATCGTTTAGTATTAATATTTTATCAGATTTTATAAAATTTTCAATGGTAGGTTGCGTTTTTATATAAAATAAGCCTAGAATATTATTAGGAGTTTTCATAGAGCTAATCCTTAACAAATCTTTTTCACAAATATATTCAATTGATGATAAATTCTTCAAAAAATCATATTTAGTAGTAGTAAAAATTTTATAATGTTTTGCTCCTCTCTTTATCAAATCGGCTACTAAAAGAGGACCTTCTGCGATAAATAAACCTTTTTCATATCTTTCTTTTTTATTATCTAATTTTTTTATTGATATAATTTCCTTTTTGGTTATCATTATATATATTTTAAAAATAATAACAGCAAATATAAAAAATATCATAGAAAAAACAATATTAAAAATGTTATTGAAAGAACGAACAGATTGAAATACTATAAATGTTTAAGTTTTTCAAGTTTATATGTTAAATAATTTTTATATTTTTACAAAAATTTTAATTCATGAAAAAAATAGTGGAAAACACTAGCAAATATCTTGCTATGAGTAAGGAAGAGAATAAAGAATTCTTAGACAATCTTTATTCTCTAATGAAAAAATTAGAAGCCGATGTAGTCGATTATCAAGGCCTGAAAATACTCAGTGCCCCGCCACTATGCCCAGACTGTCGTAGCAATCATATTATTAAAAATGGTTTACAAAATGGGATGCAAAACTATCGATGCAAAGACTGCGGCAGACAGTTTAGAGTTACCACCGGAACTTTTGTCTACAGGTTACAAAAGAAAGAGAAAATGCTCGATTACATCAGATGTATGATAGCAGGCAAAAGTCTCAGAGCTTGTGCTAAAGAGGTTGGTATCAGCTTACCAACAAGCTTTGCTTGGCGACACAAGATATTGGCAGCTTTACAAAGTTTCGAAGATAATATCAATTTTTTCGGCGTAGTAGAGATGGACGAACTATTGATGGATTATTCTGAAAAAGGCAGAATATACAAAAATGCCGAAGAGCTGAAGCGGGCTAGGAAGCAAAAGCCAAAGAAAGTAGCTGTATTAGCTGCTACTGATAGAGCTGGCAACTTATTATTCAAAAAATTCGAAAGCAAAAAGTTAAGTTCAGAACAGATAGAACAATTTCTGAAGGCTAAAATGCCAAAGGATGGAGTCATGTGTAGCAGTAATAAAAAAGCATTCAAAAAGGTTAGAAGGAATGTAATCAAGCACAAAGAAATAGTAACTAGCAATAGGCAAAAGCGAGGTATATATAGCCTAAGTACTGTCAAGAAAAAGGCCAGTGAATTCACGAATTGGATATATTTCAAATTTAGGGGCGTAGCTACCAAATACCTGCAAAACTACATTATGTGGTATGTAGTGATGGGTAAATACCTCACAGGCAAGACTGTAAGCAATACTGGGCGAATGCTCAACCTCGCATCCTCGGACAGATGGGCATGGTATCGATATAGAGAGTTAGTAAATATAACATATGTTGATTGAAACATATATTAGAATCCATTCATTCAACACCAAATCTTTCGACTAAAAATTAAAATAGAAGCCAAGATATTAGTTATTTAATTTCACTTTAAATTAAACTCTTTAATTTTTCTTATTTTTGCTGGTTCAAAAAATAAATCATCTTTCAAAAAATGAATTCAATAATTTTTTTATTTTTGCATAAATTATGATATAAAAAAATGAATTTAATAGAATTAATAAAATCTCGCAGAACTATACGAAAATTTAAACAAATATCCATAAATATTGATATTTTAATAGATATTATAGATTGTGCCAGATTAGCTCCTTGTGCTAGCAACAAACAACCACTAGAATACATTATAGTAACTAATAAAAATCTATGTGATGAGATATTCGTCAATCTCAGATGGGCAGCATATATTCACCCTAACGGCATACCCAAACATGATGAAAAACCTACATGTTACATTGCAGTAATAGTTAATAAAAATAGAGCTACTAAATGGATTGGACACGATATTGGATTAGCAATAGAAAATATCACCCTAGCTGCTTGGTCCTATGGTATTGCTAGCTGTATTTTAGGTTCTGTTAATACAGATAATGTTAAAAATATTTTACATATTCCTGATGAATATATATTAGATAGTATTGTTGCTCTAGGCTACCCGGCACAACAATCATTTTATGAAGATAATGACGACACTGTAGAGTATTATCTGGATGAAGATGGAAATATGTATGTGCCTAAAAGACCTCTAAACAATATTATTCACTTCAATGATTTTTAATTTTTTTTCGAAAATTATTTTTTTTAAAATCCAATAAGTCAACTTCTAAACTCTTTACACAGTTACATAGTATGATAAATATTTTCGCATATTAATTTTATTATTTCACAGAATAATCTGATTACGATCATTAAAAATCAAAAATGAATTAATTTGAGCGATTATTTTCATATTGTTATTATCTTTTATTATTTTTGCTCATAAATTAACTAAAAAAAATAATTTTGTTATGAAAAAATTAATAATTTTAATTAGTGTTTTAAGTATTCTAATAAGTAAAAACCTTTTGGCTGATGAAGGGATGTGGTTGCCAGTGCTTTTAGAAGCACAATATGATGATATGGTTACACGAGGCTTGCAATTATCTCCAGAAGATATATATAGTATAAATAATTCCAGTCTAAAAGATGCTATAGTACTATTTGGTAGAGGTTGTACAGGTGTGATAGTGAGTGAGCAAGGACTGATATTAACTAATCATCATTGTGGCTATGGATCTATTGCCAATGTCAGTACAGTTAATAATGATTATTTGACTAATGGATTCTGGTCTAATGATTTCAAAGAGGAAATACCTATTGAAGGGCTTACTATATCTATATTAGTAAGCATGCGGGATGTAACAAATGAAATTTTGTCTCAAATACCAACTAATGCTACCGAAAAACAAAGAAAAGATATTGCAAATAAATTATGTAAAAATATTGCTGCTGAAAATAAAACTAAACCTCATATAGATGCAGTAGTAAGAGAGTTTAACTATGGCAATGCTTATTATCTGATGATATATGAAGTGTTTAGTGATATACGTTTAGTAGCAGCTCCTCCATTATTCATTGGTAATTTCGGAGGCGATACAGATAATTGGGTTTGGCCTAGGCATACAGGTGATTTTTCTGTTTTCCGAATTTATGTTAATCAAAATAATGAATCTACTAACTATTCTAAGAATAATGTTCCTTTTAAGCCTAAATATGTTGCTCCAGTGTCTAAAAAAGGTATTAATAAAGACGATTTTATATTTATTTATGGGTTCCCTGGCTCCACAACTCACTTCATGACTTCTAAAGGCATAGATCTCAATGTAAATCTCATAAATCCTATAGCCATTGATATTAGAACAACAAAATTAAATATAATTGAAAATTATTCTCGTAATAATGATACTATCAGACTAATGTATGCTAATAAACGAGCAGGCATAGCTAATTACTGGAAAAAAATGCAAGGTGAAACTATTGGTATCAATGCTACTAAAGCAATAGAAAAAAGACATAGTCAAGAACAAGATTTCGTAAATTGGTTAAAAAGTATTGACTCACTAAAAAAATATGCTAATCTAATGGATACTTTATATCATTATCATCAGTTAGCTTATCCTTATGAATACATTGATAGGGTACTCTATGAAGCATATTTTTCTAATGAAATTATTAGATTTGTTCAACGTACTATTTATGACATTCAGCGAGGCATTGACGACTCATGGGCTAATAAATGGTGTTATTTAGTAAACAATTTTTTGAAAAATAATAATCTAAAATTAGAGCAAGATTTATTTCTTTCAACTTTTAAATATTTAGATAGCATATCAAAATATTTGCCTAATGATTTATTAAAAAATAAATTAAATACTGAAAAAAATATAGAGAAATCTTTATTTATAAATTTTAATGAATTATCTGTTGCCTGCTTAAAAAATAAGATTAATCCAAAAACAATACAAAAAGATCCCCTTTATGTTTTTACAAGTAAATTGTTAGACTGGTATGTTAAAGAAATTTTACCCATGGAAGATTATTACAATAACAAATTAGATAGTCTCTATCGTATGTATACTAAACTGCAGAGCTATTATTTACCTCAAAATAAATATTACTTCGATGCTAATAGTACTCTTAGAATTGCCTATGGCAATGTGAAGCCATATCACCCTGCAGATGCAATCACATATATACATTATACTACTATTGATGGTATGGTAGATAAGGCATTATGGGGGCAAGCCGAAGATTATAAAATTGATAGTACATTGCTAGAACTTTTTAAAAATAAAGATTTCGGTTCATATGCTAATGATAAAGGAGAGTTACCTATAGCTTTCATTAGCACTACACATACTACTGGGGGTAATAGTGGTAGCCCCGTTTTTAATGGTAAAGGAGAATTAATCGGTTTAAACTTTGATAGAGTATGGGAAGGTACTATGAGTGACTTTTATTTCGATGATACCAGATGCAGAAATATCATGCTAGACATCAGATATATGCTTTTTATCATTGATAAATATGCAAATGCACAAAGGATTTTAAATGAAATGAAATTCGCTCAATAATATTAATCATTTTATAATTTACTTATAATATAAATAAATTTATACCCCATATGAAAGCAGGATAAAGAAGTTAGCTGGAAATACTATAAAACAAGAATATAGAAATAAAAAAAAGTTAAAAAGCATAATTTGCAATTTTTAATGCAGAATATTATTTGTACTTATTTTTTTAGAGTAAATTTAATTTAAAAACTATAAAAATGTTATAAAACTATTAATTTTAGTAATTTTGCAAAAAATTATTATTATATATATAAATTTTTAATCTATGATAGAAAAACTAAGGGAACTTTACAATAAATATAAAGAAATTGAGCTAAAGCTTCAATCACCTGAAGCTATGAAGGATATGCAGTTGTATATAAAATTAAACAAAGATTATAAGGATTTAGAAGCTATAGCAAATGCTTATATAGAATATGACACTATTTTAAAAGGTATTGATGAAGCAAAAGAATTGTTGATTAATAGTAATGATGTAGAATTAAAAGCTATGGCAAAAGAAGAATTAACTAATTTAGAAGAAAATAAAATTAATTTAGAAGAAAAAATTAAAATATTACTTTTGCCTAATGATCCTCAGGATTCTAAAAATGCTATTGTAGAAATAAGGGCCGGCACTGGAGGTGATGAAGCTAGTATTTTTGCAGGAGATTTATTTCGTATGTATAGTAGATTTGCAGAAAGACAAAACTGGAAACTGGAGATAGTAAATTATACCGAAGGCACCGCTGGTGGTTACAAAGAAATAATTTTTAATATTATAGGAACCAATGCTTATGGTACTCTAAAATTCGAATCTGGTGTGCATCGAGTGCAAAGAATACCATTGACAGAATCGCAAGGACGTATACATACTTCTGCTGCATCTGTCGTTGTATTCCCAGAAGCCGATGATTTTGATGTGAAAATAGATGAAAAAGATATAAAAAAGGAGATTTTCTGCTCATCAGGTCATGGTGGACAATCTGTCAATACTACCTATTCAGCAGTTAGACTAACTCATATACCCACTGGCATTAGTGTTTCTTGTCAAGATGAACGTAGCCAAACTCAAAATTTGCAAAAAGCATACAACCTACTCAGATCACGAATTTTTCAATTAGAATATCAAAAATATCTTGATGATATTTCTCATCAACGCAAAACTATGGTTTCTACTGGTGATCGTTCAGCTAAAATTCGTACCTACAACTATCCACAAAATCGCGTAACAGATCATCGTATAGGACTAACACTTTACAATCTCACTGATATAATGGATGGCGATTTGAATGAACTAATAGATGCATTGCAAGTAGCCGAAAATACTGAAAAATTAAAAGCTGAAATAGAATAAATTTTTTATGACAAAAAAAGAATTACAATCCCTGATCTTTACCAAAAAATCAGTCTTATGTATAGGATTAGATGCAGATGTCAATAAAATACCACATTCTCTAGTTAATAAATATGGAACAACTGCTATTGAAATTTTTAATAAAAAAGTAATAGATGCTACTCTACCCTATGCGGTTGCTTATAAATTTAACCTTGCTTTTTATGAAATACATGGTGATGAAGGTTACAAAATGCTAAAAAATACTATCTCCTATATAAAATCAAAAAATGAACGAACTTTTTTAATAGCTGATGGTAAAAGAAATGATATAGGCAATACAGCTGAGAAATATGCTTACGCATATTTGACTCCACCTTTAGATTTCGATGCCATCACTATCAATCCATTGATGGGATTAGATACAATAGAACCATTTTTAAATTTTCATGATAAATGGATAATACCTTTGGGACTTACATCTAATCAGGGAGCTCATGATTTTTTATTAGAAAAAACAAAAAATGATGAATATTTTTTTGAAAAAATTATGAAAACTCTTGCCCAAAATATTAGTAGTGAAAAAATGATGTTCGTAGTAGGTGCCACCCAACAGCCTTTTTTACAACATATCAGATTATTATTACCAGAGTATTTCTTCCTCATCCCAGGTATTGGTACACAAGGTGGTAACCTCGAAGCTACTTTAAAAAATACTTTGACAACACAAGGCAATATTTTGATCAATATCTCTCGCGACATTATCTATGCTGATAAATCAGAAAATTTTCAATTAAAAATAAAGGAAAAAGCGAAGGAGTATCAAGTTAAAATGGAGAGTTTCCTTTTTAAAAACACATAAATAACATTAGATTGATTCATAAGTTATTATTTTTAAAAAAATATGCGAAATAAATTTTACTTTTTATTCAATTAAATATTTTAAGTAAAATTTAAACTTGATTATTATAAATACAAACACTTGGAAAATTTATACCAGTCTTTTTATCATCCAAAAAAATAAAAATATTTGAGTAATATAATTGATAAATTAGCATATAATTTAGTTTTAATGTGTTATTTATTATTAACTTATAAATTTTACAAATTAAATGCTAATTTTTCGAAATCATAA
>LFSZ01000047.1:0-266 GCA_001512885.1 Rikenellaceae bacterium DTU001
ACATTCGTTGTATGCTCGAGGGCAAAACTCTCAGAGCTTGTGCTAAAGAAGTGGGCATCAGCTTACCTACAAGCTTCGCTTGGCGTCATAGGATTTTAGCAGCTTTGAGAAATTTCGAAGACAATGTCAATTTTTTCGGAATCGTGGAAGTAGAAGAACTGTTAATGAATTACTCCGAAAAAGGAAGACGCTATCGAAATGAAGCAGAGCTAGCAGAAGCACGAGAAAAGAAAAAGAAAAAAGTAGCCGTTATAGCATCTAAAGAT
>LFSZ01000047.1:426-18051 GCA_001512885.1 Rikenellaceae bacterium DTU001
TCAATCTCGCATCATCAGACAGGCGAGCGTGGTATGTATATAGGGACTTGAGAGCAAGTCCTATGTATATTTAAACACTGAAGACTATTATTACTCTCCCTTCCAAAACATTCCTTATTTTACTCATATTTGTTGTGGTTTTTTTACCCTTTTTATATCTTCATATGATTTATTTAAACAGTTATTGATATTTATCATTAAAATGTATAGAAAAATATTATACACATTTTTTAAATAATTTTTTTTAGTTTTATAAAAACTCACAACCTTATCATTTTACTTGTAAATCTATAATAATTAGCGATTCTTTCCCTTGAGTTAGGTGACTCTAGGTTTGTTCTAAGTTATTTAAAATATATTAATTTTTGTGAATTTTATTTAAAATATATCACCATAGATTTTTTTTTTAACTTTGCTAAAATATTTTATATTTACTATGAAAAAAAATAATTTTTACATTTTCATTTTAATATTAATCCTTCCAATAGCAAATTTTGCACAAAAAACTGACACAACAAAAAAATATGATGAAAAAGTTATAGTGATAGGCGAGTATAAGCTTGAATTACCAAATATTGCCAAACCTATACTCCAACCAACTATATATGAAGAAAAAGCTGAAAAACATTCTTTGCAATATGATATATTCCCACATCCTATTTTTATTACTTATAATCCATCACCGCTGAAGCCTATAAAGCTAGATAAAGAACCTATAGAAGCTTTGCCTAGCAATTATGCTAAATTTGGTGTAGGTAATAAAATGATAGATTGGCATTTATCTATCGCTAATTCTATTAAGACCAAAAGAAATTATGGAATTTATTATGATGGTTTCGGTTTATATAGTAAAATATCAAACTATGGACCTCCAGCGCATTGGAAACATAATCTGAATGGATATATAGAATGGATACAAAATAGATTTACATTGACTTTATCAGCAGGTTATGATGCTTCTATAATACATTATTATGGTTTCAAAAAAACAGAATATCCTAATGATAGTTTAACCAAAAAAGATCATTTACAAAAATACAACACGATAAACATTAATTTTGATGTTGTTAGCAATTCTACTAATCCTAATGAATTTAAACAGGAATATAAAATCTCGGGGACTATTTTACCTACCTATCTCAAAAACAATGAATATCGATTAGGTGCACTAGTTAATATTTATCAAAACGTTAAATGGCTGCCACTAAAAAATGTTACGCAAACACCCGCTATGTATTTAAAATATAATCATTATTTCGAAAATAATACTTTAGAAAAATATAATTTTGGCATTTTTAATTCATTACTATCATATCAATTAAAAGAAAAAATATGGGCGTTGAAACTGGGGGTTTCAATAGATGTTATAGCAGATAGTGTGGGTTCTGCTCGTGTTTTTCCATATATCGGTGGTAAGTTAATTTTTGTACCAGAAATATTTGAATTACATGCTAGCTTTGGTAGTTTCACAGAAGTATATTCTCTTGATTCTTTATATCATATCAATCCTTTTATACATCAATTTATTAAACCTACACCGGTAGTTTGGCGTCAATATTTTACTGGTTCTTTAGTTAGCAAACTTTTTAATAAATTACAATTAGAGATAGGTGTATCTTATGGTAAAACTAATGAATATGCATTTTTCATTAATGACACTATCATTAGACCATATTCACGTTTTAATGTTGTTTATGATACTACCACTGCCCTTATACCTTTTTTGAATATCAAATGGTATAGTGATAGATTAAATATCAACTGGCAAACTAGATATAATCATTTAGAGACTAAATCTGAAGCTAAACCTTGGCATGAACCAAATTTTGTGTCTACTTTAGATGTTAAATATCTTTTTGCTAAAAAATTTTTAGTAGGTACTAATTTAACTTTTGTAGGGAAGCGATATGCATGTCAATTAAAGCCAGATAATAATGATACAATCGAGTTATCACCTTTTGTAGATTGGAATTTAGGTATTGAATATTTCTTTAATAATTCTTTATCTTTTTATCTAAATATTTATAATATACTTAGTAAACCTCAATATTATTATTGGCATTTGCCTACTTACAAGGTTCATTTTTTATTAGGCATTACTTATAACTTTTAAAAATAATTTAAAGAAATAAAACAACAAAAATAAATATGATACACAACCAAGTATTAGTAGCTCCATCTTTATTATCAGCTAATTTTTTAGATCTACGAAAAGAAGTAGAACTTATTAATATCAGCGAAGCAGATTATCTACACATAGATGTAATGGATGGACATTTCGTTCCAAATATTTCTATAGGATTTCCATTAATAGAACAGGTAGCTACTATCAGTCAAAAACCACTTGACGTTCATCTAATGGTAGAAAAACCAGAACAATATTTTGATTTTTTATTCGAAATAGGTGTAGAAATGATAAGTATTCACGTGGAAGATAATATTCATCATCACTTATTAGTACAAAAATTGCAACATAATAATGTAAAAGCAGGCTTAGTACTAAATCCATTCACTCCTGTAGAATTAATATATGATAATTTGCCATATATAGATTATGTTTTAATAATGTCAGTAAATCCTGGTTTTGGTGGACAAAAATTTTTACCTTTTTCTATTAATAAAGTACAAAAATTACACGATTTTATTGAAAAAGAAGGATTAAATTGTTTAATAGAAATCGATGGTGGTATTAATCTAGAAAATGCAAAGAAACTAATAGCCTCGGGAGTTGATATTTTAGTAGCAGGTACTTCTATATTCAAAGCACACAATCCATTAGAAGTAATAAAAGAAATGAAAAAATTAGCCAAATGATAATTGTTTGTTTGATACATTAATGAGCTCTCTTTTAATATAAATTAATATAACTAATAAATAAATTAAATATATTGATAAATCTAATTACAATATATCTAAAATTAGATTTTGGAATTTTTGAAAAGCCACTTATTTGCACTTATTTATTAAATATTAAAAAATATTTTTATCTATGTTTTTTAATTTTTTTAGAAATAAAAAGGATGTAGTTTTACTTTATTTTTTGATATTTCAATAGTAGGCATGGGTGTTTTGATGTATTTTAATGGATAAAAAATATATTTCCATTTTCTTATACTCGCTTTATCTATTAAATACCACCAATCTATATCTAATGAAAAATAAAATTGCCGATAAGGTATCAATGAAGGATTTACTTGTTTTTGTTCATTAGGATTACCATATATCATAACATCAGCTCCATAACCTAAAGAAAGCATTAAAAATTTGGGTAATTGAGCGTATATTTTATTTAATGACAATGAAAGCCAATAAGTTTGACCATTATAATCTTTTAGAATCTGTTGCCCGATATTTTCTCCTAAAATCTCAGGCCTTTTATTTGCCCAGTCGGTACTATGAAATGAAAATTTCCATTGAACTTGATCTTCTAGTAAAATAGCTGTCATTATGCCAGCAATATTTGTTAGCATATCACTTATAGAAAATCCCCATCCCTCACTATATCCATCCATTATTTCTATACTTGTCATATAACCAAAAGTTATCAGTGGTGCCAATACCTTACTCTGCCTACAATCCCCTAATAGATCTTTGTTTAATTTAGTTAGTATATTAGCTGAAAAAAAATGACCTATTTTATCCATACCCAACCATTCTCTGCTATCATCAAAAAAATGAAATTTGCCAGTATTATATTGATAATACCAACTATAATATGTATAAATACTAATACCAATATAGGCACCACCTAGCAAACTAATCGTTTTATTTGAACAGTTTATAGCATTACCATTATTTTGTGCTGTCAAAAATTGTGTTAATAAAAAAATATTTGTCAATAAAAAAATTATCTTTTTTAAATATTTGTACATTAGATCAGGTAAAATATATGCAAATATAATTAAAGATAAAAAAACATATATTGCAATTTTTATGTTTATATTGTTGTTAACAATTTATCAATATAAAATTAGTAATATGAATAATTATAAAATAATCGAAACAGATAGTAATGCATAGAAAAATCAATTTAATCTTACAGATATACTAAAATTTATTATGCAGTAAATAGCATTTTATATGATTGTGCCTATGCAAAAGTTGTTTTTTTTATTTTACTTGTACAGTTTAACTCACAAATATATTTCGCTTTTTTACAACAAGGATATCAAAAAATTTGGAAAATAAAATTGATTGGCAATAAGTTACAAAAGGTACATTGTCGGTAGTCTGTTTTAAATTTTATAATTTATTTAAGTTAAAATAAAAGATGGTTTCTTAAAATTATTTTCTACCATACTATATAAAAGTCTAACTAGGTTGTCGCACTCATTTAATATATTATAAACCAAAATAGTAGCTCTACGCGGCATTTTGATATTTTTATCATCAGATAGAGATACAGCTATTAGATTTCTTCGCACTTTTACTATTTCCATTTCTAATAAATGTATTATTTCATTACTCAATTCTTTATTTTTATCAATTATTATATCGCAAATATTATCTATTATATCGAATATGTATTTTATTTGGTCTATTTGGAATTGTGTTAATGGTTTATGATGATTTTGCAAGTGTATCAGTGTAGGATTTAATACATAATAAATAATATCTAATATTTGATCCAATAAATCTATTTTTACTAAAAAATATTGATATTCTTCTGTACTCAGCCCTTTTATTTGTGACATAATATCAGGCAAAAGAATTTTAAAATCTGATACTTCCGATTTGAGTTTTTCATAATTTTTTAGTGTATCTTTTAAGACGGATATTTTTTCTTTTTTCAGAGATTCGATAATAGTATTTGTAGTTTCTTTTAATAATTGAAATACTAATTTTTCATAATTATTTACTTGTACATTTACTTCAGTTTTGCTAGCTATATGCGAGATACTATCAGTTTTTTTGATCTTGCTAGCTATTTGACTATGCTTACGATTAGCCCTTATCCATACTAAAGTAGATATAGCAATGATAATTAAAACACCTATAAAATCTGTAAAATAAGCAAAAAATCCCAGTAAAGAAGCAAATAAAAAAGCTAAAAAAGCAGTTAAAAACCAGCCACCTATCACAGTAACTACTCCAGATACTCTATATACAGCTGTATCTCGCCCCCAAGCTTTATCTGCAAATGCCGATCCCATAGCTACTATAAATGTTACATACGTGGTAGATAGAGGTAGAGTGAGTGATGTACCTAAAGCTATCAAAGAGCTAGCTACCATTAGATTGACTGTAGCTCGTACCTTATCGAAAGCTATATTTTTATCTTCTATATTTTGTATATCAAATCTACTATTTAACCAAAGTGAAAATTTAGTTTGTTTAGAAGTAGAAAATATTTTACCTATTCTATAGCCTAGATCTACTAGCATCCTACCTATAGGGTTTACTGAGAATCTCTCAATAGTAGTCTCAGATTGCTGACTCAACCTCACAGAAGTTTCTACTACAGTTTTTAATTTTTTATTTCTTGCTAATACTATACACATTATCAATCCCGCTATTAATAAATACAGTAAAGAACTACCTTGTGGATCCTCTAATAAAGCCTCCATGGTGAAGGTATTTGGATCTGCCCCACTGCCAACAGCAGAAAAAATTTGATACGATGCTAGCCCTCCTAATGGAATACCAATAAAATTGACTAAATCATTAGAAGCAAATGCCATAGCTAAGGCAAAAGTGCCATACAATATACTAATATTAAAACTATTATATTTTTTTATAGTTTCTACCATATATAAAATAACAAATGATATTATTCCGACACATGTTAATATTAAAGATAAATTATCATAAATCACTATATAATGCTCTTCACTCAAAAATGGAAGCGCTTTGATGCCTTTTAAAAAGATAAAATACGTTATCACTACTATACATGCAGAATTAAATAAGGTTCTTATTATCCTATTTACTTGTAAATAATTATAAGAAAAAATTATACGTGCTATTAATTGTATTAGGTAGCCAAATATAAATGCAAAAACTATAGAAACAAAAATACCTGTAATTATTCTAAGTGAGCTAGATACATTTATAAAACTATCTACTGTACTAAAAGGCAAATGATTTTGTAAAATAAAACCTATGGCTACTCCAAATGCGGCACCTAATAAATTAAAAACCATCGAAACCGTAGTAGATGTAGGCAATCCATAAGCATTAAAGATGTTTAATAAAATAATATCAGACATCATAGCTACCACAAAAACTATCATCACTTGATGAAAAGTAAACATTTGAGGATTAAAAATACCTTTTCTAGCTACTCCCATCATCTGACCTCCAAATACTGCTCCTATGACTAATCCTAAACTAGCTATTAATACTATATACTTAAAATTAGCTACTCTAGTACCATAAGCTGGCCCTAAAAAATTTACTGAATCATTAGCTACACCTACGGTTAGATCTAAAACTGCTGTAATTAATAAAACTATTACAAGAAATGTGTAGTACCATTCCATATTTTATGTTTTAATTATGATATATAGAAAATTAAGAAGTGTAAAAGTTGATAGGTTGTAAGTTATTCGTTGAAATTTCATCTTTAAAATTACTATTTATATTTTAAAAACTAATAAGTAAACTCCTTCTGATAGAGTCTGTATTTTGTTTATAGTTATAGTTATACATAGCACTTTCCCACTCTCCATACATAGCATTGGGAAATACTATATATATAGTACCAAAAGAGTCACGTTGTTCATAAGCGGACTGATGCCTTTGGTCCATAGTGGTTTTGAGATAAGAATCATTAAAATCTGCGAGATTATCTCCTAAATATAATATTACTTCATAATTTTCTCTTACTTTGTTTCGTCTGATTTCTTTACTAGAAACACTATCTCTAGTCATCACATGTATAGAATCAGCAAAAGGGAAATCATATTTTTTTAAATTCTCTATTGTAGCACCTTTTTCATCTGTATCTCTATTAGTTATGTAAAATATAGTAATTCCTTTGGATGCAGCATAATTTAAAAAATCTTGTGAGCCTGGAATTGGCTTTGCTTTTGCTAATGATGTCCAATCTTTCCATTTTACAGGATAGCTAGTTTTATTAAGAACTAAAGAAGCTTCGTAAGGACTATTATCCAATATCGTTTCATCAATGTCTGTAATAATAGCTAATTTTTTATTATTTTTATTCTCTTGTATTTTTTTATCAATAATCTGCTTAGCAAGATTGAAACTTTGATAACATATCGCTTCATATTCAGCAGATCTCTGTTGGTATAAAATTGCCATTATCAGATGATCATTATTGGGCTCATTGCTCTCAATATTTCTTTGATTACAAGAAATCAATAAGGTACAACACAAAATAATTACGGTTACATTAATTTTTCTTTTTTTCATTATTTTTTATATTTTTTGGTAAAATTATAAAATTTGATTCATAATAAAAGTTAAGAAATTGTTAAATTTTTATTAAATTTTTATAAAAATAAATAAAATCTTTTATTGTTCAATTACAAAATATTAAACACTTGTAAAAAGTTTTGAAAAAGTATAAATACTGCAATAATATAAATAATAGAACCAATGAAAGTATAATATGTAATAGTATGCTTTTTTTTAGTTCGCCTATGATAGGTATAATATTTGTAATTATTTTTTTCTTTGCTAAATAAATTTATTAACCATACTATTATCCAAACGATAATCCATAGTACAAAAGGACCTATCAGCATAGTATATATACCCATAGCTTTTATATTTGGAATATATCCATCGAGGATCTTATACTTTTGAGGTAATTTTTCATTTATTGTCAATACTATATGATTGATCAAATTGTATGAAATATAACTGATACCATCTGCATTTATATATAAATAATGAAAATCTTCAGTTAGTAAAAAAATACTATCATTATTTAAGTTTATATAGCCACTAAAATTATTATTTATAGGCACAAAAAACAGATTATTATCGAAATTTTTATCATCCTTAGAATAATAATAGACTTTATCACCTTCATAAGATTTTCTCAGAGATAATTCATTTAAAAGTAAGTCGTACCGGAAAAAATTGACAGAAACTGTATCATCTAATATACTCCATATAGCTTTTGTATTTATATCAATGATATTTTGTGATGGTGTAGAATGAGGCACATATAAAAAAGTATCAGATCTAAACATCAAATGCGAAGCTGGTAAATACTGAAAAAATAAATAATGATAACTAGATATTGGCGTATGGTATGGATATGGTAGTAAATCATAAAAAAATGGTAAAGAAATATTTTCTTGAAATCTAATGATATTCATGTTTTGAGTTGTGTCATAACGCCTCCAATAATATTGCTGCTCATTATATAGTGCTTTGCAAAGGAATTGCCAATTATTTTTATCTACATATCCAATGTTTGGAATAGAAAAAGATTGATAAAATATGGGAAATCTTACTATCCTGACATCAAATATAGTATCATAAAATGTATAAATAATAACATTGTTCTTTATAGGATTTCGTAATGCTATTTCAGGTTTATTATTTTTAAATCCAAAACCAATTACTAAATTTATATCTAATAGGATGCTGTCGTAATAAACAGAAATATTAGATTTAGCTCTTTGTATTTCGAGTAAAGAAGATAGACTGTCATTATGAGACATCCATACTATCTCTTTATTGTTTTTTGAATATCCTAAAACATTTTGATAATTAGCTGGTAAGTCAAAAAAATCTATTTTGTGATCAAATAATGAAATAATAAAGAAGCAATCAATGCTGTTTTTTTCGATTTCCTTGCAAAAACCATAAATTTGATTTGTTGTAGAATCATAAAAAATAGGTGATGATTGTGCTATTTTGAATTTTTCTGTTTTATCATTTTTTAATATTTGAAATGTAGAGTGTTCATAATTAGATTTAAAATATATCAATATTAACCATATAGCTACAAAAAAGACTATAGCAACTACATTAACAATTTTTCTAAACATTATTTCATATTATTATATATCAAACTCAAAGTAATCCAAAATTATAAAAATTATTCCTTTTTTATAAATTATCAAATATTATTTCTAAGTATATCATTTAATTGTGTTTTAAAATCTGTAGATTTATTTCTCTCACCAATTATCAATGCACAAGGAATATTAAAAGTGCCAGCTAAAAAATTTTTAGAATAAGTGCCAGATATTACAATACTTCGCGGTGGTATAAAACCTTTATACTCTATAGGATTCGATTTAGTAACATCAATAATATGTGTAGATGCAGTAATAATGGTACCTGCACCGATTACTGATTCTCTACATATTCTGACACCTTCTACAATTATAGAACGCGAACCTATAAAGCAATCATCCTCAATGATCACTGGATTGGCTTGAATAGGCTCTAATACCCCACCTATTCCTACTCCACCACTTATGTGTACATTTTTGCCAATTTGAGCACATGAGCCTACAGTAGCCCATGTATCTATCATGGTACCAGTATCTATATATGCCCCTATATTTACATAAGAAGGCATCATAACGACACCTGGCGCAATATAACTACCATATCTAGCAATACCATGAGGCACAACCCTTATATTATTTATATCATAATCTCGTTTGAGTGGTATTTTATCATTAAAAACAAAAGGACCTATTTCTATTTTTTCAACTTTTTGGATTAAAAAATATAATAATATAGCCTTTTTAGCCCATTCATTTACGACCCATTCTTCTCCTTGGGGTTCTGCTACTCTTATTATTCCCTTATCTAGTTGATCAATGACATTATATATCGATTTTTTAACATCATTATCATCCAAGAGCTCTCTATTTTCAAATGCTTTAGAAATTATATCTTTCATATTTCAAATATATATCGCAAAGTAAATGATTTTTTATAAAATACTAAAAATTAATTTGTATAAATAAACATATTTTTAGGCTAAATAATAATAATATTTATTAATAAATTATGTGTTTTTATAAATTATTTTAATAAAAAATGCATATATATTTGCATATTAAAAAAAATACATAATTTTGCAACAGGAATAAACAAACCCCTAAAAACAAAAAATATGAATAAAGAAGAATTAATTACAGCAATGGCAAAAGAAAGTGGATTAACAAAAGCTGATGCCAGAAAAGCATTAGATGCTTTTATGAATGTTGTTAAAATGTCAATGGCAAGACAAGAAAAAGTTGCTTTAGTTGGCTTTGGTAGTTTCGAAGTCGTACAAAGAAAAGAACGTGAAGGTAGAGATCCTAGAACAGGTAAACCAATAAAAATACCTGCAAAAAAAGTAGTGAAATTTAAACCAGGTTCTACTCTAAGTGAAGCTGTACAAAAGTAAAAACCTGATAAATTAAACAAAAAGGCTCGCTTTATAAAGCGAGCCTTTTTGTTTAAATAAATACTGATTTGCCTTCTATTTTCTTAATTACATTTAATTTTATATTAAGTTTTTTTATCTTTGTAAATTAATTATTTCTTTATTTTATAATAAATTTCTTAAAAGATAATGAAAAAGTGGATATGCTTCATTTTAATTTTTGTACTTACTAATGGTATTTTATGTTCTCAGATAAATTGGGATGATGAGCTAGCTAATGCCTATGCTGATTATTATTTATCTGAGCTTTCTTGGGATGAGAAAATAGCTCAATTAATATTTCAGGGTATTAAATTAGATAATAATAACAACGTATTTTTTCAAAAATTAGAAAAACAAATCGATACACTGTGTCCTGGTGGTATTATTCTTTTAAAAATGACAACAAATGATTACATTAAACTTAGAAATATTTTAGATAAATGTAATAAACCTCCAACAATTTTTTCAATGGACGGAGAATGGGGCTTAGGGATGAGATTTACTAATATAAAACCACTACCTAGAATCATGACTTTGAGTGCCACCGGGGATGATAGTTTATTTTTTGAATATGGTAAAATGGTTGGCAAACACTTTGCTCTAGCTTCTATACCCATCAATTATACCCCCATTCTCGACATTAATGATGAACCACTAAATCCAGTAATAGGCACTCGTGCTATTAGCGATGATCCAATAGAAGTGATACGAAGGGCCGAATTGTTTATAAATGGTTTAAATGAATATAAAGTCCTACCAGTAGTTAAGCATTTCCCTGGTCATGGAAATACTAATATCGATTCGCACTACAACCTTCCTTTTCTGAATATGCCCATAGAAAAATTCAAATCTACACATTTATTACCTTTTAAGTATTTTGCTGATTACGAAATTCCTTTTATTATGGTAGGGCATCTTAGTTTTCCTACATATACCGGTGATAGTTTACCGGCAACTGTCAATCCTATTATAACTAAAAAATTATTAAAAGATAGTTTAAATTTTCGAGGCTTAGTTTTTTCTGATGCCCTTAATATGCAAGCCATAGCTACGCTAGCTTATGATTCTTTAATCATTAAGGCATTAAATTCTGGAATAGACATATTATTATTACCTGAAAATCCTTATAAAATTGTTTCTATTGTCAAAAAAGCAGTACGAGAAAAAAAATTGGATTCCCTTATGATAGAAAGTAAAGTAAAAAAAATATTAATAGCTAAATATTTCATCATTAGAGATTTTCCTCTTGATAATTATAAGCATTATCTATCAGATAAATATATCAAATTCTATAATGATGAGATAGATAGTCTGTCTGAACAGATCTATTCTAAAGCTCTAACTTTGATGGTAGATAATAATGCCATACCTCTCAGATATGATTATGGGAAAATAGCTATGCTAAATTTAGTAAATAATTTACCTAAATATATGGATAATATCTGGTCTACATATTTCATGTATGATAATTATTCAATAAAAGATACAGCCCTGCTTAGACAAAACTTGAATAAATATGATTATGTTTTTGTAAATTTATTTGTTAGCTCTATGCATACTATGAATGGTAGAGATAATGAAACTATTAAATGGTTAGAAGGTATATCAAAAAAGCATTACTTGATTTTAAATGTTATTGGTCAACCTTTTATATTAGCTAAATTTAATGATGTAGAAGATTTTTTGGCTATTACTACTACTTATGATATAGATTCTATTGCTGTTGATTTATTAGCAAAAAAATTAATTGGTTTTAGCTCATTCTCAGGGCATTTGCCTATTAAAATCAATGAAATATTTTATAAAGGAATGGGAGAGACTAGTGAGATGTTGTCCGATGTAATTAGATTTACCAAGCCCCCAATAGGAAATATCGAAGAAGTAGATGATATAATGCAGCAAGCACTAATAGACAGTATTTTTCCCGGAGCTGTTATATTAACTATTAAAGATAATGAAATATTATATTACAAAACATTTGGCACCACCTCTTATGATTCTTCAAAAACAAAAGTAAATCGTTATACTATATATGATTTAGCATCACTTACTAAGCCCTTGGCTACTACTCTAGCTATAATGAAATTATATGAAAACAATAAAATAGATTTGCAAGCATCAATTTCTAAATATTTACCTGAGCTACGTAGTAGTTCTATAGGAAAAATTAAAATAGATCGCATCATGACTCATACTGCTGGTTTGCCACCTTTTATTAATTTTTACGAACTTTTTAGCCAAGATAAATACCCTGATTTGTATTCTAAAACATCAAAAGCAGATTATCATCAAGTAGCTGATAGTATTTATGTTAGTAAATCTATCAAAGACAGCGTCATTAATTATTTAAAAAACAATATTATACCAAATCCCAATAGTGGCATGGTATATTCTGATTTAGGTTTTATATTACTAAAATTTGTTGTAGAGAATATAACAAAAATGAGTTTCGATCAATATTTATATAATACTTTTTATCAACCCTTAGGAATCAAGCGTTTATGTTTTTTACCCTTAGAAAAATTTGATAAGAATGAGATAGCTCCTAGCGAGTACGACAGTACATTTAGAAAGCAACTACTTTGCGGTTATGTACATGATGGCAATGCAGCACTATTAGGTGGCATCTCTGGACATGCAGGATTGTTTGGTAACGCCGAATCTATAGCTATAATATTACAAATGCTATTAAACGGAGGTGAATATGGCGGTGAAGCATATCTAAAGCCAGAAACAATACAAAAATTTACCTCTACTTATTTTGATAAAAATAGACGAGCTTTAGGCTTCGACAAACCTGTCATTAATGATAGTGATAGCCCTGCATGTCACCAAGCTTCTCCATCTAGCTATGGTCATTATGGGTTTACAGGTACTATGTTTTGGGTAGATCCAGAGTACAAATTGATATACATTTTTTTGTCTAATAGAGTGTATCCGACAGCTAAAAATACAAAAATTTCAGAAAATTCTATTAGAACACGAGTACAAGAAGCTATCTATAATTATATATTATATTAAATACACAAAATACACAGAAAAAATTAAAACAAGGATATAGAGAGAAGTCATAGCTTGCTAGTTAATATTTTAAGATAATTCCATATTGTCTATCAATCTTACATCACCTAACCACGTAGCTATTAAGATTATAGCCTTCCCTTCATTCCAATCATTAAGTGGTTTTAGGTTTTCTTCATTTACTATTTCTACATATTCTATTTTGTAATTTGGAAATTGTGTTAAATGATTTATTACTATTTGTTTTATTTCATTTATAGATTTTTTATAAGCTAATGATTTAGCTTTAATAAGTGCTTTATATATTTCGGGGGCCACTTTTAGTTCTTGCTCATTTAGCCTTAGATTGCGACTACTCATCGCTAGACCACTTGATTCTCTAACGATTGGTACTGCTACTATTTCTATAGGTAAATTTTGTTGTTTTACTAACTCTTTTATTATTACATATTGTTGAAAATCTTTTTTACCAAAATAAGCTCTGTCAGGCTTGACAATATGAAATAATCTATTTACTACTATGGCGACACCCTCGAAATGACCAGGCCTATATGCACCTTCAAGTGTCTGGTCTAAATAGCCAAAATCATAGTGTTCTTGTGGTGGCTCAGGGTACATTTCATCAACACTAGGAGCTAAAACCACATCACATTTATATTCCTCTAAAAGTTTCAAATCATTATCTATTATCCGTGGATACTTATCAAAATCGTTTTTATCGTTAAATTGCAATGGATTTACAAATATGCTAACAACTGAAATAGAATTTTCTTTCTTAGACTGCTCTATTAAAGATAAATGCCCTTGATGTAAAGCTCCCATGGTAGGTACTAAACCAATAGGGCGTTGCTGTTTTGCTAAATATTCCTGCAATGGTTTAATTTTATTAAATATTTTCATTCTAAAAAAATTTAATTGGCAAAATTAGTAAAAATTAAAGCGGATAAAAAATTAATTAAAAAAAGATATAAAAATTAAAACTTTTTATCAGAAAACTATAAAATATGTCATGATAATACCTTGCTATAATGCAATTCTGTAACGATTTTTATTTAATTTATTATTGTATTTTATAATTAAATATTTTTATAAATTAGAATTTTACTTGTAAATTTGCAAAAAATAATTAAAAATAAATGGCTAGATTAAGCGTAAATATTAATAAAGTAGCTACTCTACGAAATGCGAGGGGTGGTAATATACCAGACGTTACTATAGCAGCTATTAATGTCGAACGCTTTGGTGCTCATGGCGTAACTGTTCATCCTAGACCCGATGAAAGACACATAAAATATACAGATGTTTATTCCATAAAAAAAGTAATAAATATTGAATTTAACATTGAAGGGTATCCTAATGATAGATTTCTGAAATTAGTAAAAGATGTACGTCCTACTCAAATAACTTTGGTGCCAGACCCTCCAGATGCTCTTACTAGTAATGCTGGATGGGATACATTTAAACATTTTGATTTCCTTAGTGAAGTGATTAAAGAACTAAAAGATTGTGGGATTAGAACTTCTATATTCGTAGAAACTGATTTAGAAAATATAAAAAATGCTGCTAAAACTGGTACTGATAGAGTAGAATTGTATACTGAACCCTATGCCAAAAATTTTAATCTTAATAGACAACAAGCTATCAAACCTTTTATCGCTGCTGCTAATGTAGCTAATCAGGTTGGACTAGGGATAAATGCAGGACACGATCTTAACTTGGATAATTTAAGGTATTTCTCCGAAAATATTCCTAATCTTTTAGAAGTAAGCATTGGGCATGCTCTCATTAGTGATTCATTATATTTTGGTTTAGAAAACACTATACAAATGTATTTGAATGAACTTGGATATTAATCAATTAATAGCGTGGATGCTAAAGCTCTAACATAAATGCAAAAAAAATAATAGTTAGCTAAAGCCATAAATGATCATTTTTGATTAAAATTTTAGTTTCTAAAAATTTTATTATTGATAATGTTATTAAATTATAAATATATAAAATCTAGGATCAAAACTGATAAATATTTACTAATATTACACGGACTTTTAGGGTGTGCAGACAACTGGCTCCCGCAAGCTAAAATATTTTCAAAATATTATAACGTCATCATACCTGATCTACGAAATCATGGTGATTCCTCGCATCATCCTATTATGACCTACGAAGCTATGAGTCAAGATGTTATAGAACTACTCGATCACTTAAAAATAGATCATACATCTATAATAGGTCATAGTATGGGAGGCAAATTAGTCATGCTATTAGCTCTTTTATACCCTGATAGAGTAGATAAAATCATAATCGTAGATATAGCTCCAGATAAGTACAAAATTGATTCAAACTACAAACTATTAAAAATATTAAAAAGTATACAACTAAATGAATTTAAAAATAGAGAAGAAATAAAAAATCATATCATAAATAAGATTCCTAACTTTAAAGAATTGGATTTAGTTATGAAAAATATAAGATTAAACTTAGATAAAAAATATGAGTGGAAACTTAATCTAGATGCACTAATGAATAATATTGATAATTTGGCTAATTTTCCAGAAATAGATAAAGTGTCAAGTACCAATACTCTATTTCTAAGAGGCGACAAAAGTGACCATATATTACCTAAACATTACGATAAAATATATAATTTTTTCCCAAATGCAATAATACAAACCATATCTAATGCTGGTCATTGGGTGCAAGTGGATAATTTCAATGATTTTATTGTGCATTCGATTAATTACTTACAACAGACTACTAACAACTGACAATGGTGCTCCATTTAAATTTTTTATCTTTTATCTGTTATTTTGATTTTTTAAAATTAATTTTGTAAAAAATGTTTAGAATAAAAATGGTAGAATTGACAGCACCTGTAGGGACATGGGCTAGCTTAAGAGCTGCAATAGACAATGGAGCCGATAGTGTGTATTTAGGAGTAGGTGATTTGAATATGAGAAGCTCCTCAGCATTGAATTTTTCTATAAAAGATTTACCAAATTTAGTAAATATATGTCATGAAAATGGCGTAAAGATATATGTTACTCTGAATACTGTAGTTTTCGATGACGAACTAGAAAAAATAGATTACATTTTAGATGAGTTAATCAAAAACGGTGTAGATGCAGTGATAGCAAGTGATCTATCAGTGATTTTAAAAGCGGCTAAACGAGGATTGCCTATTCATATTTCCACACAAGCAAATATTACAAATATAGAAGCCATAAAATTTTATTCAAAATGGGCTGATACAGTAGTATTATCTAGAGAGTTGACTTTAGAAAGGATAAAAATATTATCTGAAAAAATAAAAGTTTTGAATATTAGAGGTCCTAATGGTCATTTGATTCGTTTAGAAGCTTTTGTGCATGGCGCTTTATGTATGGCTATATCGGGCAAATGTTATTTGAGTTTAGATCTCGAAGGCAAATCTGCCAATAGGGGTGAGTGTCATCAAATATGTAGACGTAAATATAAATTATATAATGCACAAACTAATCAAGAATTATTAATAGATCGTGAACATATTATGTCTACAAAAGATTTATGTACTTTGCCATTTATAGATAAACTAATTGATTGTGGAGTTTCGGTTTTTAAAATTGAAGGTCGTGGACGCCAGCCAGAGTATGTGGCTTTAACTACTCGTATTTATAAAGAAGCTATACAAAGTGTCTATGATGATAGTTTCTCTCAACAAAAAATCGAAAAATGGATGGAGCAATTAAATAGAGTTTATAATAGAGGCTTCTGGGAAGGTTATTATTTAGGAAAATCTTTAGGAGAATGGACAGATCAAGAAGGTAGCTCTGCTACCGAAGTAAAAGAATATGTGGGTTTCGTTTCTAATTATTTTAATAACATCGGTGTAGCTGAAATCAATTTAGATGCTGGTATTTTGAATCTTAATGACAATATTTATATCATTGGTCCTACTACAGGTGTTGTAGAATGCGTAATTAGCGAAATGAGAAATAACGATAATAATTCTATTCAAGTTTCTGATAAAGGTATAATTACTTTAAAAGTTCCAAAAAAAGTTAGAAAAAATGACAAAGTTTATCTAATTAAAAAAAGATAAGCTTATTAAAAATATTGATTCTATAACGTTTTATATGGGTAAAGATTAAAAAAAAGAGTAGTTTTATAAAAAAATTGTTAATATTAGTTTATTAATTATAGTGCAGTTAAATATTAACCACAAAGTTCTCAAAGAATGCACAAAGAACACAGAAAAGTATGGAATTAAAAGG
>LFSZ01000047.1:18137-20077 GCA_001512885.1 Rikenellaceae bacterium DTU001
TGTAGCCGAGGACAAAGAAAAAAGTAAAATTATTTATTTTATTTATTTTTGGTAAATTTGTAAAAAAATTTATGAAAAATAGTTTTTTTACATCAAAAAGTTCAATAATTAGAGCCATTATAGCTTTAATTATTGGTATATTAGCAATAGCATTGCCAAGTATAACATTAGAGTATTTAATTATAACTATTGGTCTGTTATTATTATTAGGTTGTGTTTTGTTTATTATAATGGCTATAAGGACACAAATTAAAAATGAACGCAATATATTAATTGTACAATCTATTATCAATCTGGTTTTAGGGTTATTATTTATTTTCTTCCCAAATCCTGTTGCAAGTATTTTTATTATTTTATTAAGTATTATCTTGATAATATTAGGTGTTTTTCTCCTATCTAGTGCATTTTTTATAAGACGCTTATTTAGGTGGCCTTGGTTCACATTAATTATATCGATACTAGTTATTATTTCTGGTATTGTTATGTTAATAAATCCTTTTGATACTGCCAGAGCAGTCTTAATATTTTTAGGAATTATTTTATTAATATATGGTGCTGGCGAATTGTATAATGCATGGATTTTTAAAAAAAGTAAAAAAAATAAATAAATTTATTTTTTATTTAAAAAATATTACTTAATTTTGTAATGTCAAACCTTAAAAAAAAATAAGATTATGAAAAGAATGAAAAATTTATTAGCAATAGTCATAATAGGAAGCGTATTATTTGTTTCCTGTAATGACGAAGATGACAAAGCCCCAGTAGTCAGATTAATAGGAGCTGCAGATACTACTATTATATTAAATTCTACATGGACAGACCCAGGTGCCATTGCAGAAGATGATAAAGATGGTGTGATTACTAATATTCAAGTTAGTGGGACCGTAAATGTAGATTTAGTTGGCGTATACAAAATCACCTATTCAGCAACTGATGCTGCTGGCAATACAGGTACAAAAACTCGTACTGTAAGAGTGAGAAATACTGCTGATGGATGGGCTGGTAACTACAGTGTTATAGATGAAGTAGAGGGAGATCAATATACTTATTCTGATATTATTACTTTTTCTCAAACTGAAAATAGACATGTATGGGTAACTAAATTTGCTTATTATACTAATGGTGCAGTTAAATTCAAATTTGAAGATCCAGAAACTGTGCCAACAGATGTAATTCTTCCACAACAAGAAGTGAATTGTGGTAGTCCAGCTGCAGTTCGTACTTTCTCTGGTTCTGGTAAAGCATCAACAAACAATTCTTTCTATATTGATTATATTGAAAGCACTTATGGTACTAGTGTTACTGGCAAAGAAACATATACCAAACAATAAATTGTTTAAATAAGTTTATAAAAAAAAAAGAGAGGTAAAAAAATTTACCTCTCTTTTTTTATAATAAAATGTTGCTTTATTTCATTATTTATTGTAATTTTATTAAAAATATTGATAAATGAAAGATATCAATAAATATGAAAATTTCACTTTATTAGCTATTTTTTCTTATCCTCACGAATATTTTGTGCTAAAATCTTTGTTAGAAGCTGAAGGTATAGAAGTAATATTAAAAGATGACATTACCATTTATGTGGATCCTTTACTGTCTCAAGCTATAGGTGGCATCAAAATGTATGTACCTATAGATAAATATAAAAAAGCAAAAAAAATTTTTGATGAATACTTTAATGAAAATAAATCACAAGAAAGTTGAAAGTTTGAAAAAACACCCTATACTATTTAATAATTTTTTAGTATCTATAACGTTTTGTGTGGGTAAATATTAAAAAAAGAGTAATTTTATAAAAAATTTGTTAATATTAGTTTATTAATTATAGTGCAGTTAAATATTAACCACAACGTTCTCAAAGAATGCACAAAGAACACAGAGAAGAATGAAATTAAAAGGACTATAAATGGCACTTTGTGGACTTTGTGTAATAACTT
>LFSZ01000047.1:20101-24454 GCA_001512885.1 Rikenellaceae bacterium DTU001
TTATAGAACCAATTTTTTAGTATCTATATAACTTGATCGATATTAAAAAAACTTAAGTATTTAATTATATATACTTATTGTCTAAATATTTTTGAGTAGGATCTACTAAAATCTCAAAATTTATCTGAAGTATTACTAAATTGAATAATATTTTATCAGGGATCAGTTTTAGTAATTGAAAAATTTATGTTTTATTACAATTACACAATTTTTAGTTCATTTATGATATTTTTTGCATTCAAATATTTATCTAAGTAAAATAAAACAAATCTGATATCAGTAGCTATACATCTTGTTTGTTCTTTGTCAAAAGTATATTGTGATGATGTTGCTTCCCAATTAATATCAAAAACTATACCTATGATTTCTCCATCACCATTTAATATTGGTGCACCTGAGCACCCACCAATAACATCTAAATCACTAATAAAACATAGAGGCAACTTACCATCCACTGCATAAATACCAAAATCTTTTTGATTATACAATTTTTTTAAATGTGGATCTATAATGAAGTCTGGATCATTAGGATTTTCGCGTGCTATCATATCATCTAAAGTCGTAAAAAAAGTTAGCGGGAGTCCACCTATGGGAGTATAATTTGCAATCTTACCATAGGTAAGTCTCATAGTGCTATTAGCATCAGGATAAAATATATATGTATTTTTTAACATTTCACGTATTCCAGCTAAAAATTTTCTCTCTTCATTATTTAATGAAATAGTTGTATTATAATAACTTTTATATATTTCTTTGTATTTAGAATATAATGACTGTGTGACTTTAAATCCCAAGTCATTTTCTAATGTAGATAATAGAGGATTATTTAGAAAATTATAAAGTTTATCTTTGCTAGTAAAAATAGAATTATTAAATAACTCATCTGCAAATAAAGCAAAAGTATAGTTTTTACTAAGTTCTGTAAAAATATCAGGATGATATTGCTGTAGAAGATTATTATACATCATTTGAAATAATGTGATAAATAACTCTTTATCAACTTTAATATCATAACTAGGGAAAAAATAATTAGAAGCAAAATATTTCAATTTAGTTGCCTGGTCTGTAATCATTGATTTTTTTAGTTCATTAGGTAAATTATTATTATTCATAATATTGTATAAGCTATCAAATTTTAAAATAAAAGAGATGATTTCAGGACCATTAAATCCTGCTTCATTATAGTATATAACAGCTTTTCTTAATTGATTTGACTCTGAGATGATTTTCTGAATATTTAATAATACATTTCTATATTCATTTTTACGTTGTATATCTTCATTTATCCATTTAGTAAAATCATTTTCGAGAGCGCGTTTAGTTTCCATTACTTTTAGTCTGTTCATTACTTCTATCTGTCCCATATAATATTTCCAATAATTAGATATAATATTATATTTAGATTTATACATTAGATCTATGATAGAATCGGCTTGCATATTTCTTTTTAGAATACTTAATTTAATATCTCTAATGCGAACGATAGTAGGATTTATAAGATCAAGGACTTGTTGCACACCATATGAAGTCATAAATCTATCAGTATTTCCTGGAAAACCTATACTCATAGTGAAATCACCTTCTTTATATCCTTTATTAGAAATTGGTAAGAAATACTTAGGAGTATAAGGCACATTTTTTCTTTTATTATAAGTAGCTGGTTTCCCATCTGGTCCCATATAAATACGTAGAAATGCAAAATCACCTGCATGTCTGGGCCACATCCAGTTATCTGTATCGCCACCAAAAAATCCAATAGCTAATGGCGGCGAACATACTAATCTAACGTCTTTATATTCCTCATATAACATCAGAATGTATTGTGAACCTTTATAAAAAGATGCAACTGAAGCTACATACGAAGTACCTTTAGTGGCTTCTTCTATTATTTTTTTAATATTTTCATTTATTATAGATTGTCTATCTATAGCATCCATTTCATAAGTTACATTTTTCAATGCTTTGTCTGTTACATCTTCTATTTTAAGTAAAAATTTTATTCTTAAGTTTGGATTATAAAGCTCTTGTAGCATATCAGTAGCATAAAAGCCATTTTTCACAAAATCAGTATTATATTTTATAGAATTATCAGTAATATACTCTAAAATACAATGGTGATTAGTCATCATCAATCCCTGATCAGATACCATATACCCAGTACAAAGTCCGTCATTTATCATAACTATAGCATCTTTAATGGAACTTTTATTAATAGCATATATTTGCTCGGCAGTTATTCTAAGTCCTTTGTTTTTCATATCAGTGTAGTTGAGCTCCTCTATTAAATTTAAAAGCCACATCCCTTCATCTGCAACTAATAAATTTGGTATTAATAATATACTTAAAATTAAAGTCTTTATCAATAATTTTATTTTCATAGCTTTTAATTTTCTGCAAATATATAAAAAAAATAAATAAAATATATAATTAAATTTTAAATTACATTAAACAAATAATAACTAACAATATCTCTTCTTCTTGCCTCCAAGTTTCCAGTCTCACTCACTTCTTTACCTTTTTTCTCTCAGCTATCATCTCATTTATATTTTGAGATTATAAATTTTCAATTTAATAAATAAATATAGTCAATATTAAAATATAATTAAAAATACTATGATAATTTTTTTAATTTTGTATAAAAATTGATAAACATTTAAAAATAAATTATGATAAAAGTACAAGAAATCACTAAACTATATGGAAAACAAAAAGCTTTAGATAAAGTATCATTTGAAATAAAGGATAAAACAATTGTAGGTGTTTTAGGACCAAATGGTGCTGGCAAAACCACTTTACTACGAATACTGACTGGATATATGCCACCATCAAATGGCAAAGCACAAATAATGGATTATGATATTAATAATGATATTATAAAAATTCAACAAAATCTAGGTTATTTACCCGAACACAACCCCTTGTATCTATCGATGTATATAATAGAATTTTTAAATTTTGTAGCAAACATATACAAAATAAATAACAAAAATGAAAGAATACGCGAAGTAATAGAAATGGTTGGTTTAAAAAACGAAATAAATAAAAAAATAGGACAATTATCTAAAGGATATCGTCAACGTGTAGGTTTAGCAAAAGTGATTTTGCACGATCCTCCTATTCTTATCTTAGATGAACCCACCTCGGGTTTAGATCCAAATCAAATAATCGAAATAAGAGATCTTATTAAAACACTTGGAAAAAAGAAAACTGTTTTGATATCTACTCATATTATGCAGGAAGTAGAATACTTATGTGATAGAGTAATAATATTGGATAAAGGGAAAATAGTAGCAGATGCACCCACTAAAGATATAGGTGTTTATCTATCTGATCAGATAAAAATAGAAGTTCGTTTCGATAAAAAAGTAGATACTAATTTTTTTGCTCACTTACATGGCATCATCTCATATCAAGCCATGCCAAATAATAGTTATGAAATATTAGCTCAATACAATGCAAAGGTAAATGAGCAAATCTTTGAAAAAGCTGTAGATCATAATTTAAAAATTTTAGAACTGAAAATGGACCAGCTCAGTGTAGAAGATGTTTTTCATCATCTCACTCAATGATCATTATAGATTTGTTAAACTTTATTCTTATTTTTTCAATCTAATTTTTTATAGCATGTATTGTAGAATCATTTTTTTAATATAAGGAATACTATAACATTTTTTTATATAAAAAACATTAATAGTTATATAACGTTTTGTATGGGTAAAGATTAAAAAAGAGTGATTTTATAAAAAAATTGTTAATAATTGGTTTATTAATTATAAGACTGTTAAATATTAACCACAACGTTCTCAAAGAATGCACAAAGAACACAAAGAAAGATGAAATTAAAAGGGTTATAAATGGCACTTTGTGGACTTAGTGTAATAACTTAGTGCCCTTTGTGGTAAAAAAATCAACCTAAATAATTAAAGATAGTTATTTTTTGTAATAATCTAAAATGTTTTTACCCACAATAAACTTTATAGAACCACATTAATATTATAGGTACATTAAATTTGGTATTTAATAATATAATATCGAAAAGCATGAGATAGGGGGAGTTGTATAAGTTAGTAATTCTAACGTTATGATGAATGAAACTAATAAATGTTTAACTTTTTCAAGTTTATATGTTAAATAATTTTTATATTTTTATAAAAATTTTAGGCTATGAAAAAAATCGTAGAGAATACCAGTAAATACCTAGCTATGAGCAAGGAAGAGAATAAAGAATTCTTAGACAATCTTTATTCTCTAATGAAAAAATTAGAAGCCGATGTAGTCGATTATCAAGGCCTGAAAATACTCAGTGCCCCGCCACTATGCCCAGACTGTCGTAGCAATCACATTATTAAAAAT
>LFSZ01000041.1 GCA_001512885.1 Rikenellaceae bacterium DTU001
TAAAATCAAATAATTATTTAAACAAATCACATAATTATATTACAAATAATAAAAATTATATTTTATAACACATAGTGTAAGTAATCAAATTTTAGTTTTACATAAGTATTAGCACGTTTATTTTATTTTTTTATATTGAAAAAAATTATTAATTTTATTATTTAGATCTAAAAGCCAATTTCTAATGAAATTTAAACTAGTAAGTGAATATAAGCCAACAGGAGATCAGCCAGAAGCTATAGAGCAATTAATAAATGGTATATTGAATGGTGAGCAATATCAAATATTAATGGGAGCTACTGGTACAGGCAAAACATTTACTATGGCAAATGTAATAGCTCAGTTACAGCGTCCTACTTTAGTAATAAGTCATAATAAAACTCTTGCTGCCCAACTATATCAAGAATTTAAAAGGTTTTTTCCAGACAACTTGGTTGAATATTTTGTTTCTTATTATGATTATTATCAGCCAGAAGCATACCTCCCTTCTACTAACACTTACATTGCAAAAGATTTGTCTATTAATGAAGAAATTGAAAAATTAAGATTAGCAACTACATCAGCTTTAATGTCAGGCCGTAGAGATATAATAGTGGTAGCTTCAGTTTCTTGTATTTATGGATTGGGTAATCCTAATGATTTTTTAGCTAATTCTTTTCAAATAAGACTAGGTCAGCATATCAGTGCTAAACAACTAATTGAAAAATTGGTGAATGCTATGTATCACCGTGAAGATTATGAGTTAAATATTGGGACATTTAGATTAAAAGGTGATACACTAGAGATAATGCAGGGTTATGGAGAAATAATTTATAGGATCCTTTTTTTTAATGACCAAATCGAACAAATTGAAAGCTATAATGGTATAGATTATACATTATTATCTATTCCTGAGGAGGTAACTATTTATCCTGCTAGCATTTTTATGACTACTAAAGAAAAATTATTTAAAGCAATAGATCGCATAGTATTAGACCTGGGCGAGCAATTAAAATTTTTAAGAAATCAAAATAAGTTTGAAGAAGCTCAGAGATTAGAAGATAGGGTAGTCAATGATATAGAAATGCTTAAAGAGTTAGGATATTGTAGTGGTATAGAAAATTATTCACGATATTTTGATGATCGTAAACCTGGCGAGCGTCCTTTTTGCTTAATAGATTATTTCCCAAAGGATTATTTGATGTTTATTGATGAAAGCCATGTTACTATTCCTCAAATTAGAGGTATGTATGGTGGTGATAGAACAAGAAAAGAAATTTTAGTAGAATATGGATTTAGATTGCCTTCAGCTCTTGATAATAGACCTCTTACTTTTGATGAATTCGAATCGCTAATTAATCAAGTTATTTATGTTAGTGCTACACCAGGAGATTTTGAATTTTTGAAAACTGAAGGTGCTTATGCCGAACAGATAATAAGACCTACTGGCATACCTGATCCTGAAGTTATTGTAAAACCCACAAAAAATCAAATAGATGATTTACTGGCTGAAATTAAAAAAGTTAGAGAACATGATGGTAGAATACTTGTAACTACATTAACTAAAAAAATGGCTGAGGAATTGTCTACTTTTCTAACAGATCTTAATATCCCAACTAGATATATTCATTCTGATGTGGAAACTCTAGATCGTGTAGAAATATTAAAAAGTTTGCGTACAGGTGATTTTGATGTATTAGTAGGTGTGAATTTGCTTCGAGAAGGTCTAGACCTACCAGAAGTAGAGCTCGTCGTAATATTAGATGCTGATAAAGAGGGATTTTTGAGAAATTATCGAAGTCTCATTCAAACAGCAGGCAGAGCGGCCAGAAATGTTAATTCTAAAGTTATACTTTATGCTGATAAAATAACTGATTCTATCCATAAGATGATAACTGAAACTTCTCGTCGCCGTGAAAAACAAATTAAATATAACGAAGAGCATAATATAACTCCTACATCTGTGATAAAAGAGATTAGTTATTCTTTGATTTCTGATGATAATAAAAATTATATTTACGTTAATACCAATGATAATATGAGTATTGCCGAAAAACAAGCAGTATATTATACTGAAAGAGAAATTAAAGAAAATATTAAAAAATTAGAAAAAGAAATGAAGCAAGCTTCTAAAGAATTAGATTTTATTAAAGCCGCTTACCTACGTGATGAAATAATAAAACTTAAAAATCTTTTACGTAAAAACAAATAATAAACTATTACAAAACATGCATAAGAAAAAATATAAAAGGCAAGGATAGAAAGTTTAGTGTAGCTTTATACTCTATCCTTCCATAATCTAAGTAATATTATTTCTGATATTAATAGTATGATAGAAGAGATCACAAAAATCAACCATATAGGCAATTTTTTAGTATGTATGATTAAGTTTGATGGGCCAAATGCCACAGGATATTTACCTATTACAATATTATTAGAATTTTTTATTAAACTATCTAATTCACTTTTTGACCAATAGCGTGGATCAGACTCATGCCTTGGATAATTAAAAGCTAAGGGTAGTTTATTATCTTTATAATACAAATAATAAATATCAGCTCTACTAATTATGTTTTTTAAAAATAAAATTGGCTGCTTTGCTTTGCTAATGAAAGGTATATATTTTTCATTTTTAACTAGATCTAATAAAAAAATAGCCTCATCTGTACTTTCTAATATATCACCTCGAGCTGGCAGTGTAAATGGTACTGGAATGCCAGTCTCTTGATTGATATAATAATAAGGATCTAGAGCTTGAGCAGAGCTAAAGGCTATCTGCAAAATTATAGGCACAAATAGCTGATGTTGAATAAGCGTAGTATACTCACTCTGTAATGGGGAGGCAAATATATAAATTTGGCCTTTACCATGATTTATTTGTTTTAGAAATGGATCATTATTAGTTAAGCTAAGCAGGTTAGTCCCTTTAGATATAGGTAAGCGATAATGTTTAAAAACTAATGGAAAATCAAAATCTCTTGGAGTACTGGTAAACATACCTTTAAAAAATGGACTGTAATAAGCTATATTTTCAATTCTCAATTGCTGCTTATCCATAACATCACTAAATGAAATACCTAAATTTGCAATTAAAGAATTCAAATAATTGGCATTTTCTTTGGGTGGTATTATCAGTAGGGCATTACCTCTCTCTACCTGAGTCAATAAATGATTAAATATATCAGGGGATATATTTTTTAGACTTTCTAATATATATAATGTGGATTGATGATTAGCAGTTAGAGGCAGCTCATCAATATTAATCTTATTATATTTGAATAAACTATCTCCTTTGAATATAAAAGATATAAAAGAACGTATCTCATCACTAGCTAAATGATAAACCTGAATAACGGAAGGGATATTAATAGCAAAAAACATAGAATTGTCGAAATCATAACCATCATCCACGATACTTACCTTGCCTGTGATATAGCTGCCATCAATCACTGGAAAGCTAATTTCTTGCGTTGTTTGTGTATTTGGTGGTAAATTAGAAATAGCAGAACCTACAGATTTATTATTAATATATAGATCTATTTTCACTCCCTCTTCTATATCATTATTCCAATTTTTAAGCTTAATATATAAGGTTCCTTGAGTATTTTTCACAATGACAGGAGCTCCCAGATAAATACTATCAATAGATATATTAGTGATGCTTGATCTTTGTATTGGCATCAAATAAACCATGGATTCCATGCTATCAAGGTATTGAAAAAACTGCAAGGGAAAGTCTGTTTTTTGAAAATCACTAAATATGATGATAGATTTAGCTTTGCTTTCAATAAGTGTATTCAAAAATGTTTTATAATTCAAAATCTGTGAAGGTCTATAAGTAATAGAATCAATAAAATGCGTACATTCATTTTTGAGGTGATAATCTGGCTTTACACTAGTAGATGTAGGAATAATGCTGATAATGGTAGAAGCTGATTGGTTAGCAACAGCTTCTTTAGCTAAATCTTTAGCTTGCTGTAGCAAAGTAAAGGTGCCATTAAAAGATCTCATACTGAGACTATTGTCGATAGCTATTAATAGTTTGTCTCCACTTGTAGTTTCAGTGATTTCAGATTTTCGTACAGGCATACAAAATGCTAAAATCAAAAAACCAAAAGCTAAAAATCTAATGGCAAATAATAGCCAACGCTTGAGTGTTTGCTCTCTTTTTGTTTTTTCTGCTAATGCTTCTAATATCTTAATATGTGGAAAATATGCTTTAATAGTTTTTCTGAAATCAAATAAATGAATGATTAAAGGTATTAGCAATAAAAGCAAAAACCAAAGCCTTCCTGGATATAAAAAGATCATAAAATAGTTTTATACAAAAATAAAAATTATTATTTTATCAAAAGGTAACCTGAGTATTTTTTACGTGATCATATTTTTGCCAAAATCTGATCTGATCATTCCTTTTTTTATTAATGACAACACACCTTGTGCTTGTATCAAATTTAATGATTTGATATCTAAATTAAGATCTTGACATGCTTTTTCTATCAATTTATTATTTTCAGCATCATATTTAGATCCTTCATTTATTATATGTTCCATTAGATTCATTAAGCCATATCTCTCTGCATACCATATTCTCAATGGCAGAATGCAATTAGCTAAAATGATTTTTTTATTTTCTATTGTTAAAATTTTATTTAATTTTTTAAACCAAAAATCACAGCCATTTATAATTAACTTATGAAAAAAATCAGCTTCATTAACTAAATAATAAAAGCACTCGACAGCTTTAGGTATACGTATGATGGGGTATGCATTAGGCCTAATTCCTTTATGCATCCAGATATCTTTAGACAAAGGCAAAAGTTGATACTTCTTTGATATCATTTCGATACTAGGATTTATCTCATTATAAAGTCCGGAAGCAAACAAATAAGCTACTTTTATTTCATTTAGATTGTATCTATCATAAAATATCTTGTATGAAATCTTATTAGCTAACATTGTCATAGGTATAGCATTATCTTTGAGCCCCATAGCTCTAAATAAGCTTATATACAAGGTAAATATTAAATCATTACTAGCAAAATCATTAATTAATTGATTCCCGATTTGACGTAGTCTACATATACCTTCTAGCAATAAATCATCATACGAAAATTGATAGTTTTGTTTATTATTATTATCATTCAAAATAATTTCAGGTGATACTTGTATTCTAAATGGTATCTCTAATATAGGCTTAGATGCAGGAAAGCAAAAAACATGAAGTATAACATTAGTAAAATGAGGATTTTCTATGTGACGATGTCTTCTATAATCTTCCTCACAAATATGTATCTCTGTATTTCCAATCAATTTGATACCATCTACTTCTATAGTAGTACCTAAAAAATCCGGTCCATCATGCAAATTATATTTTCCAGGTTCTATTACCTTGATTAATTTATCATCTATAGTAGTAAATGCTTGCATATCATTACTAATCCACCACTTATGAATAATTAATTCTTTCATTTAATTTCTAATTTTGTATAAAATTAATATTTTTTATGAAATCTTTGAAAATTTCTCCATCATATCTAGAATTACATCTAATGGTTTTGCTATTTGGTATTACTGGGGTTTTAGGTAAATTAATTTCTCTATCAGCACTATCATTAGTTTTTTATAGAATGTTAATAGCCGCTTTATCTTTATTGTTTTGGTTAAAAAGAAAAAATTTAAAACTAAATCTATCTAAAAAAGTATTTTGTATTTCTATATTTACTGGTATTATAATGGCATTACATTGGTATTTATTTTTTTATGCTATTAAAATATCCACTGTATCATTAGTATTAGGATTATTAGGCACTGGCACTTTATTCACTTCTTTTTTAGAGCCTTTGATATTAAAGAAAAAATTTTCTTATTTAGATTTTATTTTTGCCATTCCTATATTGCTCGGAGTACTATTGATATATTGGGGTGAGCCAGTACAATGGAAGGGTTTAGTGATAGCTATTATCTCATATTTACTTTTTAGCTTATTCAGTGTGATAAATAAAAAAATAGGCATAGACTACGATGCAGTAGTGATAAGTTTTTGGGAATTTCTCAGTGGTAGCATCTTTATGTTGATTTTGACTCTAGCAAATGAAAAATTAACTTTGCCAAATATAACAGATAGTATTTATTTATTAATACTAGGTGTAGCCTGCACAGCTTATGCTTTTTCAGCATTGATTAGGTTAATGCAAAAATACAGTGCATATTTAGTAGTGATGCATGTAAATCTTGAACCAGTTTATGCTATTTTACTTTCATTATTAATATTCGGTGAATCAGAGCAATTGAGTCTTTTGTTCTACTTAGGTGCCAGCTTAATAATATTAACTTTATTTCTTTATCAATTAAAAGGAAAACAAGAAATTTAATATTTATGATTCTATTCAGAAATAATGTTGTTATACAATTTTTCATTCTATATGATAAATTTATTAAACTTTTCTTTGTGAACTTAGTGGTTAAATAATATTAGAAACCACAAAGCACACAAAGATATTACGCAAAGAACGCAAAGATTATTATTCATAATTCCGATATACCTATCGGAAAACAACATTTTCTTTAAGTAGAGCCAAATTTATTTAATGAACATATTAATTTTATTGAAATAACTTTTATGCTTAATTAAAAATTTTTAAAAATAATTTTTTTTATAAAAAAAATTATTTACTTTTGTAAAATTTTTAAAACCTTTTTTATGAAAGTAGAAAAAAACAAAGTTGTTAGCATTGCTTATACAATATATGAGCATGAACCTGATGGCGAAGCAATATTAGAAATACCAGAGAATGATCCAGAAGTATTTTTATTTGATGATGAGACCGAAGAAATTCCTTTTTACTCGCGACTAAAAGGATTATCTATAGGTGATACTTTTAGCTTTGTATTAGAACCCGAAGATGCTTTTGGAGAATATGATGAAGATGAAATTATAGATTCTTCTTTGAGCGATTTCGCTGATATGACTGATGTAGATGCAAAAGATATAGAAAAAGATATGTACTTTTCCTATTATAATGATGATGGAGAGGAAGAATTTTTTAAAGTAAAAAATATTAACAAACGCTCTAATAAGATTACTTTAGATTTTAATCATCCTTTTGCTGGTAAAAAAATCAAAGTTGAAGGTAAAATAATTGATATAAAAGAACCAGATAACGAATAAAAAAATAATTTTTTTAAAAAAATTTGTTATTTAAAAAATATTATTTAATTTTGCATAACAAACCCTTAAAAAAATATGATTATGAAAGGATTAAAAACAATTTTATCA
>LFSZ01000089.1 GCA_001512885.1 Rikenellaceae bacterium DTU001
GAAATATTAGTATATCCTAATCCAGCCCAAAATATTATATATATACAATCTTCTAAACCTATCAATGAAGTTATGATTATTAATAATTTAGGTCAGATAGTAGCTCATTATTCCGAAACTGGCATTATTGATATCAACCAATTAGCTGATGGAGTTTATCAAATTATGATAAAAACTGAAGATAATATTAAAGTATTGCCATTAATAAAAATCAAATAAATATGAAAGAAAATTATTTAAGTTTAATTCTAATCTTATTAATTAGTACAAGATTAATAGCACAGGATGAAATTAATGTAAACAATGAAGTAACTAACAAAATTGTTTTAATAGAAAGTATCATCAATAGTAATAACGAAATAGATGAGAATGCTAAATTACTAAATGACAACACCCCACCACTTACTAATATTTTGCCTATTTCTGCTTGGCAGACACAGGATTTTGATATAACATTTTATGATTCTGATGCTGAGAGTGGTATTCAAAAAGCTTATTACCAAGTGATAGAATACGATGGTATAGATTGGGGCGCCAATCCCTACAGAGGCTTCTTGGGTGATAATTTTGATTCACCATCCATTAATAGTAGATGGAACATCATAACTGGGACTTGGATACAAGAAAATGGTTATCTCATACAAACAGATTCATCAATTCACAATACTCACATCAGCATCTATCTCAATCAGGAACTCTCTAATAGGTATTTATATGAATTTGAAGTACGTATTTTAGGTGGGAATAAAACAAATAAACGTTTAGGCCTTTATTTTTTCTCATCGGATTCTGTTTCTGAAAATAGAGGTAATGGATATTTTATTTGGTTTAGATTAGAAACTAATAAATTAGAATTTTATAAAGTAATAAATGATAATTTTACAAAAACTCACGAAGTTTCATGTACTTTAAATTTAAACCAATGGTACAATATAAAAGTAATACATGATAGAATAACCGGCAAAGTATGGGTTTATGTCAATAATGTATTAAAAGGCACATGGATAGATACACAACCATACTCTACTGGTGGTAAATATATTTCTCTAAGAACAGGAAACTGCGCTGCACAATTTAATCAAATAAAAGCATATAGATCTCGTTATGATAATGCTACTTATACTATAGGTGTAGGTAATGACATAACAAAAGATTTAAGATATGAAAGTATAAATGACTCTACCGTCGCAGGCAAAATAAAAAGTATTGTACAAGATAATGCAGATAACATTTCAAATATAGCAACGTGCGATGTATATGTAGATTATACTCCCCCTATACCGCCTTCTTATGTTTGGGATGGTATAGATTATGATTTAGATACAATATCTACCTATCCTATTACTACTAAATGGGGGCAAGCTCAAGATCCCAATAGCAATATCAATCATTATGAAGTTTGTCTAGGTAGATACCCTGGTGACAATTGTATAATAAATTGGACTAATGTCGATTTAAATAACTATTTTACCTTTAATCCACCAAACCTAACATTTGATAGTATTTATTATATTTCTGTAAAAACTATTAATAATGCTGGATTAAGCTCTATAACATCTTCTGATGGTTTTGTATTTATTAATCCTTTCCCTATAATAATAGATTTCTCTGCATCTAATATATTATTACCATTAAGTAACGCTACTGTTCGTTTTTTTCAATTATGTCAAAATGTAAATTCTTATATCTGGGATTTTGGTGATGGAATCGGTTCATTCGAACCTAATCCAATACATACTTACACGGCACCAGGTTATTATACAGTTAAGTTAATAGGTTGTAATATGCAAAATCAATGTGACAGCTTAACAAAAATAAATTTTATAAATGTATATGATAATGTAAAAATTCAAAATCACGATCACCAACAACTTTATATATATCCTAATCCAGCCCAAAATATTATATATATACAATCTTCTAAACCTATCAATGAAGTTATGATTATTAATAATTTAGGTCAGATAGTAGCTCATTATTCCGAAACTGGCATTATTGATATCAACCAATTAGCTGATGGAGTTTATCAAATTATGATAAAAACTGAAGATAATATTAAAGTTTTACCATTGATAAAAAAATGACATTATGAAATATGAAATAAGATATTTTGCTTTAATAAAATGTTTTATTTTAACATTCTTATTAATTAATCATAATTCAACTTGTCAAAATGTTTATTCCTATTGTGATACTGTTAATGATAATTGTGGCACATTATCATTTTTTGTATATGACAGCAAAAATGGTTATGGTGTACCATCAGTTATCATTTTAACTAATGATAAAGATACTTTCAATCTAAAAACTGATAATGGTGGACATCTCATGTTTAATGGTAGAGAAGGGAGATATGATATTACCATTTATGCTGCAGATTACAACCCATTGCAAACATATTTTTATATAGAAAAAGGTAAATGTTTAGATGTAAAAATAATATTAGAAAAACAGAATAAAACATTTGTAGAATACCAAAAATATGAATATCCAATAATAGAAGGATATGTAGTAGATAATGAAACTGGTAAGCCTCTAAGTGATGTTAAAGTAACTATAGAAGATGAAAATAATGTTGTTTATACTGACGAAAAGGGATTTTTTACTATTATGCCTAAAAAATTTTCTATTATTTCAGATCCTGATGATGAGGTGGTGCGAAATAATATCACTTTCAGTAAAAACGATTATAAAACAGAAAAAATAATAGATTTACTAATAGTGCCAGATAAAATAAAACTAATAATACATTTGCACAGAGGTGAAGGTATAATAGAAAACAAAAAAATACAACATGTCTTAGATGGTGATATGGATGAAAGTGAAAATATAGACAGTATAAAATATAATCAAGAGATAAATCAAAATATAGATTTTTATGATGTTTTAAAAGATTGTAGAGCTACTTGCAATATTCCATCTACTATACGTGTAGGTACTAATTGCTCAGGTATAAATTGTACAGGAGTAACGACAATGAGTTTACAATATTATACTGAAAGCGGCTTAGATGATGAATGGATAGCTAGCTGGCATACAGAATCATTAAAAGCTGGTTCAATACCATATCGAACATATGGTGGATATTACGTACAACATCCTGTAAGTAGCAATTATGATATTGCATCATCTACTAGTAATCAAGTATGGGGATCTGCTATCTATACTGCTACCAAAAGTGCGGCGCAAGCAACTACTGGTAAAATACTCACAACATCTACAGGAACCAATCCTGTGAGATCAGAATATTCTGCAGAAAATAATTATGGTGGCAGCAGTTATAATTGTTCTAATGGCTATGCAGGTGGTAGTGGTTCATACCCTTGTTATTCAGATAACATTTGCAGCGGCAAATCTCCTAGTGGCCATGGTAGAGGTATGTGCCAATGGGGCTCTCAAAGATGGGCTAATAATGGTAAAGATTATAATTGGATAGTTAATCACTATTATATAGCTACTGTTAATTATCGAGTGTGTAGTAATGCAGCTCCTACAAATTTAACAACAACATTACTAGGTTGTCCAGATAATAAGGTTAAATTCTCTTGGCAAAATTCTGGCACAGGTTGGTATATACAAGTATCTACTAATTCGTCATTCCCACAAACTAATTCATATATTAAATGGGTTTCAGGGTTAACAACATATACAGGACCCGATGGCTTTGTTTTACAATCAAATGGAACAACACCATTAGGATCTTTTGCTTCAAGTACCACATACTATTGGAGGATATATTATGGAAATAATAATTATACAGCAACTAAAAACTTTACTACACTTAATTGTAATCCACCTAATGTAACAGTAACTGCAAACCCATCATCGATATGTAAGGGAAAAAGTTCTACATTGACAGCAAGTGGAGCAAGCACTTACAGTTGGTCGCACAGTCTTGGTAGTGGAGCTAGCAAAACTGTAACACCTACGACTACAACGACATACACAGTCACTGGTACTGGATCTAATGGAGTAACTAAGTCTGTAACAGTAAAAGTAACAGTCAACCCTACACCTACTGTCACAGCATCAGCGTCACCATCTACAATATGTTCTGGTGCAAGTTCAGTCTTAACAGCAGGTGGAGCTAGTACATATAGTTGGTCTGGTGGATTAGGCACAGGAAGTTCCAAGACAGTATCACCAACTTCAACGACAACATACGCAGTAACAGGAACAAGTACAGCAGGCTGTACAGGAACAAAATCAGTTACTGTAACAGTAAATCCTACACCAACAGTGACAGCCTCAGCGTCATCATCTACAATATGTTCTGGTTCATCATCCACGTTAACTGCGGGTGGAGCGAGCACATATAGTTGGTCGCACAGTCTTGGTAGTGGAGCTAGCAAAACTGTAACACCTACAACTACAACGACATACACAGTAACAGGAACAAGTGCAGAAGGATGTACAGGTACAAAATCAGTTACTGTAACAGTAAACCCTATACCAACAGTGACAGCCTCAGCGTCACCATCTACAATATGTTCTGGTTCATCATCCACATTGACAGCAGGTGGAGCGAGCACATATAGTTGGTCAAACAGTCTAGGCACAGGAAGTTCCAAAACAGTATCACCAACAAGTACAACGACATACACAGTAACAGGAACAAGTGCAGAAGAATGT
>LFSZ01000105.1 GCA_001512885.1 Rikenellaceae bacterium DTU001
ATAAAAAATGATTTGTCAAATATAATACCGAGCCTATCAATGTCATACTATATTTTTAGAAATCAAATGATTTATTAATTTTTCTATTTAGTTAATATAAAATAATAGTCTAAACTTTAGATTTTTAAATGATAAACTAGATATGTCTTGCTTAAAAAAAATATTAATAACTTTGATATAATCATAAATGGTTTACTCAGTCAGCTCCATTAGATCATTGAGAAGTATATTTGACAAAATAAAAATAATTAAATTGAATATAAATATGTATTTAACATGATATTTATAAATAAGTATAAAGAATAAATTTTTATTTTTTAACTTTGAAAAAATAATAAGATGAATAAAATAGGCGGAAATAATTTACCATACAATCATAATGCTTTAGTGATAGTAGATGCGATGGCTATGGCTTTTCGTTACTATTACGCTCTGATACGTAGACCTATGCGCACAAGTTATGGATTAAATACGAGTGCTGTTTATGGGTTTACTAATATGTTATTAGATATTTTATTAAAATATACACCACGATATTTAGCTATAGCTTTTGATACAGAAGAGGAGACATTAAGAAAAAAAGAATTTGACTTTTACAAAGCACAAAGGCCACCGATGCCTGATGAATTAGCTCAAAATATTCCTTATATTAAAAAATTTATCGATGCTTTAGGTATCAAAAGAATAGAAATGCCAGGATATGAAGCAGATGATATTATAGGTTTTATTTCTCAAAAAGCTGCTAAGCATGGTATATATTCTTACATCGTAACTAGTGACAAGGATATGGGGCAGCTAGTAAATGATAAAATTTTTATTCTAAAACCAGCTAAAAATAATGAACCCGATGAGATATTAGGTGTAAAAGAAATTTGTGAAAAATGGAATATATCTCATCCACAGCAAATCATAGATATACTGGCTATTATGGGTGATGCATCTGATAATATACCTGGAGTGCCAGGTATAGGTGAAAAAGGTGCTATCAAATTAATATCTCAATTCGGCTCAGTCGAAAATATATTAGCTAATCTAGAAGAAGTACCTGAGAGATATAGAAAATTAATCATCGAAAATGTAGAATTACTCAAAGATAGCAAAAGATTAGCCTCCATCAATCCTCACATTAATATAGATTTCGACATAAAAGATTATGAATGGAAAATACCACCTTTAGATCCTATTTTTAATTTATGTGATGAATTAGAATTTCGTACTATTAAAAAAAGAATTCCTGAGGTTTTCAAAAATCTATCTGATATTTATCCTATTATTTCTAATGGACAGTTATCTATTTTCGATGATTCTGATACTATAACCCCTCTTTATCAAAATGACGATAGATTGACAAAATATAATCCTAAAGAGCAAAGATATAGATTGCTAATTGATAAAGATGAAATTAATAATTTTGTAAATAAATTAGAAAAACAAGATTTTTTTGTTTTTGATATAGAAACCACAAGTTTAGATCCTTTAATGGCAAATGTAGTTGGTATTAGCTTTGCATTAGCTCCTTATAATGCAGTTTTTATTTATTGCAAAGAAAAAAATATTTGTCAATTTACCTTAGATTTATTAAAACCGATTTTCGAAAATAAAAAAATAGCTAAAGGTGGTTTTAATCTTAAATATGACCTTAGCATACTAAAACAAAATAATATAAATCTAAAAGGAGAAATACGTGATGCTATGGTAGCACATTATATTCTAAATCCAGAAGGTAAGCACAATATGGATTATTTAGCAGACATCTACCTGGATTATAAAACTATTACTTTTAATGAACTTATACATGAGCAAAAAGATTTCAACCTTTGGGATATAGATACTAAGCAATTGTGCATTTATGCTTGTGAAGATGCTGATATAACTCTGCAATTATGGGAAATATTCGAAAAAGAACTTAAAGAAAAACAACAATATGATCTTTATCTAAACATCGAATCTAGACTTATTCCAGTTTTAGCTACAATGGAATTGAATGGTGTAAAAATAGATTTAGTTTTTTTGAAAAAATTTGAATTAGACTTGCAAAATCAAATAGATAAATTAGCTAAAGATATATATGAGCTCGCTGGTGAAGTTTTCAATATTTCGAGTCCACAGCAGTTAGGCAAAATTTTATTTGAAAAGCTAAAAATCACAGATAAACCTAAATTGACTAAAACTAAACAATATAGTACATCTGAAGAGGAATTGCTAAAATATCAAAATCAACACCCTATTATCAATAAGATACTTGACTATAGGGAATTAACAAAATTATTGAATACTTATGTAAGTGCCTTTCCTAAATTAGTAAATCCTAAAACTGGTAGGGTACATGCTAATTTTAATCAAACTGTAACATCTACTGGTAGGCTTAGTTCATCTAATCCAAATTTACAAAACATCCCTGTGCGTACTGAGCTTGGTAGAGAAATGCGTAGAGCTTTTATACCATCTACAGATGACGGATATATAGTATCTGCAGATTATAATCAGATAGAGCTTAGATTAATGGCTGCACTGAGCAAAGACAAAAATATGATAAGTGATTTTGTCAACGATATGGATATACATGCAGCAACAGCTATGCGTATTTTTAATTTGAACAAAGAAGATTTAACACCAGAATATCGTAGAAAAGCTAAAGCTATTAATTTCGGTATTATTTATGGTATCTCTGCTTTTGGACTTTCGCAGCAGCTCGGTATCAGTAGAAAAGAAGCTAAGCAAATAATAGATGATTATTTTACTAAATATCCTAGTGTAAAGCAATATATGGATAAGACAATAGCTTTTGCTAAACAACATGGTTATGTAGAAACTTTATTTCATCGCAGACGTTATCTACCTGATATCAATGCCGCTAATGCTATAGTACGTGGCTATGCTGAGAGAAATGCAATAAATATGCCTATACAAGGTACTGCTGCTGATATTATCAAGATAGCTATGATAAGGGTGCAGGATTTGATAAGTGATAATAATCTGAAATCTAAATTAATAATTCAGGTGCACGATGAGCTAGTATTAGATGTGGTAAAAGAAGAGTTAGATATAATAACAACAAATGTAAAAGAAATAATGGAAAATGTTATAATGCTATCTATTCCATTAAAGGTAGACATAGGCTTTGGCAATAATTGGCTAGAAGCTCATTAAAATCAAACAATAAAATCTAAGAGAATGTTTTTTTGTGTTTTTATAATGTTATTCTGAATGTGAAGAGGTAAACGATTTAAATTTAAAAAACACATCGAAAAAATTAAACTTGTTATATTTAGCAATAGCCTGTCTAAAATATTTTATAATTTTTTGCATATATTAAAATTTTTTAATAATTTTGTATAATTAAAATTAAAAAAAATAAATGCTATGAAAAAATTAGTTTTTACAATTTTTGTATTAATGATGAGTCTGACAATGTTTGGTCAGGTTTTTGAGTCAAATTTCGAAACATGGACAGATGGTTCATACCCTGATGGATGGGGTGGTACTGGTACTAATATCGGCGTAGCTAATGTAGTGAAATATACTACTAATGCATATGCAGGAAATAATTCTTGTCAGTTAATCAATGCTACTACATCTCATAAAAGATTTACTACTACTGCAGTATCAATAGAGAGTGGCACAGCTTATAAAGTAGAATTTTATGCTAAAGGTAAAGGTGATATTAGGCTAGGTATTAAACGTACAGCATCTATCGCTTCATATATGACCTATACTGCATATACATCTATTAATAGTAGCTCTTGGGAAATGTATACTCTAACTATCGTAGCTGATACGACTAGTTCTGATGCAGAGTTCATACTATCCATTAGGAATACTGATGCTTCTATGGAACATCTAGTAATAGATAATGTTACTATCTCCGTAGATACTGATATAGATGAAGTGTCCATATATGATATCCAATACACTACTGATGCTAGTGGAGACAGTCCATACAATGGACAAACGATAAAAACTCGTGGTGTAGTAACCGCCGTAACACCTAATGGATTTTGGCTGCAAAGTGGAAAAGGTGCATGGAATGGCGTGTATGTATATAGTAATACAATTAATCCTAATTTAGGCGATAGTATTTTAATTTCAGCTACAGTATCTGAATATTATAGCTTAACAGAACTAACAAATGTGGCTTTATTAGAAAATTTTGGGCCATCTACTATTCCAGATCCTGAAATAATCACTATAGCTCAAGTAGGAGAACCTTATGAGGGCGTTTTATGCAAACTAGTAAATGTAATCTGTACAAATGTAGATGCTGGATATGGTATGTGGCAAATAACTCAAAGTGGTAACAATCTATACGTAGATGATGATATTTATGCATTTACTCCTACTCTGAATACACATTATGTAATTACAGGTATTATTCATTTTTCCTTTGATGATTGGAAAATATTACCTCGTAATGCTGATGATGTGGTGATATATGAAGGTATAGAAAATACTGAAAATAATAATATAAATCTATATTATGATGCTAATTCTAAAAATATAATTGTAAAAGGGTTGCAAACTGATGCTGATCTAGAGGTAATAAATATATTAGGACAAAATTTAATTACTTTTAATTTATCACCTTCTAATATTAATAAAGTTGACATCTCTAATTTTAATTCTGGTATCTATATTTTAAACTTACATAATAAAAATAATATAATTACTAAAAAAATTATAGTTCCTTAATTTTTTATAACCTAATTATATTCACTCTAAATGTTATTTTTCTTATTAAAGTGACATTTAGAGTGAATATGTTTGTATGATTTTTTTATATATAAATATTTAAATAAGAATTCTAACATACTGGTACCAGACAATAATAAATTTACAGATAAAGATTAGATTTTTTTTAACTTCTAAACTTTTTATTTTTTCATAAATATTTGAATTTGTTTTCCTGAAAAAAAGCTTTCAGAGGCTCGCAATAAATAATTTTCATTCTAAGTATTAAAAATATTTTTATGTATATTTGTAAATAAAAAAACTATTTATGTATAGAGAAAAAGAAATAAATGAAGAAGAAATATTAAAAAATGCGTTTAAACCAAAAACTTGGCAAGAGATAAAAACACATGATTCTTGGGAAATTTTTCAAATATTGTCAGAATTTGTTCAAGGTTTTGATAAGTTAGCATCCATAGGCCCATGTGTAACAATTTTTGGGTCTGCAAGGGCAAAACCAGGCTCTCATCATTATAAATTAGCAGAAGAAATAGCATATCTTTTGACCAAAAAAGGGTTTGGCATCATTACAGGTGGTGGACCAGGTATTATGGAAGCTGCAAATAAAGGTGCTCATTTCGCTGGTGGTATTTCTGTTGGTCTTAATATAGAATTACCTCACGAACAGAAACACAATGAATTTATTGATCCAGATAAATTGATAACATTTAAACATTTTTTTAGTAGAAAAGTGATGTTTATTAAATATGCTCAAGGATATATTGTTTTGCCAGGTGGCTTTGGCACTTGTGATGAAATGTTTGAAGCTCTAACATTGATACAAACTAAAAAGTCTTTGCGTTTTCCTATAGTTTTAGTAGGAAAAGAATATTATAAAGGATTAATAGATTGGCTCAAAGAAACTGTATTATATAATGAATATATTAGTGATAGCGATTTATGCTTATTTTCATTGGTAGATACAGCTGAAGAGGCCGTAGATGTTATTGATAAATTTTATCAAAAATATGATCTCAAACCTAATCTATAATTTTTTTTAATAATGCCCCTTTCTACAGATTTTTATTTAAGAAATAATGTAATAGAAATAGCTAAATCATTAATAGGTAAGGTGATAATAACCAAAAAAGATGGATATCTAACCTCTGGAATCATCACAGAAACTGAAGCATATAATGGAATCAAAGATAAAGCTTCACATGCTTATGGAGGGAAAAAAACAAAAAGAAATCAAGCTATGTATATGAAAGGTGGACATGCTTATGTTTACTTATGTTATGGTATACATCATTTATTTAATATTGTTACTAATATTGAAGGAATTCCTGACGCAATACTTGTAAGAGCTATTTATCCATTAGAAGGATTAGAAATTATGCAACATAGAGCAAAAATGAAAAAAATAAATGCTAATGGAGTAGGGCCTGGTAAATTGACAGCTATGTTGTCCATTACTACTAATGATAATACTAAAAGTCTAATAAATTCTGATGTTATTATCGAAGATTATGGATTTAAAGTACCAGATAATCAAATAATTGCAACTACTCGTGTAGGTATAGATTATGCTGGTGAAGATGCTCGTTTGCCCTATAGATTTTTGTTTCCACATGACAAGATTAATCAATTATTTAAAATATAAATATAGTTGTTATTTTGTTAAATTTATAACATCTATCTTGCAATTTTAGAGGTTTATTTTATGTTTTTGACTGATTATAATTATTTTTTGTGATTAGCTATGATAAATGAGGATTTTTATTTATTACTCGAAAATCAATATGATTTTATCACTAATGACCCTATTTTTTATATAATTATAAGAAATACATGGGTCAAAACTGCATACCCACAGATGCTTACTCATCCAGATACAGCTGCTTTTCTTTATATTTTATCTAAAAACAAAAACATCAATAAAGTATTAGATATTGGTACGTTTACAGGATTTTCAGCAATTCTTTTTGCTAGGAGTACTAGTAATAATGCAATTATTTATACGATAGAAAAGCATAAAGAATATGAAAATTTAATAAATGAACATATAGAGTTAGCTAATGTAAAAAGTAAAATAAAAATATTTTATGATGATGCTCTACTAAGACTGCCACATATTAATGAAAAATTTGATTTAATATATGTGGATGCTGACAAAATCAACTATCCACGATATTTGGATTTATGTTTAAAATTATTAAATGAAAATGGCATAATAATCTTTGATAATATTAATTGGTACAAAAACGTAGAGTCAAATAAACCAGATAAAAAAACAAAAGCTATCAAAGAATTAATAGATAAAGTTAACAAAAAATCTTTTTTGAATAATTTTCAAAAACTTATTTTGCCATTAGGTGATAGTATTCTAATATTACAAAAGAATCAATTAAAAATAAAATAAACAAAATTTTGTGTGTTGAGATCCTAAATATCATACATAACACAAGACAATTAAAACTAAAAAAGTTTTAATATCCTCAATAAATTATTTTTTGTAATTGCGATCTCTAGATTTTAGGTTAGAATTTATGGTTCTATAATGTTTATTGTGGGTAAAAATTTTAGATTGTTACAAAAAAATCATTAAGAGATACGATAATTACGATTATAAAGCTAATTCAGGTTGTATTAAATAATAGCGAATAAAAGAAATTAGATGAAAAACTAATAAATGTTTAAGTTTTTCAAGTTTATATGTTAAATAATTTTTATATTTTTACAAAAATTTTAATACATGAAAAAAATAGTAGAAAACACCAGTAAATACCTTGCTATGAGTAAGGAAGAGAATAAAAAATTCTTAGACAACCTTTATTCTCTAATGAAAAAATTAAAAGCCGATGTAGTCGATTATCAA
>LFSZ01000002.1:0-4349 GCA_001512885.1 Rikenellaceae bacterium DTU001
TTCACAATAGAATATACTAATAGCTTAAATGATGAAGACGTGATGTGGACTCCAATAGGTATAGTAAATGGAGCTGGTAATAGCAACACTATGCAAACTTATCAATTTATTGATAAACCTATTTTAAGAGATATAAATGCAGAAATTATTTATTATAGGCTAAAGCAAACAGATTATAATGGTAATTATGAATATTTTAGTTCTATTTATGTTGATTGCAGAATAGATAATTATATAAATACAGAAATCATAAATGCTTATTGTGAACAAAAGAATAATTGTAATGTTGTGACAGTATTATTCAAAATGCCTGGCGAGATAAATTATACGATAAAACTTTATAATGTATTTGGACAATTGCTTGCCACTACTAAAGGAATAAGTAATGAGGGTGAAAACATAACTCAACTATATATAAATGAACCTTTAAAAGAATCAGTATATATTGTAATATTGCATGATAATTTTCAATTAAAAACTAAAAAAGTACTTTTATATTAAGTTTTTTTATGCTTTATAATTAATTATCTTTTTTATGCAATAAGATGCGTGAACTTTTTTGACAAAAAAATTTGAAAAATTATATAATTAGGATATAAAATTTGTCATTTTTCATTTAAATAATAAAAATCCTCAATTAATTTAAAAAAAATGTCGAAATTTGCATAAAATTGAAAAATAAAAATTCAATGATATTAGTAACGGGAGGGGCAGGATATATAGGTTCTCATGTAATAGCAGCATTGTTACAAAGTGGTTATGAAGTGGTGAACGTAGATGATTTTTCTCGTTCACATCCTATTATTCATAAAAATCTAGAAGAGCATTTCGGTATAGATATACCATTATATCAGATAGATCTAGCAGATGCGAGAGCTTTTAAAGAATTGATGAAAATAAAGGAACCTATAGATGCTGTAATTCATTTGGCAGCTTATAAATTTGTAGAAGAGTCTTATGAGGATCCTGCCTTGTATTACAATAATAATATTCCTATTTTGCTGCATTTATTAGACTATGTACATCAGGTTGATGTACAATATTTTATTTTTTCGTCTTCATGCACCGTATACGGAGAGCCTGATGAGATACCCGTTACAGAAAAATCACCATTAAAGGAGCCTGTTAGCCCTTATGGACATACTAAACAAATATGCGAATACATATTAAAGAATTATGCTGTAGCATATAGAAAAATGAAAGTGGTATCGCTTCGTTATTTCAATCCTATCGGTGCACATCCCGATATAATGATAGGAGAGATACCTACAGGTCAATCAAAAGGTCTCTTGCCATATCTATGGCAGAGCGTAGACAAAACTTTACCCGAACTTACGATTTATGGCAAAGATTATCCTACGTATGACGGCACTCCTATGAGAGATTACATACATATAGTAGACTTAGCTCAGGCACATGTAGCTTCATTGGATCAACTTTTTGCAGAAAAAATAAATTCTTCATATGAAGTTATAAATGTAGGATTAGGTAAAGGTTATACTGTATTAGAAGTCATAAATACATTTGAAAAAGTGGTAGGACTCGATGTGCCACATAAATTTGGTAATAGAAGGAAGGGAGATATCTCAGCTATCTATACTGATAATAAAAAAATGAAGGAATTGCTTGGATTTGTCCCTAAATATAATTTAGAGGATATGCTTGTGCATAGCTGGCTGTGGTATAATAATTATAAAAATCATATAAAACCATGGATAATATCATTATAACAGGAGGTGCTGGATTCATTGGATCCCATCTTGTACGTAGATTAGTAAAAAAATATCCTGATTATAATATTATTAATTTGGATAAATTGACTTATGCTGGAAATCTGGATAATGTGAAAGATGTGGAGCATAAGCCCAATTATTCTTTTATAAAAGCAGATATTGTAGATTTCGATATTATATATGAAATTTTTAAAAAATATAACCCCATAGCTATTTTTCATTTAGCTGCTGAGAGTCATGTAGATAGATCTATAGTAAATCCAATGGAATTTGTTTATACAAATGTGATAGGCACCGTGAATCTATTAAATGCAGCAAAAGCTGTATGGGGTGAGGATTTTCAAAATAGACGATTTATACATGTGTCTACTGACGAAGTATATGGTTCATTAGGAGAAATGGGATATTTCACTGAAGAGACACCTTATTCGCCTCGTAGTCCCTACTCCGCATCTAAGGCTTCTAGTGACCATTTCGTAATGGCTTATTACCATACTTATGGCTTGCCTACGATGATCACTAATTGTTCTAATAATTATGGCCCCAATCAATATCCTGAAAAACTCTTACCAGTGATAATTAACAATATTTATCATGAAAAACCATTACCTGTGTATGGTCAGGGTATTAATGTGAGAGATTGGTTATATGTAGAGGATCATTGTGAAGCTCTAGAGCTCGTTTGGCAAAAAGGTATGATAGGTGAATCATATAATATAGGCGGCAATAATGAATGGCGTAATATAGATTTGGTTCGTCTAATATGTGATATAATGGATAAAAAGTTAAATAGACCTGTTGGATATAGTGAGAAACTAATAACCTTTGTAAAAGATAGACCAGGTCACGATTTACGCTATGCTATAGATAGTAAAAAAATTAGCAACGAACTTGGCTGGAAGCCTAGAACTGATTTTAAAGAAGGATTATCTAAAACTATTGATTGGTATCTGGAGAGAATGTGAGTATATAATATGGTAAATGGGATAAAAGGAGAAAAGAAAATATATGGCGAAGGGATAGATTGACAAAGTGGAGATAGATAAAAGAAGAGAATAGAAAGATTATTAATAAACAATCACAGCCATCTGTATTTAGAATAATTATTAAAAAAGCATCTAAAAGTTAATATTGAACTTTTATATTTATAATTTTCTATAAAAATTTGCTAGAATGTTTTTTTTTATAATTATTAAATGGTCTAGTAAATAACATAAAAGGATACTCATTATGAGTTTTACTAATAATTTGAGCTTTTTATCAATTATTTAGATCTTGCTTTTTTGAATAATATATTATAAATAGCTTTGAAAAAGTAATTCATGTCTGTTCTAAAAGGGTGCTTGTCATAAGCTGCTAAATATTTTTTTTCTGATTCTATAATTTCATCAAAAGTTTTTGGTAGATCTACATAAAATGGAGGTATTAATCCTGGTTTATATTTGATGCGTATTTCTTGAAATTCTTTAGGATATAAATTAAAATATTGAATGCTCAGAGGTCTGACGCCTACTATTTTTAGCTGTCCTTTAAAAAGATTTATAAACATAGGTAGCTCATCTATCCACAATTTACGCATACATTTCCCAAGTGTAGTTACTCTGAAATCATTAGCAAATTTACCACCTTCCTGTAGCTTATTTTGCTCATAAATATAGCTTTGCAGATATTCTGAATATGGATGCATAGTCCTGAATTTATAAACATTTATGATTTTACCATCTTTGCCTATTCTTTTTAGTTTTATTAATGGACCATAAGTAGGGTGTGGGTCTTGTTTAGGAATATTAATTTTTTGTGTAATGAAATAAAAACTATTATCTATTAAAGTAGTATTGATTACTCTAAAACCACAAAAATATAATCTACCTAAAATCTCTGCTTTTGATATTGCACGATTTTTACCTTTAGTTATGGCAAAGTAGCATTCTTTACAAATAGGAAGCTTGGGCATTACCCTTTTTAAAATAAAATCTGTGCTGTACAAAATATAATTGAGAACAGGAGGATATTTTTCTAAAATATCCTTTTTCCTTTCCTCTATAGCATAGCCATAGCTAATGAAATAGCCTCCATATTGCAAAATTTTGTTTACTTCTATTAAATATACATTTATTCGTCTGAAATCATTAATTTTATGAAGGTTTATAAATAATTGCTTGGATAGTGCTTCTACATTTTCTATGTTATAAAGTGTATGAGTTTTTAAGACAAAAGTTTCTAATTTAGGAATATCAGCTATATGTATGTTAACATCAATAAAATCAAATAATGTTGGACATGAACGAAGATAATTATCTTTAAGTAAAGGATAAGCACTATCATCTATCTTAGTAGCTTTAGGTAGAGGAATATTATAATTTATTATTTTTTCGTCAGACTCATTAATATCTACTAAATTGGGGTTGGTAGTTATTTTTATATTTGCTATATCTGAGTCTAATACCCTTCTATGATATGAAATGAAACTAACAATACCAAACTCAAAAAATGTCGTAGTGATAATGGTCCCAAAGACAATTAATCTAGAGTAATAAGGTGTTTGAAAGATATAAATACATATAGCTATGAGGGCAAAAATCATAAAATTTCTCTTGATGATATCTATAAAAAGAT
>LFSZ01000002.1:4373-9093 GCA_001512885.1 Rikenellaceae bacterium DTU001
CTTGCCGGCTTAATCCATATGAAGAAAAGAAAAGACAAGCAAATAAATATGATATCACATATGATAAATAAATAGAAAGATTTTTTAAATTTCACTTTTTACTTTAGAATGAGTAAATAAGGAATAATTAATTTTTATGAATGGAAAGAGAATTAATAACTAATACTAGATGAATTGCCAGCTCCGAAATGATAACTAATACCCACAGATAAAGTTCTCATGTAGCCTGCACCTAGAGGATAATCATTACTAATATCCATGTTATAATATCTGTTTTGCTTGAAATGTAGTCTATAGCTATAATCGATATTTACTGCCCAATGTTCATTTATCTTAAAATATGGAGTAAGACCTATTGTTAAGGTTATCATTTCATCGGCATTTTTAAAAATACAATGTTCCATTTCTATACCTTTTTTCCACATTACATCAGCACCTATGCCACCATGTGCATACAAACCGAATATTCTAGTCCAATTAGAAAAGTTCGTAGCATTACCTAGATCAGCTATAGCTTCTAATGTAGCACCTGCTATGTGAGTATCTTTGCTACCTTGATGTAAAATAATATTATACTCACCTTTTAACATTATACCCCAAGTTTTATTAAACATATATTTACCATATAGTTGAGCACATCCTGGTGCATACCAAGGAGCTAATGATTCTGGATCCAAAGGTCCCATAAAAAAATGATCACCTACACTTAATCCTATAGACCATGGGTGTAGCTTTATTTCTGAACTTTGTGAATAAACACTTAAGCTAAATAAAGCTGCTAATAAAAATAACGAAATTTTTTTCATATTTACCTCCGTTTTTACAAATTTAATATATTTTATTGAATTATTAACATTTTTTTTATTTTTTATTAGTAAATTTATAAAATAATTTTTTTATTTTATTGTCGGTACTTTGTACATCATGGCTATATTGATAATAATAGTTGTAATTATAATATGCATAGTCATAATAAGAGCTAGTTCTTGCTTTAGTAGCATTCAATACCAGAGCAATATTTTTGACATTTTTATTTTTAATAAAATTATAAGTAAAGCCTAATGCTCTTTTATCTAGATACTCTGCTCTAGCAACATATAAAATTATATCTGCATACGAGATTATAGACAAAGAATCTACTACTAGACCTATGGGAGCATTGTCTACGACAATGTAGTCATATTCTTTTTGTATAAAATTGAAAAGCTCAGCTAATCTAGGCCTTTGTAAAAGTTCACTTGGATTAGGAGGTATAGTACCAGCATTAATATAATCTAAATTTTGATATTCTACAGAATGAATAATAATATCGTTAATATCAAGATTATCATCTTTCAAATAATCACTTATGCCCTTACTTTCGGGCATATTTAAGTAATGAGCTATTCTGGGAGCACGTAAATCGAGCTCTAATATTAGTACTTTTGCATTTAATAAAGTATATGAAACGGCTAAATTTAAAGAAATGAAAGTTTTACCTTCTCCTGGTATAGTAGACGTTACAAATATAGTATTACCTTTTTCTTTTTTATTAGTAATGATAAATTCTAGATTAGATCTAAGGGTACGAAAAGCTTCTGCTAGATGATGTTTTACATTATCTTTAATTACAATTAAATCATTTGATTTATTCACAGGGATAGAAGCTAATATTGGGATGTCTAAAAATTCTAAATCTTGTGGTGTATGTATTTTATTATCAAATAGATTTCTAACATAAATCAAAAGAATAGGAAAGAATAAACCTATGAGCAAAGCAATAAACATACTAGCAGTTTTTTTAGGTTTTATAGGATTAGGTGAGCTATATGCAGGATCTACAAGTTTGATATTACTAACAGTAGCAGCCATAGCTATTTCGGTTTCTTCGCGTTTTTGCATCAGATAAATATATAGATTTTCTTTTATCTGTTGCTGCCTCAATATATCCCTATATCTTCTCTCACTAGCTGGCATACTAGCAAGATTACTAGAGTATTTATCTATATTTGTTTTTAGAGATTGTGTTTGGATTTTTAGACTAGTAATTAAATTATTTAAGCTTTCATTGAGACTAGCCCTTAATGCTAAAAGTTGATTATCTATTTTAGTTACGAGTGGATTTTCAGCAGAAGAATTTAGTAATAAATTATTCCTTTGCAAAACTAATTGATTATAATCATTAGTCATTTTATTTATAGCATCATTTTCTACTCCTAAATTAGCTGGTAATAAGCTACTAAGGTCTTTATGTTTGTCTAAATAATCTTTTATTTGCTCTGCTAATTTTAATTGTATATATGAATTTATTAAATCTTTTTCTACATTAGATTCTTTTGCTAAAATATTTTGTACACTTATATTTAGATCAATGTATTTCTCTTGAGTCATAAAAGATTGTAACATGCTTTCTATATTAGATAGTTCGGTCTCTATTACTTTCATACGTTCATCTATAAATCTACTAGTATTTATAGCAATGATATTTTTATCACTAATAGCCTGATATTGATGTTGCAAAATCAGGGTATTTAAGAAGTCGTCATTCAATTCTTTATTAGGTCCATTTATTTTTATACTTATAGCAGATGCATCTCTATTCACCGTTTCTATTGTAAGGTTGTTTTTATAATTATTTACCGTATTATCTATGCTTGTTATATTTATAATTATGTCGTCACCTATATTTTTTTCATTCCAATATTGAGTTTTATTAATAGATATTATTCCAAGCGATGTTTCTATTGGATCACCAAATTTATATTTACCCTTAAATTCTGATATTTTTTTGCCTTTTGAATCGATATAAGTCTCATATATTTTAAAATTTTTATCATTTAATGATAATTCTAAGGTTGTAGGTTTAATAATTTCATCAATAGGTATATTAAAATCTATATTAATAGGAGAATTTTTGTAATAATATTTATCAGGTTTCAAAAAATTAGCTTTATTATATATAGTTAGATTTAGAGATAATTCTTTTACTACTTGAGAAAGTAATTTTCTTGATTTTAATATTTCTATTTCATTATAGATATTTCCTCTTTGAGTCATAATGCCAAGATCACTAAATACACTTAGTTCATCAGAGAGTGAACCTGATTTTTCATCCTTTACTATCACAGTAGCTGATGATTCATATATGGGAACTTTGGATTTGAGAAATAGAAAGCCTATTACTAGAGCTATTATCACGCAAGCTAGTATTAATTTCCAATGTCTAAAATATTTTTCTAATATTTCCCGTAAATTTATTGTATCTTCTTCTACGTATTTGTTTTTACTGTATTGATCATCCATAGCGAATAGAAAATTTAATATTTAAAAAATTATTGAAAGTGTAGTTATTATAAGAGATATTAGAGATATTAATAGGGCTCCCTCTGTTCTCCAAACAGTAGCCTGCCTACGAGCTGATTGGTTTGGCTCTACATACACTACATCATTTTGCTCTAAATAATAAACAGGAGAGTAAAGAATATCCTGAGAAGTAAGGTCTACTCTATATTCTGCTTTCACCCCATCATTATCTCTGATTACAAGTACATTTTTGCGTTCACCAGATATTTTTAAGTCTCCTGCTAGACCTATTGCCTCTAAAATAGTAATTCTCTCATTTGGTATTTTAAAAGTTCCTGGTTTATACACCTCCCCTAGGACACTGATTTTGAAATTTTCAATATGGATATTTACAATAGGATGTTGTAGGTATTGAGAATATTTTTGTTCTAACATATCTATAGCTTCTGTACGTTTCATACCAGCGAGATGTACTTTGCCTATAACTGGTAAATTAACATAGCCATCCTGATCTATCAGATATCCAGCTTTAGCAGGTACGCCAGTAGTATAACCACTATTAGAGTAATTTTTGTCCATAAATTGCTCTGGAAAATTGAAAGGTTTAGCAGCCTCTGGGTCATCACAAGTAACTATTACGGAGATGAAATCATCTTTTTTGAATACAGGATTATAGATTGTTTGTCTGGAGATGGCAGTATCTTGAGGTGGATTAGAAAAATATACTATCTTTTCTCGTGATGCACATGAACTTAGTAATGAAAATAAGACTAATAAAATAAAAAAATTGACTATTTTGTATTTTTTCATGGTTTAATTTTTTTTTTGCAATGATAATAATTTTTTTTGATTTGCAAAGATAATAATTTTTGTCCGCACATGCACATAAATGAAAAAGAAAGGTTTAGGAGTTTAGAGAGAGACTGGGGAGACTGGGAGAATGGGAGACTGGGGAGACTGGGAGATTGGGAGAATGGGGAGACTGGGAGACTAGGGAGAATAGGAGACTGGGGAGAATGGGAGACTGGGAGAATAAAAATTATTTAAAGCATTGAGTAGATTTGATATGTCATTATGTTTGTATTAAATTTTTTAATAAAAGTCCAATTTATATTCATTTAACCCTAATCTTGAGTCTACGATATAAAAAGAAAAAAACTACTCCAACGGCTATACCAATAAGACTTGCAAGGATATCATAAAGATTAAATGTACGATATGGTAAAAAACATTGTATTACCTCAAGAATAATACTATAAATAGAGATAAAAAGTAGTATGATAAATAAAGAATGCCTTTGATATGTTATATTGTATAGCAGAGCAAAAAAACAAAATACTCCATAGCCCAATATATGAAATAGATAACCACCCGAAAATAATTTGTAAGTGTCAGATACTTTATCTAATGCTGTATCAGGAATAATAGACATTATACC
>LFSZ01000013.1 GCA_001512885.1 Rikenellaceae bacterium DTU001
GAACGCAAAGACAATACTTTGAAGTTCACCCCAGTGGAATATGATGAAAATGGCAATGAACAAGAAGGCAAACCTCGATATATACCCATTGAAGACGTTTCTGAATTTTATGTATTTGGTTCTCTACGTGCTAATAGTGCTTTGTATAACTTTTTAGGTCAAAAAGATATAGCCGTACATTTTTTCGATTATTACGAAAACTACACCGGTTCGTTTATGCCACGCGATGGTTTATTGTCGGGAAAAATGATTTTGGCACAAACGTCTGCTTATCAAAACAAAAGGAAACGAATAGAGCTAGCTCGCAAATTTGTAGAAGGTGCTACATTTAACATGTTAAAAAACTTAAAATACTATAATAACAGAGGTAAAGAACTCGAAGAAATAATATTCAAAATAGAACAATATGCTGATACCCTACCACAAGCTGATAATATTGCTGAAATAATGGGCATAGAAGGAAATATTAGGCAAACGTATTATACGGGATTTGATTTGATAATTAATGATTTCAGCATGGAAGGTCGTAGCAAGCAACCTCCACAGAATGAAGTAAATGCTTTGATTTCGTTCGGTAATATGATGTGTTACACCCAATGCCTGCGAGCCATTCATCAAACACAATTGAATCCTACTATCAGTTACTTGCACACACCTGGCGAAAGGAGATATTCATTATCACTAGACATCTCTGAGATTTTTAAACCTATCCTAGTCGATAGAGTTATTTTTAGATTATTAAATAAAAAAGAATTACAAGAAAAGCATTTTGATAAAAAATTAAATAAATGCATATTAAATCCTAACGGTACAAAAATTTTTGCTCAAGCATTTGAGAATAAGTTAAATGAAACTATCAAACACCGTTCATTAAAAAGAAATGTTAGCTATAGACACCTAATAAAGTTAGAATGTTATAAACTCAGTAAGCATCTATTAGGATTAGAAGAGTACAAACCCTTTAAAATGTATTGGTAAACATGCCCCCATCACTCATCACTCATCACTTATCACCCATCACCCATCACCCATCACTCATCACCTATCACCCATCACTCATCACTTATCACTCATCACTTATCACTCATCACTTATNNATCACTTATCACTCATCACTTATAAATTATCACCCATAAATTTATCACCCATCAAAAAAATATACAAATGGACAAATTAGATTACAACGAAATATTTAGAGACAGGACTAAAAAACTAGCTATAGATATAATAATTGAATTGTCAAAATTGAAATACACTGATGAAAATTCTATTTTAAAAAAGCAAATAATACGATCAGCCACCTCAGTAGCAGCTAATTACAGAGCCATGTGCAGAGCGAGATCAAACAGAGAAAGATATGCTAAAATGTGCATAGTAGTTGAGGAGATAGATGAAACTGTCTTTTGGCTCGAACTATTAGAAGAGCTCAAAATATTACCTATTGCTAAAGTAAACGAATTCAAAAAAGAAGCTGATGAAATTCTAAAAGCAACATCATCATACAAAAAGAAACTTTCAAAATCATTATAATGCCATCACTCATCACCTATCACCCATCACTTATCACCCATCACCCATCACNNATCACCCATCACTTATCACTCATCACCCATGCCCCCATCACCCATAAATAAAAAACAATGTATGTAATATTAGTATATGATGTAAATGAAAAGCGTGTAGCTAAAATGCTAAAACTTTGCAGAAGATATCTCAATTGGATACAAAATTCGGTATTCGAAGGAGAAATCACAGAGGTAAAATTAAAAGAATTAATTATTTTTGCAGAAGAAATAATGAATTTAGAAGAAGATTCATTAATAATTTTTAGCAGTAGAACAGAAAAATTTTTAGATAAAAAAATAATAGGGGTAGAGCGCAGTAGCGTAAATAATTTTTTATAAAATATGTTGTCTATCAATATATTTTTTTATAAAATAAAACTAATAAAAACACCTAAGTTATTTGAAATACTAAGAAATATTGAGAAATATTAAGTTGTCAATGTCCAGGGATTTTTGTATCTTTGCACATTGACGACTTTTTATAGTAAAAAATGTTAAAGTAGTTAATTATAAAGCCAGATTTTAAGCCATTTTTAAAAGGCAATGGCGACCTTTTAATCGCACCATAAGGAATTGAAATCCCTTTTCTGGTGAAATATCATAATTGCCTTTGACTAACTTTTAATCGCACCATAAGGAATTGAAATTTTGCAGGGAGCGCAGCTACTGGTGTTGCGTGTTATACTTTTAATC
>LFSZ01000106.1 GCA_001512885.1 Rikenellaceae bacterium DTU001
GTAGATGGTGACGCTGAGGCCGTCACTGTCGGTGTAGGATTGACCGTTACAGTAACTGTTGCTGTATTGGTACAGCCTTCTGCACTTGTTCCTGTTACTGTGTATGTTGTCGTACCTGTCTCGTGGGCTCGGAGATGTGTATAAGAGACAGGTAGATGGTGACGCTGAGGCCGTCACTGTCGGTGTAGGATTGACCGTTACAGTAACTGTTGCTGTATTGGTACAGCCTTCTGCACTTGTTCCTGTTACTGTGTATGTTGTCGTACTGGTCGGTGATACTGTCTTGGAACTTCCTGTGCCTAGACTGTGAGACCAATTGTATGTGCTCGCTCCACTTGCTGTTAAGACTGAACTTGCTCCTGAACATATTGTAGATGGTGACGCTGAGGCTGACACTGTGGGATTATCAAAAGTAATAGAAACTTGATCAGTACAAGTAATTCCGTAAGTAGAAGTAACATTCCAAGTAAGTGTATATACACCGGGTGCTGTAGCAGTAATAGCTGTGGTAGGCGAATTTATATTTGCAAAGCTAATGCCAGTAGTAGGAGACCAATTGTATGAAGCATTGTCTGGATATATAATAGCTTCTAAATTTGTACTTAAACCGCATATAGTTTTATCTGGTCCTGCATTAGCATTGCACATATTACAAGCTGATGGCGCATTATATGTAATAGAAGCAGTACAAGAAGGTGCATCTGTAAATTGAGCAGTTACAGTATGTGTAGTACCATTAGAGTTTAATCCTGTCAAAGTATAATTTATTGGACTATTAAAAGGAGGATTAAAAGTTTGAGAAGCTCCACTATTATCAGTAATTATTAATTGTCCAGAAGTAGGTGGATCTGTAAAAGTAATAGTACCAGATACGGAATATAAATTTGTAGATGGATTACAAGCTGAGGGAGTAGCAGTAATACTTGACATATTACATATCACTATATTACAGTTAGTACTACCTGCACCTGGTTGTCCTACATTTGTTTGCTCGAAAATAATATTACAAGCTTTATTAGAATAGTTTGTTATTAATAATATATAAAACTGCCCAGTTTGTGCATTAGGTATATAGCACCACTCCTCCCAAGAAGCGCTATAACTACAATCTACTGTATTACCAGTAGGATATCCTCCACCAGGACCAGGAGCATGATGACTAGAACAGCCCCCATTATTAGTTAAATATGTCGTTGGATACATACAAGGATCATCAATATTTGTAAAAGGTCCCCAGCAAATAAAATCAAGATCTCTTTGAGGACTACTATGAATATATATTTCTATATTTCCAGGTTGATCAATAAGTAGATAGTACCATACAGGATTTGGCGTGGACCCAAGGCAGCAATAATCTGGACCACTTTCACCAGTTCCGCTATTAACTCCAGCAGGGAAATTATAAGTAGTGCCAGTACAAAATGGATCAGCAGTAGCACAGGTAGCACCACCACTACCACCTCCTCCTCCGCTAGCACTCCATTTTAATGTCATACATGTTGACTGATTTTGACAATTGTATTTACTCAATAAAAGTGTAACTGTACCAGTGAAATTAGCTGTCCATGTGATAGAAGATTGCAAACCGCATGCATCATCATTATATGCTAAAACGGTTCCACTACCACAAGTAGAACCTTGATATAAAGTTAGCTGAGTATCAAAATCTGTATCACCACAAGTTTCCCATGTATAGGTAATTCCTGAAGTTACATTATAACGAGAATATTCTCCTCCATATACACATGTACTAACAGTTATAGTTTGTCCTGGACTAATTGATTGCGTAGAAGTCGGATAATTACTATTACAATTATAACATTGTGAAAAAACTTGGACTTTTGTTATTAATATTATAAAAAAAATAATGTAAAATTTTTTCATATTTTTATTTGTTTTTTAAATTATCATCTTTAGGTGAATACTTTTCCAACCAAATGTCAGTGGCTATATTGTATAATTGTTTTGATAATTCATTTTTGGGACCTAGTTGAATATATCTAGGAGGTTTTTTGTTTATCTCATTTACAGAAATGTTATTTCTTAAACTATAAATTTCTAAAAATAAATCTTTACTCAATAGTGCTGATTCATATTCCAATAGCTCATAGTCAATCAATGTAAAATTGATATAATTAGCAACATTATCCATTTGAGATGGGGTTGATAAAATAACATATCCATAATTATTTTCATAAGAAAAAGCCGCAAAAATAACTAAGTCATTTTTTTCTAAACTTCTAGCTAAATAATCAGCTTTATAATAATCATCCATACCACTTATGTATAATTTGTAAGCATACCAATTAGAAATTAAAAAATCATCTTGTGAATAAGAGATTTTTGATAAAATTACAAGACTAATAAAGATAAATAATTTTTTCATATAATTAATTATTGAATTAATGCAAATTTATATAAATTTTATTAATTAATTAATATGTAATAAAAATTATTCCAATTAAAGTACGAAAAATCTTGTTTTATAAATCTTTAATGTTGATAAAATAAATATTTACACCCTCAGGTACAGTTTCACCTTTATATATACCGTCCCATCCTTGATTTATATCAGTAGTATAGAAAAGTTGCTTGCCATATCTAAGTATTTTTCTCAGATTATTAAATAATTTAGATTTTATTTATATTTTTTAGTTTTGAATTCTGTTTCTACTTTATTATTTTTGCATAAAAAAGTGAAGTTTACAGATAATATTTCTAAAGCTGGTGTATTTGGTTTATCTTTTGATGAAGGTGAGAGTAATTTGATACTGCTTGCCATTCCTTTTGAGCTAACTACTACATTTAGAGAAGGAACATCATTAGCTCCGTCTAAAATCAAAGATATATCATCTCAAATAGATCTTATGAATAATATTAACTCACACGCTTGGCAAAAAGGTATTTACTGGGATGATAGTAAGGAAGTTTTTTTTCAAAATATTAGTAATTCTTATCGACCAAGCACTAAAAAAATAATTGATTACCTCGAAAATAATAGCATATTAAGTGATGATTTAAAAAACGAATTAAAAATAATAAATGATGTTTGTAAAAATGTAATGAACGATATATATAAACAAGTAATCAAAATATTAAAAAATGGTAAAATTCCTGGATTAATAGGCGGTGAGCATAGCATTACTTATGGTGCTATAGATGCTATTAAAGATTTTTATGATGATTTTGGTATATTACAAATAGATGCCCATCATGATCTCAGAAAGTCATATTTAGGATTTATTTATTCCCATGCTTCAGTAATGTATAATGTTATCAATGACTTTAAAGAAATAAATAAATTAATTCAGATAGGAGTGCGAGATTATAGTGAAGAAGAAAATAATTTTGCTAAAAAAAATAAAAAAATATCGACTTTTTATAATTTTGATATCAATTCACAACTATTAAATGGTAAATCATTCCATGATATAGCAAACGAGATTGTAAATTTATTACCAGAAAATATTTACATTAGCTTCGACATAGATGGCTTACAACCATATCTGTGCCCTAATTCAGGCACTCCTGTACCTGGTGGTTTTAGCTATGAAGAAATAGAATATTTGTTTTATTTGATTAGTAAAACTAATAAAAAAATTATTGGTTTTGATTTATGCGAAGTAAGTGGCAGAGGCCAATGGGATGCTATCGTAGGCAGCAGAATTTTGTATTTATTGAGTGTCTTGGCATTACGATCTTAGGTATGTATTAGAATCTAACTAAAAAAATCAATATTGTTTAGGTTCTATAACGTTTATTGTGGGTAAAAACATTTTAGATTGTTACATAAAAATAACTATCTTTAATTATTTAGGTTATTTTTTTTACCACAAAGGGCACTAAGTTATTACACAAAGTTCACAAAGTGCCATTTATAACCCTTTTAATTCCATCTCTCTTTGTGTTCTTGGTGCCTTCTTTGAGAACTTTGTGGTTGATATTTAACTGTCCAATTTTAATCTTAACCCAAATAAAACGTTATAGAACCATTATTTATTTATCATTATTTGTAGCAAAAAGCTTAAAAAAAAATAGCTTTGCATAGTTGAGTCAAACATTAATTTTATGTACAATCTTATAAGGGAATAATAAATTAATACGTTTAACTAATTCTTCAGTTTGTAGAGACAATTCATATCTAATAATAGCAGAATTTATATTAATATATAAAGTTTTATTTCTTAAATCCAATGAGTTTGTATTTTGTGCAATATAACTGCCGACCAATGCTTCCCAATTAGCTTTAATAAGGGCTAAAGCATATTTTTTTTCTATTTTGTAATTATACAAAGTTTTGCTAAGTAATTCTCCTATAGATTTAGGTTCTCCCATAATTTTATTTTTTATTATAGTTTTATTATTTTATGTAAATAAATTTTATTTTTGTTTTGTTGTTTTAAATAATAGATTCCTTCATTATAATTAAATGGTACTATAATAGGTGAGTTGAGATTGGCTGGTGATTGTATATGATATAGCTCTTGTCCTGTTAGTGAATATAGCACTAAATCATTGTCTAGGTCTGATTCTATCCAGATATACAAGAGATCATCTATAATTGAATATTGGAAATTATCGTTATTAAAATGATCAGATATGGAGGTTTTCTTATTAATAAAAAATTCAAAACCATCACCTTCATCATAATCATCAGTAATAAAAGTAAAAATCACTCTACTAGCCGAAGATGTAAACGAATGAGCAGGATTATTTTTATTAAAAGAATAACTGAGGACATTACCACTATTAAAATCTTCATAAATTTTCAGAGTATCTCCTGTAGCTAAATCAAACATTACGGGAATAAAATCATATTCATAATTATTATAATTATACAAAAACCACCTACAATATACATTGGGTCTATAATTATAAGATCCACTTCCATCTGATAAAATGATTTCATCGGGACTGTTATAAGTAGTAAAAATGCTACAAAAACTAGCAGGAAATCCAAAATAGTCTATTAAAAAACCTTTATCTGTACCGCTACTATTTGTAATAAATTTTATGAAAATAGGATTATGATTAATAACCAGTGTAGTTGGCACATTATCACCACTCCATTTAGCTATTAATTCGCCACTATCATCTATACCTTTATAAATATATAAAGTGTCACCTGGTAAAGTAGAAAAATACCTAACTTCTAACGTTATATTTTTTAAAGTATCAGGTATATCGATTAACCAAGTACAATTTGCATTATTTTCATATTGAGATAAATGTGGAGAGCTACTAGTCAAAGAACCAGAGTGAGATATAAGTGTGTGGTGTGAACAAGTATAAGTGGGGGAAGTAGGATAACAATCAAAAATGGCTTGATGCCCATAAAAAAAGTCATATCCTGGATTTAGATTATTAATATAATAAAATCCATTATAATATCCTCCCCAGCCCCAATTAAAATGAAAATAGTCATTATCAGAATATCCATCACATACAAATGCATGTCCACTATTTTCATCATAAGCAGCATATTGAAGAATTATTTGTTGATCTAATTGACTTCTAAGCATATTGCACCATTCATCATCTGTATAATCATTCCTTTGTTTTAAAGATAAATTAGGATTATATCCAAATTTTATTTTCATTTGTTCGCCAGCAGTAGACATAGAAGCACCAGACCCATAAGGGCTATATCCCATTTTTACTGTTATACCACAATGATAGATGAGTTTGGCTACTTCATAGCTAGAGTCTGTTACTACAGTTGGCATCTTTTCATAATTATATGTGTGTTGATTAAGATTTACATGCAATAATCCATAGTTAGTGTAATGAAAAGCATTGCCAGTAGGATTAGTTGGATGTCGATAATAAAACATATTCATAGCCATAGCTGTAGCTACACAACCAGCATAAACTCGTCCACACGGTCCAGCAGGATCTATTGGACATAGTGCATTGTATTTACAACCCTGATCCCAAGTGCAGTGAAGTAGGGGGCCTACCTGAGATCTTGATTTATATTCTTTATTTACTAATTCTTGCCATTGTGCTTTTATTTCAACTGTGGCTGATAATTTTTTTTGCCTTATGATTTTTATTTGTTCTTTATATTGAGATAATAATAAAGATAATGATGGTGGCATACTATCGGCAATTGAAAAATTTATTTCATCTGAATATGCTAATATAGGTACTACAGCGTCATCGCCAGCTACTACCACATAAGCATTATTACTCTCAAATACATAAAATTCATCAGATATGTCTAACCAATATGGCATGGAGACCTCTCTAACTAATATTTTTTCTAAACTTTTATCTATTTTATTTAAAAAATATTCACCTATCTTGTAAGCTTCGTTCTTACTTATTGGAGCAGAATTTAAGTGTAAAGAAAACAATAAAATTAAAATTATAATCATTTTTTTCATAATGTGAGTTTTATAAATTTCATTAACAAAATTAATAAATTTTTTTAAAATAATTTTATTGAATTAAGCGTTTAGCTAATAATATAGCAATGTTATTATTATATTTATATCAAAAAATTATATTTTATTTGTCTTTAGTGGCTATGAAAGACGAAGTCACAATAAGTAAAATCATGTTTTTCAGAGCTAAAGCCCATCCTTTTTCCCTTTGTCTAGCTCTAATCTAAAGGTATGGGGTTTAAACAAAGCGTATGACAATACCATCTAACGATGGTTTTTTTATTAAAACCTATTTTAAGACAGATTATAAAATTTTAGAATTATTTTCACAAATAGTCAAGTGTATCTTGTGAAGTTTTACACTAATTATAACTTTTTATTTATATACTTTACAGGATAGTTAGTTCCAGTTGAATCGATGCTTCTCTTCGTGAAGCAAATTCAACGGGACTAATCCTTGAGGCAACGTACGGCGAACCCGTCCCCATAATCGTGGCAGTCACGGTAGACACCAGCGTTATGATAGTGCAGGAAACGGTGCCATGCGTAACTCGCATCGTATACAGTACTACTCCACCAGTAGCCGTTGAGACCTAGAACGTAAAATGAACCATCAGAGTACTTTCGGGAGCCACCAGGCAAAGCAGTGAAGCCACTAGAATTATCAGCACCTGTATTGGGGCTTGCCCAATGAGTCGTATCTGCTTCTTTTAAATGCCCACCAGTGTTGATTCCACGCCATTCCCATAGATTGCAATTAGGATCTGTATTTGCTTCAACATAATTTTCCAATGTACACCATTCAGCATCCGATGGTACATGCCACCCTCTTGGGCATAATTTACCTGTATTTACTGCATACCAATTGTATAAAGCACCATAAGTATCACAATTAGATGGATTATTATCATAACAACAATAGGTACCTGAAGTGGTAGATGTCCATGTAGAATCATCTGTTACCTCTGGTATTGAACTATTATCATTGTATTTTGTTGTTCGTAGATTCTCCTTAAGCCAACATTGACTGCCTATTGCAACAGTGTTGTATGTGACACCATCATAAGTGACAGTAGATGTACCACATATGAAAGACGAAGAACAATCAGAGGTTTGTTCATTTAGTTCAAGAGATGAGGATGCGCCACAACTGTTATATGCCCATACATAAAGGGTGTAGTTGGTTTCACAAGCGAGACCGGATTGTATGTATGATGTACTGGTCCCATTATTTGTGGCACTAGTATAATCATTAACGGTGTTGTACTTATAACCATCTGCATCTGCTACCGTGTTCCAGTGCCATTCTATTTGATTTTCACCAGCTATATGTGTTCCTGCCGTGGGAGTAGTGGGTACTATGTGATTGATGTCAAAAATATATTCTTTACTTGTTTGGGGATTGTCTGTGATCGAAGCATAATCTCCAGAAACATAGCCTGTAAATTTTAATTCATCTCCCAAATTATAAGGGAAAAGAGATTGCAAAGATTTTTGTTTTATTTTTATTGAATTCATTGTAGTTGATCCATTATATTCTAAATAAGGTAACCCACTACTTACTTCTCCAAATTGTATCATCTGAATATACTGCAAATATTTCTTTGAACTAACAGTTAAAATGTAGTTTTTTGAATTACCTCCAANNTTGAATTACCTCCAAAAAAAGTAAAATGTTGCATGCCACTTTCATGGCTACCTTCGTAATTGACTACTTTTCTTCCCAAAAGGTCATAAACATCTATAGTAATATCATCGCATTCAGGCAAAAAAATATCTATTTTTGTTTTTGTTTCAAAGGGGTTGGGATAATTCTGAGACACATAAAAATTATTTGATCCAGTTAAAAATTGATCTATACCTGTCAAAACTAAGGTTAGCACTGTATCAGGATGATACAAGGTGGTATCTCCTCCTTGCGTTAGGTTTTCAATAAGTATACTGTCTAAAGCAGCATGTTCACAAGTGTGGTTTGCTATGAAGGTAAAGAAAATTTCCTGGGCATTAAGGTTGATCGCATTAAATCCTGTAAGCAACATAATAATCAGACTCACAGGAATAATTTTTCTGTTTTTTGTAAACTTTTTCATAATTTTTTATTTTTATAAATTTTTCAAATTTATTTTATATTTTATTTAATCAGTAAAAGATTTTATAGGTTTAATATACAAATTTATATAATTTTTTTAATATAAATAAATATTTTTATGATTTAATTAATTTTGATTGGAGGCGTATGATTGGGGGCATATGATTATACACTCACACGATGCGTTTATTTTATTTCCCATTGGGCAAATCGTGAATTGCCCCTATCAATTTATCAATTGCTCCAATTCTTCTTTGCCTATTATTATTGACTAAAAGCCAAATTTAATTTGTTTAATTAACGAAATAACCATATTGTTCGAAGATATTTTTATTTAAATTATGCTTATTATTTACTATGTCTTCTATTAAATTTTTACGAGAATTATCTATAGAATATATTAATTTATATTGCAAAACCAATAATGAATCTATTTTATTGTCTAAAACAGCTTTTTTTATCATTATAATATTATCATATAAATACTCGTCATCACTGATCCAGTTATCATTATTCAAATCTATTGGTACTACGTACAAAAAATCTTTTCTGTATTGAGTATTAATATTATAAACAAGTGATGAGGGTAAAAAAGTCATAATGTCATTTTGAATTTTTAATAAATCTAAAATAGAATCTGTAGATTTCATAGTTACTGATGTAGGTTTATCTATATCTAGCCAATCAAATAATTGATTTATCAATGTATATCTATCATCTGGTAAGATAATAGTAATTTTATCATTTAATTTTTTATCAGTTTTGAAAAAATCTTTCCAATAATAAGAATTAGGATTAGAAAATATCTTTTTTAAATCATTAGGACTAATGCCTCTATTAATGATGGATTGTAGAAATGGATTTTTGAAAGACACTACACAGACTATAGCTTCTTGGCTTATAATAGAATATTTATATTTGTTTCCTCTAATAAAACTAGGGGTAAATATTAAATCAAAATCTCTAAAAGTAGTATCACTACTAAAATATTGTTCATTCATACAGATTATTTCAAATTTAACATTAGGATGTGAAGCTTGTAAAAAATATGTCCACTCTTTAATAGGTTGTTCCATGTATGTAGGTATCAAAATACTAAGATTTTGAACATTATTGTTTTTTCTTTCATCCTTTTTTTTATTACCAGTTTTAGCACAAGAATTAAACATTAAAACTAAACAGAATAAAATGATAATCAATTTGGGTTTCATAAATTTTTTTTAACAAAATTAAAAAAAAATTAAATAAATTACCTGGAGATAAAATATTTTTCTATATAAAAAAGAATTGCTTATAAAAAAGTTATTAAATTTACAAAAATAATATTATTATGTCACATAAAGATGAAAATCCATTAATACCTTATGATAAAACCGCTAATGAACTAGAATATTTATTAGGACTTACTAAGCAAATAAGAGAAAAAGAGCAGAGATATCCTATTAATTTTAATGACTTTTTATTCCTATTATCTACCAACCCCAAGCAAGTTTTGAGAAATATATTTCAACTATTTCATGATATGGTGCATTATTATGTACCAGAAGGTACTGATGAGTATGAAAATGATAGCGAAAATGTTGGATTTAGTTTTTATGATTTATCTAAATTATTAGTAGAGAACGTAGAAGTACCTTTTTTTAGTGATAGATTGTTTGCTAATAGATTTATGCAAATGGCTGAAGAAATCAATAAAGGTATCAATGTAAATCAAATTTATCTTTTCGAAGGCCCTCCTGGTAGTGGTAAATCTACTTTTTTAAATAATCTGTTACAAAAAATGCAAGAATATACGCTCACTGACGAGGGTACTGTCTATAAAATATTTTGGAAAATCGACACTAAAGATATAAACAATAAAATAGAAAATGGAAAAATAATCTCATATTCATGCCCTCATAATGACAATCCTTTTTTAATAATTCCTAAAGAGCTAAGAAAAGATTTTTTAAAAACCCTGATCAAAGATCCTAAAGTATATGAAGATATTATAGAATCAAAAATTTATGAATGGCTTTTTAGAAGCGAACCGTGCTCTATTTGCAAATCTATTTATAATTCACTAATAGATATACTAGAAGATCCATTGCAAGTATATGATATGATCTATGCTAAACGAATAGATTTTAATCGCCAACTTGGCAAAGGTATATCTGTATGGAATCCTGCAGATAACCTAATAGAACATATTTACATTAATGATAATTTGCAAAATGAATTACGAAATTTGTTGTCTACCGAGGAGATAGAATGTAAATATTCATATCTAGCATATACTAATAATGGTATTTATGCTATAATGGATATAAAAGATAATAATATTACTAGATTACTCTCTTTGCATGGTATTATAAGTGATGGGGTACACAAAGTGGAGCATATCGAGGAGCGAATAAATACCTTGTTTTTGGGATTAGTAAATCCAGAAGACAAAAAAACTTTTATAGATATTAAATCTTTTCAAGATAGAGTGAGATTTGTGTTGATTCCTTACGTTTTAGATGCAGAAACAGAGGTACGTATTTACGAAAATAAATTTGGTAGTAATATTCAAAAAAAATTCTTGCCACGTGTTTTGCAAAATTTTGCTAAAATCATTATTTGCACTAGACTAAATACAGAATCAGATACATTGAAAAGATGGCTAAAGCATAGAAGTAAGTATGAAAAATATATAGATCCTGATCTTTTATTATTAAAAATGGAACTTTATCATGGCAGGATACCGCGTTGGCTCGAAGAAGAAGATATACAGGGTTTTAAAAGAAATATACGTTTAGCTGTTTTAAATGAAGCCTTAGATGAAGGATTTAAAGGTATTTCTGGTAGACAATCTATAGCATTGTGCAATAAATTGCTATCTACATATCAAGAAAAAGATGAAGAGATAGATATGCTAGATATTATTAATTTTTTCAACGATCAACCCGATAGTGTTAAAAAACTTATTCCACCAAATTTTATAAACTCGCTTCTCAAAATTTATGAAATAAATATAGTACAAGAGCTAAAAGACGCCCTTTTTACTTATAATGAAAATAAAATATTAGAAGACATCATTCATTATCTTTTAGCTCTCAGCTATGATATAGGAGCTAAAGTTACAAATCCTTTTACAGATAAAACATATATAGTAACTAATGAATTCTTAGAATCTATAGAAAATCGTTTATTTCCTGAGATAGTCGATAGAGATAAAAACAGAAATAATTTGTTAAATAGATTTATCACCGAAACCCTTGCTCAAGAGATAGAGGTAAAGCAAAAAAAATGGCAACACACACAGTTGATTCAAGATTTATTTGATCTATATAAAGAAAATATTAAGAAAGCAAGTCTCGATCCATACCTAAAAAATCAATCTTTTAGGTTTGCACTAAAAGACTATTTCACTGACAAATTTGGCAATTATGATAATAAAATCCAAGAAGATATTCGTCATATGATAAGTGTAATGTGCGATAAATATGGATATTCTGAGCGTGGAGCTATTAAAATTACCCTTTACATCATAGATCGTAATTTGCCAGAAAGACACAAAGAATACTTAATGTAAAAATACTAAGTGTTGATTATTTTTGAATCATCTATTAATATTTGCAATTAATTAATTGCTAATATTATATTAAAAATAATCCTCAATTCTAAATTTATTAAAATATTCACAAAGGTTATTAGTGTAAATTAATGTTGCCGCTATTTTTTTATTAATCAAAACTGTTATTTCAATTCTTTTTTATTATTTTTGTTAAATTAATTAGTTAATTAATTATTTATGAAAAAAATTTCATTTATATTTATTACAGTTTTTATATTATTTAGTATTAATCTACACGCCCAAATAACACAATTTACTCAAGATCCGACGACATACATATCAGGGTTAGAGCAATTGTTTCGTCAAGATAGAAATATCAGTAAAAGTACTTTAAAAGAAATAGATGCATTTTTACTTGGTGAATTCTCAACGTTCTGGAGCTCTATCACTGATTTGGAGAAACAATCTATCATAGAATTATCTAATGCAATGTTAAAAAAAAGGCTTGGCTCAGAGCATTTTTTATCATTTTTGCATTCATTAATAAATATTCAAAAAAGTGGCAAATGGCAAAGTGCATATACTGCTTGGTCGCAAACATATAAAAATATTGTAGAAAAAGAAAGAGCACAAAAAATCATACAATTTCTCTCTCAGAGCGATAGCTTATTTCTAAATGCCATCTTGTACTCATCGCCCACTACTACTTGGATGAGCACCTCTAATGATTTTCATTTCGAATATGACAAAGAACCCAAAATCATTTTCCCTAATACTACTCTAAAATGTTATGCATACGGTGATAGTTCTGTGATTTATCATACCAGTGGCACATATTATATGAATAACTACAAATGGGAGGGCAAAGGTGGTAAAATTACCTGGCAAAGAGCTTTACTAGATCCAGAAGGAGTTTATGCTATATTAAGTAATTATACCATTTCACTAAAATCTCGAGATTACAGAGCTGACAGTGTAAATTTTTATCATAAAGATTATTTTGGAGATGAACCAATTACAGGATTCTTAATAGAACGTATCTTTGCAGATAAAACTGGAGAGCAATCTATTTATCCGCAGTTCTATTCATATCAAACCAATTTTTACATTAATAATATATTTAAAAATATTGATTATGAAGGTGGTTTTACAGTAAAAGGCGCTAGCATCATTGGGCATGGTGATAGCATTAGTCCTGCTACTATTAGATTATTTTATGATAATAAATTATTTATAAAATCACAATCTAATAGTTTTTCTATTAGAAAAAATAGTATAGATAGTCAAGATGCCTCTGTAGTAATATATCTAAATGAAGATTCGATATATCATATGTCATTAATTTTTAAATATCAAGATTCCACAAAAGAAATAATGTGCATTAGAGATAATGAACGTCTACATCCCATGCCTTTTTATAATACATATCACAATATAGATATGTATTTCGAAGCTCTTTACTGGACTATAGGTAGTCCCGAAATCAGAATGTCTATGATGAAAGGTGGGTCATTAGGAAATGCATTGTTTGAATCTAACAATTATTTCTCTAAGTCTCGATATTTGAAGCTACAAGGAATAGATGAGAAAAATCCCTTGCAATATATTAAAGAGTTTATAGATCAAACAGGAAAAAAATATTTTTCGGTTTTAGATTTTGCTAAATTTCGCAAAATAGATATTCGTATTATTCGTCAGCAGATTATATCTCTTGCACTACAAGGCTTCGTTGATTACAATCCAACGACAGATATGGTTTATGCAAAAGATAAAATTTATGACTACATCGAAGCTAATGTTGGTAAAAAAGATTTCGATGTGATACAATTTAATTCTGTAGTAGAATCAAAAGATAATGCTAGGCTAAGTTTAATTAATTATGATTTAAAATTAGAAGGTGTATCTAGAGTATTTCTGAGTGATTCACAGAATGTCGTTGTTTATCCTGAGGCACAAATGGTTATTGTGAAAAAAAATAGAGATTTTACTTTCAATGGTGTAATAAGTGCAGGTAGATTTAATTATTTTGGTAGAGAATATTATTTTTCATATGAAGATTTTAAAATAAATATGCCATACGTAGATTCTATGAATTTTTATGTAAGAAGCAGAGTACCAGATAAATATGGTGAATACCCATTAGTGCGAGTAAAAAATGTGATAGAAGACCTTAGTGGAGAGATATTAATAGACCATCCTAGTAATAAAAGTGGTAAAATTTATATGCCAGAGTATCCTATTTTTGATAGTAAAAAAATATCTTATGTATATTATGACAAATCATGCATTTATCAAGATGTATACCTAAGAGATGATTTTTATTATCACATAAATCCTTATAGATTAGAAAATTTAGATAAATTTCAAACTGATTCACTTAAATTTGATGGTTACCTAGCTTCTGGTGGTATTTTTCCTGATATATACGAACCACTAATAATAATGGATGATTATTCTCTAGGTATTTTTCATAAAACTACATCTGATGGGCTACCAGCTTATGGTGGAAAAGGGACTTTTGTTAATGAAATCACTATGTCTAATCAAGGATTATATGGAAATGGCACATTGAAATATATCACCTCTACAGCTATTAGTAAAAATTTACTATTTTTCCCTGATTCTGCTAAAGGAATAGTAGATAGCTACGTTATTACTGAACGTAGCACTGGTATTCAATACCCACCTGTAAATGTAGAAAATGCTAAAATAATATGGTATCCTAAACAAGATTTTATGTCTATTAATACAATAGAGACCCCCGCTATAGCTTATAAAGAAAATATAAAAATTAATGGTATATTAGATTATAGTCCTTTGGGACTCTTTGTTAATGGTAAAATAGAATTTTTAAATGCTATTATGAATAGTAAAAAATTTACATTGAAAAATCGAGTTTTTGATACAGATACTTGTGATTTTGTACTAAAAACTTTGGATTTAAATGAATTTGCACTAGAAACTCAAATTTATAAGGGCCATGTAGACTTTGATAAAAGAAAAGGCTCTTTCGAAACAACTGGAGAAAATTCTATGATACGATTTCCTGCTAATGAATATATTTGCTTTATGGATAAATTTGATTGGTATATGGATAAAGAAGAATTAGACTTTTATACTATAAAGAGAAAAGATGTAGATTATACTCATATTTCATCTAGAGACCTTGTAGACATGGATTTAGAAGGCTCTATATTTATTTCTACACATCCCGCTCAAGATTCATTATCATTTATTTCTGGTAAAGCTAATTTTAATATAAGAGATAAAATAATTACAGCTTACGAAGTACCATATATTCAAGTAGCTGATGCTGCTATTTTTCCTGATAATGGTATAGTATATATATTACCGCATGCTGAAATGAAACCTTTAGAAAATTCAAAAGTTTTAGCTAATCTAGAAACCAAATATCATATTTTGCATAATTGTAAAATATGGATCTATGGTAAAAAAAGCTATTCTGGAAATGGACACTACGAATATGTAGATAAAAATAATAATTCTCAATTAATTTATTTTAATAAAATTTTCGTAGTCAATGAATCGCAAACAACAGCTAATGGTAATGTACCCGATAGTGTCAATTTTACTCTTAGCCCATATTTCCTTTATACTGGCGATGTACATCTGTATGCCGATCAGGAATTTTTATCCTTCGATGGCGGTATCAAAATCTCACATAATTGCGATACCCTAACTAAACAATGGGTTAAATTTAATCAAATGATAGATCCTACTGATATAATGATACCTATACCTGCTCAACCTAAAAACACCTCAGGAGAGAATATTTTTGCTGGTTTATATTTTTCGAGTAAAGAAAATGCAGGTGTATATCCAGCTTTTTTAACAAAAAAATTATATGGTGGTGATATAGAACTGGTGTCTTCTCACGGTTTTTTGAAGTATGATGAGCCATCAAATGAATATCAGATAACGTCCAAAGAAAAATTTGATGGACTCACAATGAAAGGTAACTATCTAAGTTTAAATACACATAATTGCAAAGTGAGAGGTGAGGGTAAGCTGAGTCTTGGGTCTAATCTGGGTAGAGTAGCTATGGATTTTTATGGTAGGGTAGACCATTATATCTACTCAGATTCTACTATTATTAATGGAAATATAAATTTAGATTTTTTCTTTAATGATAAAGCTCTAGATATGTTGGCAACTGATATATTAGGATCTGACTTGCCAGGACTAAACATTCAAGATGAATTATTCCTTTCATTTATCGAAGAAATCATAGATAGTACTGACGCCATGAATGTAATAAAAGATCTAAATCTATATGGAAATATTCGAAAGATGCCTAAAGAATTAATGAAAACTTTTGTTTTTAATGATGTCACTTTTAGATATATACCAGAGACTAAAACTTATGTTTCAGAAGGATACATTGGCATTTCTGTTGCTAATGGCAAACAAGTTTATAAATATGTGAATGGAATAATAGAGTTATCTCTAAGGCGTAGTGGTGATAGATTAACTATCTACATAGAACCATTACCAAATGTTTGGTACTTTTTTACTTATAATAATGGACTGATGCAAGGCTTGTCTTCTCGAAAAGAATTTAATGAATTAATAATTAATACAGATTCTAAATCAAGAATCTTGCCATCCAGCGGCAAAGAAAAAGCATATTCATATTACATAGCAACTACAACAACTAAAGATAGATTTTTGAAAAAAATCTATGAAAATATTGATACTGGTGAGGGAAATTATTAATAAAATAGTTTTTTTAATGGATTTTTTATATTAAAATTTTATTTTTAAATTTGTAATAAAAAATGCGTTCATATTGTATATTATTACTACTGATTTTAATAATAAATCCTATTTTTGCTCAGAAAAAAACAAAAATTATAAAAACTTATCCAGACGGACAAATAAAAGAAAAAGGCATTATCTCTTTGCCAGATAGTACTCGTATAGGTAAATGGTATTTTTATTTTCATAATGGGCAGCTCTCTATGGAGGGTGAATATGATAGTAATGGTTTAGAAATAGGCACCTGGAAACAATATTATCCTAATGGCGAAATCTATATTGTTGAAGCAAAAGATAATGGTCCTATAAAAGCTTATTATAAATATCCTGATACTTTGAAAATGACAGGACAATTAAAAAATCGCAAACCTGAGGGGGAATGGATTATTTATTATGAAAATGGGAATATTCAAAGTAGACAATATTTCTCTGAAGGTAAAATGATTGGTCAATGGGAATATTATTTTGAAAATGGTAAATTGTGGAAAATTATTAGCTCCGATACTGGTCCTGTCATTATTTATGATTCATTAGGTAATAAAATAGAAGAATGGCATATAGTAAATGGCCAGATGGATGGTGAGCATAAAACTTACACTACTCATGGGACATTAATATCTAAGATTACTTATAAAAATGGCAAAAAAGATGGCCCCTATGAGCTATATCACGGTAACGGACAAAAAGCTTTAGAAGGTTTTTATAAAGATGACAAAAAAATTGGCATTTGGAAATACTATTATCCAAATAAAAAACTAGCAAAGGAAGAAAATCAAGAGACAGGTCCATGCTACTCTTGGTACGAAAATGGCAATCTCAATGAAAAATATTTTCATCAAAATGGTAAAAAACAAGGCTTATATCTCAGCTATCATCTTAATGGAAAGGTAAAAGATAGTATTTATTATGATAATGGTTTGCGCCAAGGTAAGGTAATTTCTTATTATGATAATGGTAATAAAGAATTCGAAGGTTATTATATAAATGATAGTTTGAATGGGTACTGTTATTGGTGGTATTATAATGGCTTTATGGAAATGGAAGGGAAAATTGTTAATGACAAACACGATAGCTTATGGAAATTTTATCATCCTACAGGTAAATTAGGCAGTATTGGTATGTTTGTAAATGATAAGCCAGATGGACTATGGACTTACTATTATGAAATAGGTAAAAAATGGCGTGAGGGCTATTACAAAAATGGATTGAGAGAGGGCAAATGGGTGGCTTGGTATGAATCTGGCAAAAAACAAAGAGAAGGTAATTTTATAAATGATAGAGAGGATGGATATTGGGTTAGCTGGTACGAAAATGGAAATGTGCAACACGAAGGGTATTTTAAAAATGGATTGATGAATGGCCCGTGGAAAGGTTATTACTCTGATGGTTCATTAAAATATCAAACTAATTATACTGATAATGTAAAAAATGGTTCTGATGTTTTTTACCTCCCTAATGGTAATAAATTATATGATGGAGCGTATAAAATGGGACTAAAAGATGGTTATTGGGTTGAATACAATGAAATTGGTAAAATTGCTGCTGAGGGAGTATATAAAAATGAAAAACGTGAGGGTTTGTGGAAATTTTATAATCAATATGGTGGGTTAGAAAGAGAGCAATTTTTTAAAAATGGATTGCCTGATGGAAAATTTGTAGAATATCACCCAAATCATCAAATAGCAACGATAGGTTATTATAAAAATACTGCAAAGGTAGGTGAATGGATTCTGTATGATAAAACTGGTAAAATTATTGCTAAAATGTTTTTTGATAGTAATGGTAAATTGCTAAAAAAAGTTACTTCTATAGATTGAAGTAAGCTTTTGATATCTAAATTTATATTATTTTAGATTATTCCAAATTCTTTTAATATCATTAAGTCATTTCGTTTATTTTTTTTTAACCTTATAATTTTTTTCTTTTTAATTTTGTAAAAATTTAGAACGATGCTAAATATTGCTTTAATGTATGGTGGTTATTCAGGTGAAAGGGAAATCAGCATCAAAAGTGCAGAAATGGTAGCTAAAAACATTGACAATACTAAATATGAAGTATATCTCATTGATGTACAGCGAGATAAGTGGATTTGTAAAAATAAAAATGGTAAGGAGACAGAGATATTGTTGAATGATTTCTCGGCTAATTATAAAAATAATAAAATAAATTTTGACCTAGCATTTATACTTATCCATGGTACACCAGGAGAGAATGGTTTATTAGAAAGCTATCTTGAGATGAAGCAAATACCTCATACTACTTGTAGTGCTGCTGTATCTATGCTTACTTTTAATAAATATTATTGCAAAACTATTGTAAAAGATAGCGGATTTGTAGCTATAGCACCATCAGTGTATTTTTCTCATAAAATACCTATCGATGAGATAAAAAACAAAATATCACAATTAAATTATCCTATATTTATAAAACCAGTAAATAGTGGTAGTAGTGTGGGGCTCAGTAAAATTTATAGTGAAGATGAGCTAAATGATGCTGTGCATCTGGCATGGAAGTATGACAATGAGATATTAATAGAACAAGGAATTAATGGGCGAGAACTCACATGTGGAGTTTTTAATTATAAGGGCAATATTATTTCTTTTCCAGTTACTGAGATAATACCTAAAAATGATTTTTTTGATTTCGAAGCTAAATATAACTCTGGTATGTCAGATGAAATAACACCTGCTAATATTAGTGAGGATTTTTCTCAAAACATTCGTTCTATATCAGTAAATTTATATAAATATTTGTCATGTTTCGGTGTTGTTAGATTTGATTTCATCTGGAATGAAGAGGAATTATTTTTTTTGGAAGTAAATACTATCCCAGGGATGAGCGAGGCATCTATAGTGCCTGCACAAGCAAAAGCTGCTAATATTCCATTAATAAAATTAACTGATATGATGATAGAAAATGCTTTAACAAGATTTTTTTGAAATTTAATTTCAAAATTATACTAAAGTTTTATCCTATGGATGAAAGAGAAATATTCTCTAACTTATATCTCTCTATAATAGAATGCAATGATTTGTATTCTGTTTTTTCTAAAAGAGGATCTTTACAAATAAGCTCTTGAGCAAATTTATTGGAATATTCTATTAAATGCTGATCATTTATTGGATCTATAATATTAAAAAAACGTTGCCCGCTTTGCCTTACACCTTCTATTTCTCCTGGGCCTCTTAGACGATAGTCTTCTTCTGCTATTTTGAATCCATCAGTAGTCTCTACCATTATTTTCAATCTATGTATAGCATTCTCACTGATATTTTCTCCACCTATCAATATACAATAAGCTTGTTCAGAAGATCTGCCTACTCTGCCACGCATTTGATGTAATTGAGCTAAACCAAATCTTTCAGCATTTTCTATAATCATTAGACTAGCATTAGGCACATCTACTCCCACTTCTATCACAGTAGTAGCAACTAATATATCAATTTTGCCTTTAGAGAAATGGTACATTATCTCATCACGTTCTTGCGAACTCATACGTCCATGTATCATGGCTATGCTGTATTGTGGAGGTGGAAATTCAGCTATGATAGCATCATATCCTTCTGTCAATGCGATTAAATTCATTTTTTTGCTTTCGTCTATGAGGGGATAAACGACGTATGCCTGATGGCCCTTTTTGATTTCATTTCTCATCAGATCCCAAGCTTGATAGCGTAGAGTAGAAGGCAGATAAATAGTTTTTACTGGTTTGCGATTAGGTGGCAATTCATCAATAACAGAAACTCTGAGGTCACCATATACTGTGAGAGTCAAAGTGCGTGGTATTGGTGTAGCTGTCATTACCAATACATGTGGAGGGTAGTCGCTTTTGAGATGTAGTTTAGCTCTCTGTATCACGCCGAAGCGATGCTGCTCATCTATTATTACTAATCCTAAATTTTTAAATTGCACTACTTCCTCTATTAAAGCATGTGTTCCTATCAAAATATTAATTTTACCTTCTAATAAATCTTTTAATAGATAATTTCTCTTTTTTTGTGGAGTACTACCTACTAATAAATCTACCTCTACAGGTAAACCTTTTAAAAGCTTAGAAATAGTCTTGAAATGCTGTTGAGCAAGTAGCTCTGTAGGTGCCATTAAACAAGCTTGGTACCCATTATCAATAGCTAACAATATAGACATTAGAGCCACTATAGTTTTGCCACTGCCTACATCACCCTGTAGTAATCTGTTCATTTGTCTGCCACTACGCAGATCTTCCCAGATTTCTCTAATTACTTTTTTTTGAGCTTTTGTTAATTCAAAAGGAAGATGTTTATTATAAAATTCATTAAAAAGTTTTCCAACCTTTGTAAATCTGTATGGTGTTTGTTGCTTATCTCTAACGACATTTTGATAAGCATAAAAAATCTGCAAATCAAAAGCCTCTGAAAATTTCATCCTATACAATGCTTTTTCATAATCTTTTTCAGTTTTAGGAAAATGTATATTTTGATATGCTTCAGTGATAGAGACTAATTTTGCATCTTTTAATAGCTCATTTGGATAAGGTTCCTTAATATATTTCATAGCCTGAGGCAAAACTATTTTAATAAAACTCATGATGCCATCAGAATTTAATCCAGCTTTTGCAAGACGCTCTGTAGTGCTGTAAATTGGATACAAATGTTTATATTCTTCTGATTGTAAAAATTTTTCTAAGGTTTTAATCTCTGGATGTGCTATGTAATAATTTTTATAATAGCTAACCCTTCCAAATAATACATATTGAATGTTAGTTTTAATTTTTTCTTTTACCCATCCATAATGATTAAACCATGTTATTTCAATTATACCACTAGCATCTGCGAATATTCCTTTCATAACTCGCCTTTTTCCTAAGTTTTCTTCATAAAACTCTTTAAAATATCCAGTTAATAAAATATATTGATTAAAATAGTGAGATGCTTCTTTTATTTTTTTAAATTCCCTTTTGTCATAAAATCTATATGGAAAATGATTTATAAGATCTCTAATGGTAGTAATCTCTAGTTCCTTTTTTAATAATTTACATTTATTGATTGTTATTTTTTTAGCTTTTACCTCAGCTTGTGGCAATTGAGTAATAGCTACTTCTAAAGGTAAATCTAAAAAATTAATTTCATTCATTTTTCTTTTTTACGAATAAATATATTTCAAATATAACAATAAAATATTATATAAATAATCACTATTTCTATCCCAAAAATGTAATGCAATTTTTATTGGCACATAAGATGAGTGAGGTAAGATGAGATAAAATTTTTTTATGTTAAATTTAATATTGGCTTAGCTCTCAAGTCCCTGTATAAAAACCACG